>NZ_JAPVYE010000004.1:0-349869 GCF_041431685.1 Streptococcus sp. 20925_1_22 | reverse complement strand
GATTGCCATGATTGTATCCTCCAATTATAATGTTTAATATTGACTATTTTAGTTTTTCCAATACGCGTTGAACCAACAAGGTTACCAGTTCTTCTTCGTTTGATCCGTCAACTGCCACAGCTTTTGGTTCTTCCACTGCCATATTTTCTGCTTGTCGCAGGTCTGACAGTTCTGATGTACCGTAAGCTACACGACGGATATTGAAGAGATTGAGCGGGCTGACATTATCAGATGTCGCGCTGCCACCCACAGCTCCACAACCCAAAGTAAAGGCTGGGAAGAGACCAGTCGTTGCACCGACACCACCCAGAGCTGCTGGTGTATTGATCAGCAGACGAGATACTGGTTTTTTCAGTGCAAATTCACGAATAATTTCTTCGTTTTGACTGTGGATAGCAAGAGTGTGGCCTGCACCTTCATGATGCAAGATCTTAATACTCAGCTCACAAGCTTCCAACCAGTCCTTGACAGTGTAGAAACCTAAGACTGGAGCCAGTTTTTCCATAGAATATGGATACTGCTTGCCGACGCCTGTTTCTTCTGCAATCAAGACCCGAGCATCAGCTGGAACTGAAATACCAGCTAACTCAGCAATCACTTGAGGTGTTTTACCAACCATTTTCGGATTCATCGCACCACTCGGCTGGATAATGAAGGAGCCTAGTTTCTTAGCATCTTCTGCTGGAACAAAGTAAGCACCTTGTTTCTTGAACTCTGCTACAACCTTTTCCTTCATATCTTCTTCGACGATGATAGACTGCTCAGATGCACAAATCACACCATTGTCAAAGGTTTTAGAATCCAAAATCTGACGAACTGCTTTTGGCACATCTGCTGTTCTTTCGATGAAGGCTGGACCATTACCAGGACCTACACCGATTGCTGGTGTACCAGATGAGTAAGCTGCTTTGACCATGGCATTTCCACCAGTCGCCAAAATGAGATTTGTATCCTTGTGTCGCATCAACTCATTTGTAGCTGCGATGGATACCCGATGAATCGCACTGATAGCTCCATCCGGACAGCCAGCTGATTTAGCAGCTTTCTTGATGATTTCCACCGTTTCCTCAATACTCTTAAGAGCATTTGGATGAGGAGAGAAGACGATACTGTTTCCTGCCTTCAAAGCTATCAAAGCCTTATACATAACTGTTGATGTCGGATTGGTTGATGGAATCAAGCCAGCGATGACACCGACTGGAACTCCAACTTCCAAGACTTTCTTTTCCTTGTCTTCGCGAAGAACCCCAACAGTTTTCATATCCTTGATTTCTTCAAGAATACCTTTGGAAGCCAGAGCATTTTTCAACACCTTGTCTTCCCAGCGGCCAAAACCAGTTTCTTGAGCTGCCATTTTCGCTAGGCGTTCACGCTCATCATAACAAGCTTTCGCTACTACTTTTACAATGGTATCAATTTGCTCTTGGCTCATTTTAGCAAGTTCTTGTTGGGCTTTCTTTGCATCCCGAATCAAATTCCTTACTTCCTGAATCGATACCAAATCTTTATCTTCTAAAAACATCCGCAATTACTCCTCTCCTATTGTTTCCATCAAAGTCTCAACGAGAAGTTTCTTGTTGGCAAATTTGATTTCTTTCTTGCTGAGACGGATACCTTCTTGATGATAGGCAAGGCTGCGTAGTTCGACGACTTTTAGTTTTTCCAGTTCTTCTCTGGTGTAGGTCCTTGTCTCTCCTTCAAGCTTCTCTACTGGTTCAGCCTTAGTTTCCTTTACAGGCTGAGGCTTTTCTTCGATTTTTTCTGAAAGGATTGTTTCCGCCGTAGAAGCAATCTCTTTTTTAGCTGTTTTACTGTTTCTCTTTGGTACAAAGAGAAGGTCTGTCTGGTTATCCAACCTAGAAATTACATGGCTGGCCAGATAGTAAGGTTTATCCTGTACCAACTCAACTGCCGCATCAACCGCTGAGCGGACTGCACTGACATCGCCTATCAATTGAACCGTGTTCAAACCAGCTTTGACCGTTTCAATATTAAGCAATGATACATTGGCAGCCTTCAAAGCCGCATCTGCCGCAACTACAGCACCTAGATAACCTTTTACTTCAATTAAACCTAGTGCTCTATCTGCCATTTAATCAACTCCTAATCAATAACTTTTAGGATCATTTGCTACTGCGATGACTGCATTCGCAAATGCGTCGCAGGCAGCTCGGCATGCTGACTGTGATCCGACTAGAAGTCCGCCGGCAAAGTTGGTTTCACTCGGTGGTCCATAGAAGGCACCAACTTGCACATCTGCCGCTTTCAAAGCCGCATCCAGTGCCACCATAGCTTCACCCGGTGGAGCAATCAAGTAAGCAATTGCTGTTCCTTCTTCTGCATTAGCACCCTCTGACAGGTAAGAGCCCGCACGAGAGATACAATGAGCAAAATAAGGAATGCTGTCATCATCATTGGCACTGTAGAAGCTAGCCCCATTTTCGATTTCATAGACTGCTACATCCAGACCGCTGCGAACTTCTTCTGGGTTTGGACCAGCCAAGATACCGATGACTTCACCAGCCAGCTTAGTTGAAGCGTTTCCTGCACCAGCATACATACTGCGAGCATAGACTACTTCGACATCTGCAGCCTTGGTAGCTTCATCCAAGGCTACATAAGTGACATCATCACAGTCAGAAGTGATAATTCCCAGGCTTCTGTGATGTGGTTTAAGCTCCAAAGAAGCTGCCAAACCTGCATCCACGTTTGAAATCAGAAGGGCACTTAATACATTTGCACCTAATCGATCATTTTTCAAAGCCACTACCTCCTATTATTTCAAATCAATTCCTGATTTCTTATTATCAAGAATCTTCTTAATGATTTCTGCTACATAGGCTCCAGCTTCAACGGCTGGTGTTCCGCCTTTATGAATATTGGAAACAACAGTCCGTTTCGCTTCTGGCATACCAACTGTTGGCTTGTAAGCCAGATAAGCACTCATAGACTCAGCTGTTACCAGACCTGGACGCTCACCAACCAGCATACAGATAACTTCTGCACCAGTCAGCTCTGCGATTTGGTCCATAGCTGCAACCCGAGCATGCTTGATAAAGAGTACTTCACCAAAGTCCAGTCCGAACATTTTCAGACCTTGCTTCAGAGCTGGCAGGAAGTCTTTGACGTTAGCCTCGATAGCCGATGAGCTAAGACCATCACCAACGACAATCTGAACTTTAGCGTTAGGTTTGCATTTTTCCTTGATAATCGCCTGCTGATCTTCTGGGAAGACCCGGCCAAAATCTGGACGTGTCAAGTACTCGTCCTTAGTAGCTGCCTTAGTCTGTACAGGGATGAAGCCCATTTCCTTGATAAAGTCATCTGAGACATAGGAGAAGACCGCATCCTGAGCTGCCGCATGGTCTGCGCGGAAACGCAAAACACTTTGTGTCTTGTAGCGATCACCTGCCCGCCATAATCCCAGACGTGCCGGAGTAAATTTCTTAATCTTCCGGTAGGCTTCTTCATTGATGGCATTAGGCACCAAGAACTGTTCCTGAATATCTACTTCTGTTATATCCGGAATAATGCCATCTTCAATCACTGAAGTGTCTTGTTTGACTTCTTCCTGAAGAGAAACCGCAGGTTTTTCAGCTTTGTTCTGGTCAGTCGCTGCTGTTTCTTTAACAGCTGAGTCGCCGCCCATCTCATTTAACAATGAGCGAATCATTTCTTTTAATTGCAATTCATCCACAATGATTTCCTCCTTGCTAATTTGATTTCATAAAGATGGAGCCGTCTCCGCCGATTTCTGTCAGGTGACCATCTTCCATCAAGCCCATTTTTTCCATCCACTCTTCAAATTCCTTGATCGGACGTTTATTGAGAAGTGAACGCATGGTTGCTGTTTCATGGTAACCAGTTGTTTGATAGTTAAGCATGATATCGTCACCATGAGGAATCGCCATGATGTAGTTAACATTAGCTGCTCCGAGAAGAACCAAGAGATTTTCAGCGTCGTTTTGGTCAGCTTTCATGTGGTTAGTGTAACAGATATCACAACCCATTGAGATACCAGTCAGTTTGCCCATGAAGTGGTCTTCCAAACCAGCGCGGATAACCTGCTTAGAATCGTAAAGATACTCAGGTCCGATGAATCCAACAACGGTATTTACCAAGAATGGATCGAAGCGTTTAGCAAAACCATAACAACGCGCTTCCATAGTCACTTGGTCTGCTCCATGGTGAGCATCAGATGAAAGTTCAGAACCTTGACCTGTTTCAAAGTACATGACATTCGGTCCAGCAGCTGTTCCCACTTTCAGAGCTGTATCCCAAGCTTCCTGAATGATTTTAGCATCAAAACCAAAGGCTTCATTTCCTTTTTCAGATCCAGCGATAGATTGGAAGACCAAACCTGTCGGAGCACCTTGATTCATGGCTTCAATCTGAGTAGTAACGTGAGCTAGCACACAGTGCTGAGTTGGAATCTTGTACTCTTCGATGAAGTCGTTAAACTTATGCAAGACCCGTTTGGTACTTTCTACTGAGTCATCCACTGGGTTCAACCCCAAGAGAGCATCCCCACATCCATAAGCAAAACCTTCCATAGTAGAAGCCATGATACCGTCTGGATCATCTGTGGTATGGTTTGGTTGAAGACGAGAAGAGAAGGTTCCCGGCATACCAATCGTTGTATTGGCATGTTTGGTAATGACAATCTTATTGGCAGCTACAATCAAGTCCAAGTTGGTCATCAACTTAGCAACCGCTGCTACCATTTCAGAAGTCAACCCACGAGACAGCCACTGAATGTCCACGTTCTTAGTCTTGTTATCCAAGATCCATTCACGCAGTTCTTCTACTGTCCAGTTCTTAATCTTTTCGTAAGTACGAAGATTGACATCGTCGATGATAATCCGTGTTACCTCATCTTCTTCATAAGGCACTACCGGATTATTGAACAAATCAGACAGTTTTAGCTGAGCTAGTACAACCTTAGCAGCGACACGCTCTTCAGCAGATTCTGCTGCTACTCCGGCTAGTTGATCTCCGGATTTGTACTCATTGGCTTTGGCCAGCACTTCTTTTACGGATTTAAATTCGTAAAGCCGACCAAACAATTTTGTTTTCAAAATCATGGATTACTTCCTCCTTTGTGTTAATAAAAGTTTAATTAAACACCAATGTTTTCACGACAATCGGTAAGACCGAGCCTTCAATGACTGGATTACCAATATCGATATAGTCGCCATTTTGAACATCCACTGAGTCAATGCAGACAAATGGATAATCCTTAGGCAACTGAGCAAAGAGACATTGACCTAGAACCTTGGCCATATCTTCTCTGACAACCACTAGCAACGGAATTTTCTTTTCAATGCTTTCGCTCATTCCCTTGACAATAGCCTCTGCGTATTCCAAAACCCGGGCGAAGCTTGGGCTTTTTTCTCCATTGATTGCCAAAGCCACCTGCTGGACTTCATTTTCCAGTGTGAACCAGGCCACCTTGTCCTTGATAATCTGCTGCAGCCCCTCCTTGTCCTCATGCTCATCAGAAGCGGCCAGTTTGAGAACTGGAATGTTCTTAATAGGGAGGATATCAGAGATGTAGGTAATGGTACTGCCGCTGACATCGGTCGTATGGCTGCCCGCTCCAACAACGGTTGCCCGGATGGTCTCAGCTGACTGGATGACTTTCTTTTGATCAAAAATCTTGGATTTGCTCAGTGCCCTGCCAAGCAGTATACCGATATCCCCATAGCGGAAATCATCCGCCGAGGTCGTTTCCAAGTATATTCCATCAGCCACACCACCAGAGAAAGATACGCAGTGGAGATCATAGTTCAACTTGAGACCGTGGTTGGTCTGTAGGAGCTCATAGTAAGGACTGTGATTGTCAATTCCTACAGACTGTTCTAATACGGAGACCATTTCTTGAATCAGTCGATCCAAATCAGCCCGATGGACTGTTTCACCAACTGCCAGCTGAAGCCCCTGCTCTGCAATGATAGTCTGCAGTTTTGGAGCAATATAGCTAATCCGCTGGGTCTGCGGATCCATCTTTATCAGCCGACCTCCGATATCAAAACACCCTGTATCAATCACATCTCCTTCTCGGAAGACCGCCAGATTGGAAGTCCCCCCACCAATATCAATATTGACGACTGATGTATGATGCTCTTGAGAATACTGATGGCTGCAGGCCCCTTTACCAGCGATGATACTCTCAAGGTCTGGCCCAGCCGTCGCAACGACAAAGTCCCCAGCGTAGCCACTCAGTGCTTGAAGCACCTGACTGGCATTTTCCTTGCGAGCTGTCTCACCAGTAATGATGACTGCTCCCATCTGAATATCTTTTTTCTGAATGCCTGCTTTCGCATACTCATTCAGAACAAAGTTTTTGATCTTATCTACCTCGATCAAAAGTTGATCCGAAATTGGTGTGAAGATAATTTCACTTTTATAAAGAACTTTTTTATCTGTAATATAGACACGAGGAATAGTAAACACAGAAGCAATATTCTCGATGGTAAGCTCTGACAAGATCAGCTGTGTAGTGGCTGTCCCGATATCGAGCCCCACACTCAAAATTTTATCTGACATACTAAAAACCTCCAAAAAAAGACGCTCAAAGCAATGCAAACAAACAGAGTTCATTTACATTCTTCAAGCGTCATTGCTTTTTTCGACTGACATCATTGTTAGCCTGGTAGTATTTATTTTTTAAAACGAATGGTCGTTGCCGTTCCCTCATGGTCTGAGTGGATAGACAAGGTTCCAAACAATTTTCCTTGGACAAAGCGCTCCACCAAGAGTAGACCCAGATGATTCTCAAAGGAATGCTCTTTATTGTAACCGCTACCATTATCCAGTACTTTTAAAGTTATTATATCATTTTTAAGTCCAACCTGCAAACGGATTTGCGGTTTTTCTGGATTTTTTTTGTCCTTAAAAGCATGTTCATAGCTGTTCTGTAGTAATTCATTGACGATTAGCGCTAGTGAAGTGGCCCGGCTGCTATCGAGGCTGAGTTCCGGTTCCAGGCTGTAGGTCAGGGTTATTTCCCTATGCCCGAAAAAACAACGCTGAACATTTTCGATAACTTTTTTCAGCAGATGCTCAATCTGAATGCTGTCATCCTGCTGAGAAGACAGGAGCTCGTGGGTCGCTGCTATAGAGAGCACACGATTCATACTGTCATTAAGAGCTTTTTTGGTATCTGCTCCTGGACTTTGCTGAGCCTGTAGTCGCAGCAAGGAAACAACGGTTTGCAAGTGATTCTTTACCCGATGGTTCATTTCACGAATGGTAGTTGTATGGGTTAAGAGCTGCGCTTCCTTTTCCTTGATGTCTGTAATATCCTTACAGATCATGACCACATTTTCACTCTCAGCCAGCAAATAGCGTTTGACCAAAAAGCAATAAGTGCCATAATGTACCTCAACTTGGTGAGGTTTTTCTTGAGGGGCTTGCGGTCCCAGTTGCTGGATTTCTTCAAAAGTCAGACTGTCTAAGACTAAATTGCTGTAGTGCATTCCCTCAATCGAGTCCATATAGCCCAGCTTATGACGATAAGAGTCGGCAGCTGCTTGATTGAAATACTTGAGATAACCCTGCTGGTCAAAGACCAGACAAGCTTCGTCAATATGATCAAATAAAACAAACTGCTCTTGAGCTGAAATCTCAGGAGTGCTCCGTAACTCAAAACCGTCGTTCTCTTTATCTAAAGAAAAGTGGTCCGGTAAAGTCTGAGGAGCATTTCTTTCGATAATCAGCGTTCCAATGACGCGCTCTTCTCTCAAAATCGGAAAGACCGTCTGATGGATGGCTAAGCCCTCCTGCGATCTGGCCGAAAGCCCAATCGAAGGAGCGCCCGTCTCCAGGGTCCGGATAACACCTGGCTCATTTTCCAGGTAAGCCATAGCACCTACGACCGAGTTTTCGTACAAGCTGAGCTTGCTTTCCGGTTTTTTGTGAAAGATAACAATGGCATGTTCCGAAAAGATATTCTTTACGTCAATGAAGACATCTTCATTGGCATAAGCTGAGTTTTTCAATAATTCGTCAGCCTGTTGGACAAGATGCTCGATATCAGCCTCATCCAAATTTGTCTGTTCCTGACAAAGCTGCTTTATCTTATCTTTATACATCATTACACATCATCTTGGAGCACCAGCAATTTAGCAATCTCAATCATTGGCACTCTCTTTTGCATACTAATTGTCCGAATGCGTTTGAAAGCTTCAGGCTCTGACAAATGATCACGAGCCATCAGCAAGCCTTTGGCCTTTTCAATCACAATCCGATCGTCTATCTTTTTCGACAGCTTGACCATTTCATTGGACATCTGCTGAAGCTGGCGGCCCTTCTCAATGCAGACCTCTACCATTGGAATCAAGGACTTGGCATCCAAAGGTTTAACCAAGTAAGCACTAATCCCATTGGTTTTAGCTTTTTGAACATAGTGTTCATCACTGTAGGCTGACAGTAGAATCACACTGTAGGCTAAAGCGTCTTCGAGTATCTTCTTACCCGCTGTCAGGCCATCCAGAAGCGGAAGCTTGATGTCCATCATGACCAAGTCACAACGATATTTCTGACACAAATCAATAGCCTCAAAGCCATCGGATGCCTCAGCCACCACTTCATAATCAGCTGCTTCTAATATATTTCGGATATCTAATCTTACAATTGGATCATCATCAACAATTAGTATTCTGCCCTTCATACTTCCCCTCGACAGTTTGATTTTTTATGTCCGCGTTACGACAGTGCTGGAGAAGCCCAAAATCTCTTCCAGACCTTGTAAAACGGCAATGAGAGCTGCCTCAACAGAAGAAACGTCACCTGTCATCACGACAGAGCCGCTGAAACGATCCACAAAACCAACTTGAACATCCGCAGCCTTGGTCGCAATATCAACCGCAATGATAGCCGCTTCACTCGGAGTGATCGTCAAGATTCCAATCGCATCCTTGATTTCTGCCTGCAATCCCAATTTTTCAAAAATGACTTCATCAGGATTTGCGATAAGGTGCGCCAGGGTCACTTGTTTCCCAGGAACGTATTCCTGTATCATTCTTTGTTTTTCTTCCAATTTAGTAAACCTTCTTCATGATTTTAAACGTTCAGAAGTGTACTGCATGCTCTTAATTATTATACAATAATTTTGGCATAACAGCAATTCAGAGGATTAAAACGCTTTCTCTAATACTTTAAGCAGTTCTTCTGCCGTAGGGACGCGAGGGTTAGTCGGAGTACAGCCATCATGTAGAGCAGCTTCTGAAATTTCTACCTTGTACTGAGCAAAAGCATCTGCTTTCACACCATATTCTCTTAGAGAAGTTGGCATCTCTAGTTTTCTTTGCAATTTCTTGATGGCTTCAACCAGCTGTCTTACTCCTGACACAGGGCTTGAAGCACTATATCCCAGTAGTTTGGCAATATCCTGATAGCGGCTCGCTACAGTCTTGTCTGTCGCCTGCCGGTTCCGATTGTTGAATTCGATACCAGCATTATACTGAATGACATGGGGCATTAAAATACTATTTAAACGACCATGAGGTACATGGAACTTAGCTCCTGCCGCATGTGCCAGACTGTGATTGATCCCCAAGGAAGCTGTGTTAAAGGCCATACCTGCCAGAGTGGATGCTGCATGCATCTTTTCACGCGCTTCTACATCCTGACCATTTTTGTAGGCTTTAGGTAGGTATTCAAAGACTAGCTTGATTGCCTTTTCAGCCAAGGCATCAGAGAAGTCCGTAGCCTTGGTCGATACATAAGCTTCAATGGCATGGGTCAGTACATCCATTCCAGTGTCAGCCGTTATGTTACCAGGAAGTGACAGAACCAAATCCGCATCTAAGATAGCTACATCCGGAAGGATTTCTTTGGTCACTAAAGGATATTTGGTACCTCTCTCTGCATCCGTGATGACAGAAAAGGACGTTACTTCAGATCCAGTTCCGCTTGTCGTCGGAATGGCAATTAGAATAGCCTCTGAGAAGGCACCTTGCTTCTTGGCAAAATAATACATAGCCTTGGAAGCATCAATAGCAGAGCCGCCACCAATGGAAAGCACAATGCTGATTGGTCTGTCTCCTGCACTCTTGATACCAGCTACAACCGTTTCGATTGGCGGATCAGGCACAATATCTGTGAAAACAACAATGTCATTGCTGTCATCAAAGTTGGCTAAAATAGCATCCAGCGTGCCAGATGTCTTCAAAAAAGGATCGGCAACGACTAAAATATGCTCGTTTTTATAATGGCTTAATTGCTGCAGAGCGCCCTTGCCCACATGCAATTCAGTCTTATAGGAAATCTTATACATCTTTTCTCCTTTCTGTTGTATCTGTTTTTAAACAAAAAGAAACTATATGAAAATAAGACTGCTCCCCTACACATGTCACAGCATTTTCATATAGCTTCATTGCTTATTTATCTTCAGTACCCCTTTGTACTATATTGAATTATAACACAAAAGCGCTTTCATGGCAATAAAAAAGTCATTAATATAAGAAGTTTTTAGTGCCGCATCCCCTTACAAAGCCAAGCTTATTTGAAGAATTAAATTTTTATTAAAATTTAGTTCATTTTCCTTGTAATTCCCTGTGAAAGGTGTTACAATCTAGTTACTAGGAAATTGATTTTAGTACTTTTAAGGATATGGAAGTCTGGTGCAAATCCAGCGCGGTCCCGCCACTGTGATAAGCTTTTCAGCTTTAAGTCAGGTCTTTATTCTTAAATTTTAGTAGATTTCATGCCTCGATGTAAGGTAGTGATGTCAGTTTGGAACAAACATTTTAGCTTAGTTTCCATTATTGACTCTACGTTTAAGTACGTTAATTTTCTAAAGATGAGGTTTCACTTGTCTTTCTGCAAAGGAGCAGAGTCAATAATTGGAAAGCTAGTGCTAATCAACGAAGCTTAGCATAAAGATACAATGATGTATAGGCGGCTTTCTTTTTTTAGAAAATCAAAATAAGTTCTGTCCTTCCAAGACTTGGTAAAGTCAATTTGGAAAGACAGAACTTTTTCTGTTTCTTTTTGTCACTGGCGTTTGCTTGCCCAACGCTCAACATCTGCCTTGGTGATATTGTGGAAGACCTTAGCACCTCTTTCATAGGCGATGTCTTCTTGATTTTTAGTAAAGTTGATTACTCGAGCCAAGGCAAAGAAGTAATCTGATAGACGGTTGACAAAAATCAGGACATTATTGTTAATTTCTGTAGTCCACATAGCCCCTACGATATGACGCTCTGCCCGTCTTGCAATGGTCCGAGCCACATGAATCATGGAAGCAATCTCGTCACCGCCCGGCAGGATAAACCTTTCCAAAGCTGGTGGAATTTCTGCGTAGGTATCAATCCTCTCCTCAATCCAGTCAATCAGCTGCTGATCGACCTTATAAGGGTAAACTCCCTTAGGAGTAGAGAGGTCTGAACCACAGTCAAAGAGATAATGCTGCAGCTGGAGTAGCTCATCTCTCAGCTTATCATCCTTGTTCAGCTTGGTAATAGTATAACCAATCCAAGAGTTCAGCTCATCAATAGTTCCGTAAGCATTAACCCGTTCTGCATCCTTGGCGACACTTTGACCGCCAACTAGCTTGGTCAAGCCCTTGTCACCTGTTTTTGTATAGAGTTGCATATTTTTCCTCCTTTAAGTCACATTTTTGCGAATATCAACATAATCTTCTTCTTTCAAGCTGCCTTCTGCAAAGGTTGGCATGTGCTCCATGGTGTAAACAGCATTTTCCAGCAGAAAGAAAGCCAAAGGACAGCCCGAGCCTTCACCTAGCCGCATATCCAGCAAAAGCATAGGCTCCAGTCCTAGAAAGTCACTGACCAGTCTGTAAGCAGGCTCCGTCGAAGCATGGGAAGCAAAGGTATAGTCCAAGACATGAGGAGTCAGCTGATGGGCAATCAGAAGCCCCGTCAGAGAGATAAGGCCATCCACTACACATGGCAGCTGATAGCGGGCACAGGCAAGATGAGTGCCTGCCATAGCCAGCATATCCAGCCCACCAAGCTTAGCGGTCAGATCCAGAATATCTCCATAAGGAGCGTGGCAATCCAAACACTGCTGGATAACAGCCGTTTTATGAGCCTTCATATCCTGAGTCAGACCAGCTCCATAGCCTGTGACGTCTTCTGCTTTAAGACCGAGAACTGCAGCAATAACAGCAGCTGAGGTGGTGGTGTTGCCAATCCCCATTTCTCCTGTTCCAAAGAGACGATAGCCGTCTTTAATCAAGGCCTCTGTCTTCTTGTAGCCGACTAGAATTGCCGCTATGGCCTTCTCGCGAGTCATGGCTGGATCCACAAGCATATTACGCGTCCCATGACAGACCTTGTCCTTATTTTCCTCAAAGATATCCTTCTTGCAGCCAATATCTACCAGACAGATGTCTGAACCTGCATGTTTGGAAATAGCACACAAGCCTGATTTCCCTGCTAGAATATTGCGAGCAACAGTATAAGTAGTTTCTTGAGGGTTGGCAGAAACGCCTTCAGCCACAATGCCATTATCTGCCACATAGACGAGAACAATCTTCTTATCCAAATCAATGGGACCAGAAAACATGGCATACAAGCGAGCATAGATGGTCTCAAGCTTTCCCAAGGAGCCCGGCGGCTTTCCTAGCTGATCACAATAGCACTGGCCTTCTTGAAGCTTGTCTTTATCTATCGGAAGAATCTGCTCAATAATTTTTTCTAAGTCTTTCAAACTAGTCTATCTCCTCCCTGACCGGCTGCACCCCTTCAAAAATAATCCTGCTCAAAGTCCGAGTCTGATAATAAGCCCCACTGGCTGAGCGAGCTAGTTCAGCCTCTAGCTTAGGCAAGACTTCTAGCTGTTCCCTGCTCAGCAACAAACCAACCAATGTACCACTATGTGCAACATTGAGGCCTAAACACTGGTGTTCTTTTACCAAATTCAGTAATTCTTTCAGATAGGGCTTGGGTAGCCGTTGGTTGTTCAACAAAGCACTATAGCTCGCTAAATGGCCAATTTGTTCCAAGCTTTTCTCCTGACAAGCCTCCTGAAAGAGAGGAAGCAAGTCTTGAGATTCCGCAGCCGGATAGCTAGGACTGTCCTTCATCCGAACCAAGTCAAGAGTTGTCACCATCTCCACAGGCTCCAAGATATAAACATAGAGCTCCGGTCGCCAGTCTGTCTGCCAGACAACTTGACCAGTCAGGGGATTAATGACCGTCCAGTCCGCAAAAGCCACCGAGTCAGTAGGCTCAATCTTGGCACAGAGACGCGTCAAATCTGCCGCCTTTAGAGGCTGCTTTTGTCCCAGAGCAGCTGCCTGCAGGCAGCTAATCATATCAGCTGTGCTGCTAGAATAACCCTTGCTGATAGGCAGGTCTGACTCCTGAACAAAAGAGAAATCATTGGACTCAGGCAGGAGCTCCAGAGCTCGCCTTACCTTTTCACCTTGGGCTTGCCTTGCGAGAGACGAAGCCCCGTCCAATCTCACTCGACTGCGCTTCTCAATCCCATAGGAGAGCAGGACCTCCTGCTCTCCTACTAAACCTTGAAATAATTCACCGCAGGAACCTGGACAGGACACGATTACCTTAGTCATAAGGAGCCTCTTTCGCCAAGACCTCTGTCAGACAAGCCAAAAGCTGTTCATTCTCCTGATGGCTGCGGATGGCTATGCGGTAATGCCGGTCTGTCAGATCATGATAATTTTGACAGGAACGGATAAAAATCTTTCTCTGCCGAAGCTCCTGACGCAAGTCCTGCCGACCTAGATACTCAAAGAAGATATAGTTGACACTAGGCTTGACCGGTCGAATCTGTGAAAATTCAGTCAGCCCTTGAAAAAGGAAATCTCTTTCTAGTCGAAGCCACTGCTTGGTAGCTTCCTGATAGGCCTGATCTTCCAAAAGGACAGGCAGGGCGCGATCAGCCATAGCATTGACCGACCAAGGAGCTCGGCTCCTCTCTATCTCATCAAAGCAAGTCGGATGACAGCTAAGAGCATAGCCCAATCTCAGACCAGGAATAGCATAAAACTTGGTCAGAGACCGCACCACTACTGCATTTGGATAGGTGGCCAGACGTGAGACGAAGCTATAGTCCTCCTCATCGTCCAGAAAGTCCATAAAAGCCTCATCCAGTATCAAAAAGATTTGCCGCTCCTGCAGGTCCTCAGCTAGCTTTTCTAACTCAGTACGCCGAATCAAGCTACCCGTCGGATTATTAGGATTGCAGATGAGTACAGCGTCTCCTGCAGTCAGTGAATCCAAGGCCGGCATCATGTCAGCTAGATTCCACTCATAGGATGGGGAAGGGAGGCTAAAGCGCTCCACCTTGGCCTGCACTTGCGAAAAGGCTTTTTCATATTCCATGAAAGTAGGGCTCAGAGTCAGGACTGTTTTTGGACGCAGGAAGCGGGCCAGCTCATAAAAGACTTCTACTGCACCATTTGCCAGCAGGACATTGTCCTTTTCTAGGCCATGATGATGTGCCAAAAGCTCTCTGGAGTGGCTGTAGCTGATGTCTGGATAATGAACCAGCCAATCAATGGACTCGGTCAGACAAGCCCTCAGCTTTTGAGAAATCCCCAAAGGATTGATATTGGCACTGAAATCCAGACAGTCTTCTAGAGAAAAACCAAATTCCTCAGCCAAAGCTGCCGCATTTCCCCCGTGCTCTACTTTCATAAATAGACATTCCTTCCTCGTTTCCTTGTTAGAATCTAGTATACCATATTCGCCTTCTCGTCCCTATTCTGCCTCCAAATAGGCCTGGAGACGGTCGATTCCTTCGTTTTCCGTCGCTGATATTTCAAAAATTTCCTTGGCTCCAGCCGCTTTCAGCTGCCGCCGTGCTTTTTCAATCTGTTCTTCCTTATCAGCCATATCGATCTTGGTGACAATGCCAATCACTTCTTGATTGAAAAGGGAGGAAAAGCCCTGAGGAAAGGTCTGCATCTGATTGGAAGCTGCTACCAGGAGACCAATCACATCGGCATCTGCACCCGTCACGTTCAAGGCATTATAATACCTACGATGCTGGAGAAATTCTCCAGGAGTATCAATGATGGTATCATGAAACTCAACCGCCTGAGTCTTATAGTAGGTCAGCTCCAAACCCTTTAGTCGCTGAGTCAGAGTGGTCTTACCCACTCCGACCGGACCGACAAACATGATTTTTTTCATATCTTGCATCCATTCCTCTCTATGACAGGGGACTGCCCGCTATTTACTGAGCTGGGCTTCCTTACTATCTAGTTTGATAGTTTCCCTGCCGTTGAGCAGTACACCTTTATTTTCATCGCGGCCTTGCAGATAGTAAAGGGCATCTTCTTGGCCATAAGTTTCAATTGCCTTGGTTTGCAAAAGACCGATTCCCTTGCTAGGATCTCTCAGAAGATTGAAGATGATACCCATTTGCAGTTTAGGGAAGTCCTTGAGCATAGCATAGTCGCCATTACTATCGCCGGCAATCAGGATTGGTTCTTGATTGTCATGATTGACAGCAATCAGCTTCTTGATGGTTTCTGTCTTGCCCTCACCTTGAGTCTGAGCATAGTTGGTATCGTATTCCGGCTGAATCACACCCTTATCATCCTTTTTCAGGCGCATAGCAGTGACATTTTCTTTAGGAATATTGTAGCCATACTTAGAATTGCTAGCATAAGGGATAATCACATCAATATAAGACGCTGAACAGATATAGACATCAATGCCGTTAGCCATCAGAGTCTTGTAGAGATTTTGCATTTCCTTGACTGAGCGAACACCCCGCTTGAAGGTTACACTGATTTGGCCTGATTCACCTTTCAAGCCTTCAGGACTTTCCCAGGTTTCAGAAGTCAGCTTGTCTTGAAGAGCCTGGTCAATAGACTTTTCAGATAGGGCTTGAACTTCTTCAGAAGTCATACCTGAATAGAGGTAGGTCACCCATGGATAGCTGATGTCTGAGCTGAAGGTGTCACCAATCGCTTCGTAAAGATAGCGGAGTTTAGCAGCAAAGTCTTGGTATTCATCAGTCTTTTTGACTTCTTCCAGAGACTTGTCCCCTTTCATTCCCTTATAGCTATTGTAAATAGCTGTGTAGTCAGAAAGCAAGTCAGCCGCAATCTTGTCAATATTCACTGGCTCACCATCTTTGTTATGGTAATCCTCAACAAAATCGTCGCTCGGTATATTGGTCCGCACTGCTTGGTCAAATTCTTCTGGCGTCATCTTAAAGGCCAGATTTTCAATCTGATAGGTAAAGGTTGCTTCGCCGATGTCATTAATGACTGTCGTATTGTCCCAGTCAAAGACGGCATAAGGTTTTTTATTTTTATCGTAGGTAGAGCTGGTGTTCCCATTCTCCTTGATAAGCTTAGTCAGACGAGCGTAAAGCTTGTCTTCCCAGACGCCCTTATCCAAAGTCTTAGCCTTGTCCTTATCTGTTGTCTCCGTCTTAGCCGAGGATGACTCAGTCGTCGTCTTATTATTCCCCGCTTGACAGGCTCCCAGAAGCAAAGCCAAACCACAAAGCAGCACAATTCCTTTTGTCCGCATAGAAACAATCCTCCATAAAAAAATAATAGTGCGCAAAAAAATGGCAGAGAAAAAACCCTTTGATTCTGAAACACTCGCTTCATTGCGATCAAATCAGGCTTCCTTGCCATTTTCTATACTGTTATTATATTATAAACTATCTGATTGACTTTGTCAATGAAGCGCTTTCAGATTTGTGAAAAAATAAAGGCAGAGAAAATTATTTCTCTACCTTACTGATTAAAATGCATTTACTCTAATCTTCTCAATCAACGTGTTAGAGGAAACCAAACGTATTCAAGACTAGACAGACCAATCCCCCTTCAATTCTACCATTTTTCAGGCACTTGATTTCTCCAGCCTGTGAAAACTTGTGCATAGCCCAGTAGATACAAGGGCGTCAATGCGATGCTCAAGCCTACCAAGGCAATAATCATATAGAGTCCTGACAGCATAAACAGGCGAGTGATGACTGCTACTCCTGCTGACAGGCAGCACAGGACGATAGCATGAATCTGCAAAATGTTGATCTTTTGTTTCTGTTCAAAATATCTCAATTTTGAGACGATTACCATCTGATAGAGCAAATTGATCAGCTGATAAGACAAGCTAAGTATGATAAAAATCATAAAAAATGCTAAGTAGTTCTCACCAAAAAAGATGGAGCCCCAAAAAAGCAATTCAAAATGAAGAAATAGGTAAGAGCTGGTCGGAATGATCTGTAGCACTTTGGTATCAAAAAACTTTTGGAATAACAAGAAGGCTAGCAACAAGATAGCGATATGCCCAATCGTAAACTGCATGACCATCATGCTCCGATCATGGATCTCACCACGCAAGAAAATCGAAACGATAAATACCAGTGAGATAAAAAATAACTCAATCAAACCGGCTTTATAAAAATCCAAATTTCTGATTGGACTATCATCCGTAATAAGGACATTCAAAAACTCATAATATCTCTTTTTCATATTATAACTCCCATTTATTAAAAAAATTCCCTAAACTTTGCGGAACTTTCTATAAAAAATTCCACATTTCATTATATCATATAGGCTATAGGATTAGGAAGTCTTATAAAATATTGGTATATCTTTAGAGGGGAGGCCTTTCTCAATCATTCGCCAAGTTGGCATTTTTCCGTTATAATAGTAAGGATGAACATCAAAGAAGAAATTATTAACTTAGCAAAAGAAATTGGGATTTCTAAGATTGGCTTTACGACAGCGGATGATTTTGACTATCTGGAGAAGTCGCTACGCTTGGCTGTAGAAGAGGGACGAAATTCAGGATTTGAGCATAAGAACATCGAGGAGCGAATCAAGCCCAAGCTGAGTCTGGCTTCGGCCAAGACCATTATCTCTATCGCAGTCGCCTACCCCCACAAGCTCAAGCAGCAACCTCAGAAAACGACCTACAAGCGGGGGAAATTCACCCCCAACAGCTGGGGACTGGACTACCACTATGTCCTGCAGGACAAGCTGGATCGGCTTGCCAAGGGAATCGAAGAGCTGACCGCTGACTTTGAATACAAGGGCATGGTGGACACGGGTGCCTTGGTCGATACTGCTGTAGCTCAAAGAGCAGGAATCGGCTTTATCGGCAAGAACGGCTTGGTCATCTCCAAGGAATTTGGCTCCTATATGTTTTTAGGAGAGCTGATCACCAATCTGGACATCGAGCCTGATCAGCCTGTCGACTATGGCTGCGGAGACTGCAACCGCTGTGTGACAGCCTGCCCTACTTCCTGCCTGATTGGCGATGGCAGCATGAATGCCAAGCGCTGTCTATCCTTTCAGACTCAGGACAAGGGCGTCATGGATTTGGAATTTCGCAAGAAGATTAAGACTGTCATCTATGGCTGCGATATCTGCCAAATCTGCTGTCCTTACAATAAAGGCTTGGACAATCCGCTCGCAACAGAGATTGACCCTGAGCTCTCTCATCCCGAGCTCCTACCTTTCTTGGAGCTTTCCAACGGTCAGTTTAAGGAGAAATTCGGTCATGTGGCCGGCAGCTGGCGGGGGAAAAACATCCTTCAACGCAATGCCATTATCGCTCTGGCAAATGCCAACGATCGCTCTGCCATTCCCAAACTGCTGGAAATTATCGACAAGGGGCAAAATCCGATTCATGTCACTACGGCTATCTGGGCTCTGAGTCAGCTGGTGCGTGAGGTCCATCCAGAAATGATAGAACTGGTCATGAACGTCAAAAATCCGACCCCTCAAATCCAAGAAGAGCAAGGCCGTTTCCTAGAGAAATTTGGCCTAAAAGAAAAACTTATGATAGAAAACTAAACCGCCGAGATTCTTCAATCTCAGCGGTTTCTTTATTTTTCTTCTTGTTTGCGGATTTCTTTGATAATGGAGCCCATCTTGACTGACTCGTCGCTGAAATAGCGGTAAAGGCGTCCATCGCCATCTCCCATGTAGCTGATAGGAGAAAAGCGGTCACTGCGGAAAGCGTCATTCTCATCAATCAAATCCTCATCCACCACGCGCCGAGTGACACGGGCGATGACATTGGTCAATGCACCGCATTCGACCATATCCAGCACCTGACACTCAATGGATACAGGGCATTGGTCTACCAGCGGAGCATCCACCGTCTCGCCAATTGTGTAGCTAAGACCGGTCAGGGCAAACTTGTCCTTGCGGCTGTTGAAACCAGCAATTTCAGACTCTTTAGTCAAATCCTTCTCAGGGACATTGACTGTGAATTGCTGGTGCTTGGTAATCTCTGTAATGGCATTCCCCTTGGTACGCATGGCAATAACCATCATACTTCCCAAGGAATAAACCGAGCTTGAAGTCGAAATATTATAGCCGTGCACATCGTCCTTATAGCCTAAAAAGAAGACTGGAAAGCCGAAGTAAAGTTTTCTCGTTTCAAAAGTACGTTTCATATATGTTCCTTTATTTTTAATTCTAAAATAGATTAGCTGGCTGGGGCATGATCAACTGAAATGTCCCTTATCCCCTATCAATTTTTTTGTCACAGGGTGATGAGCCTGGATAGGAAGCTCAAAGTCCTTTATCTCGTCAACGATTTCCCCGTCTGCCATGACCAAAATCCGATGGCAGAGAGCGTAGCTCAGCTTGAAGTCATGCGAGATGAAAAGATAGGTCAGCTGGTATTTCTCCCACAAATCATATAGGAGGCGTAACAACCTTCCCTGAACAATGGGATCCAGGCCGCTCAGAGCCTCATCAAAGATAAGAATATCTGGCTTTAAGAGCAGGCCACGGGCGATGCAAATCCGTTGAAGCTGGCCACCGCTGAGCTGGCGCGCCGGCTGACTCAGAAAGCTTTTGTCTAGACCGACGTCTTCTAAAATAGCTTCTATCTCTTCCCTTGCGACATCTTTTGGCAGCGCTTCTGTCAAGACCTGCTCGACTGTAAAGTTCGGATTGACTGAGTGAAGCGAGTCCTGAAAAACCAGCAGAATTCTCACGCCAGACTTTTTGACTGAGTAGGGCTGGCCATCCAGCAGGATCTCACCCTGGCTAGGTTTTTCTAGGCCAATCAGTAATTTAGCTAGCGTGCTCTTGCCACTGCCGCTCTCGCCCATCAGGCCGATAATTTCACCCTTCTGAACTGTAAAATCACAGTCTTTGACAACCATTTTCCCATTGAATTTTTTAAAAACATGTCTACATTCCAGCATCTTGTCTCACCAACCGTTCGTATGGATTTCCTAAGATAAGGTCTTGACTATAGGTCTGCGAAGGACTCTCAAGGAGCTTGGCCACTGGCCCTTCCTCCATGATAGCGCCCTGATACATGACAAGCATCTTGCCTCCTAGCTCTCGCGCCAAATGATAATCATGGGTCACTGTGATGAGGGTCTTTCCCTTAGCCAGCTGCTCCTTTAAGATGAGGATAATCTGCTCGCGATTGTGGATATCCAGCGCCGAAGTAGGCTCATCCAAAATGATGGTCTCCGGCTCTAGGCAGAGCAAGATAGCCAACATGACCCGCTGCAGCATACCGCCACTGAGCTCAAAAGGATATTTCTTCAACAGTTCTTCCGGCTCTCCCAGTCGCACCTCTTTCATGGAAGCTATTGCCTTATCTATACAGGCCTCTTTTGAAATCTTGCTATGACTGCGCAGGGTTTCCCAAAAATGGCTTTGAATGGTCTGAAAGGGATTGAACATAGCCATCGGATTTTGAGTCATATAGGCTACTTTACTGCCTCGCAGCTTCTGCCAAGCTTTGAGAGAATTTCGCTCCAAAGCCATGGAACCATAGTGGACTTCTCCTTGCATACTCAAGGATGGAGGCAGCTGACCAATCAATATCTTGGTTAAGAGAGTTTTACCAGAACCACTCTCCCCGATAATGAGCAGCGACTGCCCTGCCTCCACTTCAAAGCTGATGTCCTGCAGAATGGTCTTTTGCTCAATCTGGGCTGTCAGTTTCTTTACTGCTATTTTTTCCATATCTGTTTCCAGCCTTTCTCTTCAAAGCATTCGGCAAAAAGATTAAAGGCAACCACCGTCAGAAAGATAGCCAGGCCGGGCGCCAGCATCATCCAAGTTGCCGTTTGAAAATGGCTTCTAGCGTCATGCAGCATCATGCCCCACTCGGTAATGTTGGGTTGTACACCGATTCCCAAGAAGGAAAAACCAGAAATCATGAGAATGATATTCCCAATATTCATCAGCACAATAATCAAAATAGGCTTGTAGATGAAGGGCAGGATATGGGTTTTGAGGATATGGAACTGGGAGAGTCCCATGGTCTGGGCAGAAATGACATAGGCTTCCTCCTTGGCACTCTTGACCAGATTGGCCGTCACCCGAGCGTAGTAAACCCACTCTATGATGACAATGGCTAAAATCATATTGGTCATTCCCTGCCCTAGTATCCCAACGGTAGCTAGCGAGAGCAGGAAGCTTGGAAATGCAGAAATAACATTTGCAAACCATAAGAAAGTCGCTTCAGCCTTTCCCTGGTACCATCCAATCAGCAAGCCGACTGTGACACCGATGACCACTTCCAGCAGGCTAATAGTCAAGGATAAAAAGAGAGAATAACGAGCCCCGTGCAGCAGACGAGACAAGACATCTCTGCCCAGCTGATCGGTTCCCAGCAGATGAACAGCGTCAGGTGCCATTAGTTTCTTTGAAATCTCCACATGCTGGGGGTCGAAACTCGATAGATAGGGAGCAAAGAGAGCGCAGATGAAGAGGGACAGCAAAATGACACTTGAAAAAATAAATCGTTTAGACATTGCTCCTCCTTTTTCTGACTCTAGGGTCTATCCAGAGCGGCAGCTGCTGGGTTAGAATGTTATTTCCCAAGAATAATAGGCCAAATAAAAGCATACAGCACTGGATAATGGGCAGGTCCACAGACTGCAGCGCATCTACAAAGAGGGAGCCGACACCATTCCATGAGAAGACTTCTTCGACAATCAAGGATCCTGTCAAGAGATAGACCAAGGTCAGGCTCAGGCCTGTCGCAATGGCTGGCAGGGAATTTCTCAAGAGATGATTCTTGACCAGGAAGAACTTGCTGACTCCGCGCAGGAGGGCATTTTCGACATGGACACTGTTCATCTGCTCCAGTACAGCCTTGCGGATCAAAGCGGTATATTGGCCAATCAATGACATACTAAGGGTCAGACTAGGAAGAATCAAGCTGCTAAGGTCCTGCTTGCCCGAAACTGGCAGCCATCTAAGCTGAACAGCAAAAATCACAATCAGCATGTAGCCTAACCAAAAGCTGGGCATGGAAACGCTGGAAAAGGATAGAAAGCGAGTGACCTTATCAAAGAGAGAATCCTTGTAGACCGCACTAAAAATCCCCAAAGGAATGGACGTAAGCAAAATGAGAGCAAAGGATGTCAAACCCAGAGAAAGGGTCGACTGGAAACGCTCCAGCACCAAGGGCAGGACAGGAACCTTTAATAGATAAGATGTTCCAAAATCCCCACGAAGAGCCTTAGTCAGCCAACCTAGATACTGCTGGGGCCAAGGTTGATTGAGGCCCAGATAATCTCTGGCCTTTTCCAAGGATTGAGGAGTCACTTGAATCTTAGATACCCTTAAATAGTTTTCTGCTTGATCAGCTGAGGATAGCTTGGCCAAGAGAAAGGTCAATACTGATATCATTAACAGGGCGACCAAGAAAGAAACTATTTTTTTAAATAAATCTTTTTTCATAGTCCTTAAAAGAAAAGGGGCGGCTGATAAGCTTTTCGCTTAGCAGCACTACTCCCTTTATATTAAAATTTGCAGTTATGAAGCCAGCTTTTATTTTTTCTCAATATAGCGCAGTGGGAAAGCATTTTCTTCTGGAGCAAAGCGCATGCCATCGAGTTCTCCCTTGCGGTAGACGGAAACAACGGACTGGTAAGTGATTGGAATATAGATAGCTTCATCGTGGAGCATGGTGAGGACTTTCTTATAACCTTCATCGACTTTTGCCTCGTCTGGTTCGACCAGAGTTGCCTTGATAATTTTATCAATTTCTGACTTAGATGGCAGAGCTTCTAGGGAAACATTTTCTGGGTGGCCATGGTCAGCTGGTGAAGTCAGGGCAGTCATCCAAGCATGCGGATCCCAAGGTGCTCCCCAAGAGAAGGTCAGCATCAAATCAAAGTCGCCAGTCTTAATATTTTCCCAGTAGTCATCTTCTTCCATCGCTTTGAGCTGAACATCAATTCCGATTTTCTTCCATTCGCCTTGGAAGTATTCAACCAAGTCCTTGTCTGTCGCCTTAGAAGAGATATAAGGAACATTTAGGCTTAATTTCTTGCCATCTTTTTCACGGATACCGTCAGAGCCTTTCTTCCAGCCTGCTTGATCCAGCATCTTTTCAGCCAGCTTGATGTCGTAGTCATAGGGAGTCAGATTGGCGTCAGAGTGCGGAGTAGACTTAGAGAAGATGGTATCAGCTGGTGTTTCTGTTCCGCGGAAAATGTCTTTCGCAATAGACTTCTTATCAACCGCATGGTTCATAGCCTGACGGACAGTCTTGTCTTTGAAGATTTCTTGCTTGGCATTCAAGAGCATGAGGCGGCTGGACATTGGCTGAGATACGTCTGTCGTATACTTGTCATCCTTGGCATACTTGGCAAAGTTATCCAGACCGATAACACCATTTCCATAGATTAAGTCAACATTGCCAGACTCAAACTCAAGAGCACGGGTTTGTGGGTCTGGAATAATCTTGACTGTTACTTCTTTCAGTTTAGGCTTTTCACCCCAGTAATTTTCGTTACGGGTAAAGGTGATGTACTCGTTTTGCTTCTTGTCTTTGACAACCCATTGACCGGTTCCGATTGGCTTTTTGAGGTTGTCCTTGGTCGTGTCGTCTCCGTCAGGGAAGGCAGCATCAGCTATGAAGCGGATTGGACGAATCATTGATAAATCATAGAGGGTCGCACTATAGGCTTGTTTTAGCTTAATCTCAAAGGTATGCTCATCTACAACTCGATAGCTTTCCAGCTGGTTGGTGAAGTCAAACCAAGTATGGTTTTTCTTATTTTCTTCTGAAAAGACGGTATCGAAATTCCGTTTGACATTTTCTGCATTAAAGTCAGAGTCGTCTGAGAACTTTGCCTTTCTCAGCTTGAAGGTATAGGTTTTACCATCTTCGCTGATATCCCAGCTTTCAGCCAGGGCTGGCTCTATTTTCCCATTGTCACCGTAGCGGACTAGGCCTTCATAGACCATATCCTGAATGACAAATTGGTCTGGATTGTAGCGGTGAGGATTGACATCCCCAAAGTCTTCGCCCCAAACCATAGTGAGTTTGTCTTTCTCATTGACCTGTTGAGAAGAGTTTGAGTTTTGCTGGCAGGCTGCCAAGAATAAAGGCAGCAAGAGGACAACTAATAAAAATAATTTTTTTCTCATTTTTATTGAATCACTTTCTTGTATTCATATTTTTTATGATTGCAGTCCCAAGAGATAGGGGCTATAATTTTTTTAGCTGTTGATTTTTTGATGTTCAACTCATGCGGTTGTACTTGCTGTTCAGAGCGTCTCCGAACTTGGTAAAGAGGAGAATCGTCAGAATCAGCAAGATACAAGGGAAGACCACAATCCAAGGGGCTTCCTGAATGTAAATCCGTCCGTCATTGATCATGGCTCCCCACTCAGGCGATGGTGCCTGAGCTCCCAGACCGACAAAGCTAAGACCAGCAATTTCCATGATAATGGTGCTGATGTCAAAGCTCATAGTCGTCAGAATCTGAGGAAAAAGGCTGGGGAAATAATAGTTTTTCAGGCTTGTCCAAAAACTATTGCCATACATTTTAGAGGACTGGATATAGGGTTCATTTTTCAGCTGCAGGGTCATAGAGCGCATCAGGTAGGCATACTTAGTCCAGGCCGTCAGGCAGATAGCGATGAGGGTTTGCTGGAGACCGATGCCCAAGATACTGACGATGGCAATGACCAAAATGATAGAGGGGAAAGACTGAAAAGCCGTAATAACCAGCAAGATGAGCTGGTCGAATTTCCCGCCGATAAAAGCGCTAGTCACCCCGATAAAGGAGCCCACCGCCGCAATCAGCATCAGAATCATCAGGGCTGGCAGGACTGTTTCCGCACCTCCGCTCACAGCACGTGCAAAGACAGACCGGCCTAGAGCGTCCGTTCCGAACCACTCACTGCTGCTCGGCCCTTGCAGGGCTTGGCCCAGATTGACCTTGGTCAAACTGTCACCCAAGAGATGAGGGGCCAAGGAGGATAGGATCAGAGCCAGGACGATGAGACCGCCCAAGACCAGGAGTTTTCGATTGATTTTCTTATCCATACGAGCCCTCCTTGCTTGTTTTTAGTCTCTTCATGCGCGGCAGCAGTTTGGGATTTTCCTGAGCCAGTAGGACGCGAGGATTGAGCCAAACCATGAGCAGCTGAAAGACTAGATTTACAGTCAAGACTCCCGCTGTGATAAAGAGGACCGCCCCCTGAACAAGGGGATAATCCCGCTTGGCGACGACTCCTATCAGCATCTTACCGATGCCCGGCCAGGAAAAGAGGTGCTCGATAATAGCCACCCCTCCTAGGAGCGAGCCCAGAGAAAGGCTGACCAAGGTGAGAAGAAAGGGCAGAACATTGTAAATCACATCATGCAGCAGGATATGTCCCTCTCGAATCCCCCGACCTCGCGCACCTTCGACTTCTGGTGAATGCAGTATTTCTATCAAAGCGGTCCGCAGCTGCGGGATATAGCGAGTAGACATGATCATGGCCAGTGTCATGACTGGCAGGACTAGGCCCAGCTCATTGGCCGTTGCCTGAATGGGAAGCCAGTGAAGCTGAACGGAAAAGATCAGAATCAGGATAATTCCCATAACAAAGCTAGGAATGGCATTCAGGAAGGCCAGACCTGCCATCAGGAAGCGGTCGATAGGCTTTCCAGCATGGTAGGATGTGTAGAGAGCTGTCGGCAGGGAAATCCCCAGAGTCGCTAACAGGGTATAAAAAGCTAGGTAGACTGAGTTGGGGAAATAGAAAACCAGCTGCTCCCAAACCGAAGCTCCGGAATTATAGGTCACACCAAAGTCGCCATGGACAATCCTGCCCAGCCAGGCCAGATATTGCTCCATAAAGCTGCCATTCAGTCCCATCTCTTCCCGCTTGATTTCCAGCAGTTCCTTGGTAAAAGGAATGCCCTGAGCATTGAGGATACTCTCAGCCGGATCTCCCGGTGCTAGATAAACCAGCAAAAAGGAGATAAAGCTGACGCAGAGCAGGATGAGGACAAATTGCAGAATAGTTTTGATAATAAATTTAATCATGCGCCTCCCTTTCAGATGTCTGGTAGCTTTCAGGCTTCTTGCTGGCAACGGCCAGCAGCACTTCGCCTTGGTGGACGACCAAGGTCGCTTTCTGATAGAGGACCAGACCGTCTTCCTTAGCAGTCACCTTTTCTAAAATATTGCCATAAATATCACAGATTTCGCCGATGACCTGACCAGCCTGTACTGTTTGATTAGGCCGAACAAAGCACATCCAGCAGCCCGATCTCTGACTGGTCAGATAGTAGCTGTCGTCAAAAATCAGTGGCGCCTGCTTATAATAGGGCATGCTCCCTTCAAAAAGATAGCTGGCAACTTGCTTGACCGACTCCTTCATGGCCAGAACATCCTCTGGCAGACAGGTGCCGTTTTCTCCCTGCTCCAGCAGGATACTGGGCAAACCATAGTCCACCGAGGCAGCGTGATAAAGATTGCCGCAGTCCTGAGATTGATAGATTATCGGTGTCCCAGAAGCCTGCAGCATCTGATAGGACTTTTCGACCACCTCTGGATTCGCCTGCAGAGAGTAGTAACCATGCGGTGTCAGCAGTTCTTCTCGATTACCGCTATGCAGGTCAATCAAGAAATCACTGACGCTAAAGACCTGGCTCTCAATCACAGACCGAATATGATAGCTGAGGCTGGAAACTGGCTCTTGATTCTGAAAAATCCTGTTCAGATTGAGGCCGTCTTCAGGTACAAGCGTCGTCTCCCGAGCCCAGAAGCCGCTGACATTGACTGCATGCAGGAGGAGGACAGAGCCCTGAAAGTTAAAGTCCCATTCATGCGCCAAGTCCATCAGCGCCTTGACTCCGACATACTCACAGCCATGCACTGCCGCACTGATGGTCAGCAAGGGCTGGGTGGCTTGTCCTTTGAGTAAGGTGTACTGGATAGCCAGCTCATCTGTGATGGGCAGACAGCCCTGATAGCTGCTGCATGGCGCCATAGAGTCTAGTTGTTGCTTAATCCTCATCTTTATCCTCCCTGTACTGACTGAGTAGGAGCTTGGTATAGTCACTCTTGGGAGCAGAGACGACCTCTCGCATGCTGCCCTTCTCCTGCACGATTCCGTCCTTGAGGACGACCAAATCTTCCGCAAAATTGCTGACCAGTGCGATGTCATGAGAGATGAAGAGAAAGGAGGTCTGCGAACGCTTCTTGATATCTGCCAGTAGCTTCATGACTTCATACTGAACAGTCACATCCAGGGCACTGGTGATTTCATCGCAGATGAGCACATCAGGATTAATCAGCAGGGCACGGGCAATAGCTGCCCGCTGACATTCTCCTCCACTCAGCTGGTGTGGCAGCCTCTGAGCAAGCTCAGGTGTCAGACCAACCGATCTCAGCAAGTCACAGATGGCCTGCTTTCTATCTGACTGCTGCTGATAGAGAGAGAAGTTTCGACAGACCTCTTCTAGGCTCTGCTGAATGCTGCGCTTGGGATGAAAAGTCGACTGGGGCTGCTGGGCGATGTACTGGACCCGACCATAGTAGTCCCTATCCTTGTAGGCAGAGACTGGCTGGCCCAGTAGGGTTAGCTCCCCTTGGTCCGGCTTTAAAAAGCGGCAGATGAGTTTGGCAATGGTACTCTTACCAGAGCCTGATTCACCGACCAGACCCAAAGCCTGTCCCTTTTCCAAGCTAATGTCAATATCAAATACACCGATTCTCCGCTCGCCTATCTGACTGTACTCGTAGGTCAGTTGGCGACCAACCAATACTTGATTCATAGCAGCCCCCCTTCTCTAAATGCTGCTAGCTTAGGCACGGCCTTCAGCAATTTCTGGGTGTAGGCCTGCTCAGGATGGCGAAGAACTTGATGGGCTGGACCACTTTCGACAATCTGCCCTTCTTTCATGACGACTACTTTTTGCGCTAGATGCTCAGCCACACTGATATCATGTGTAACAAAGAGAATGGCCATGTTTTCCTCTTGATGAAGCTGGCTCAAGAGATTAAGCAGCTTCATTTTCGACAGGACATCCAGAGCGCTAGTCGGCTCATCAGCCAGCAATAGTTTGGGCCTGCTGGCTAGAGCTAGCGCTACACCGACCAGCTGCATCATACCGCCACTGAGCTCGAAAGGATACTTATTGACGACTTTTTCAGGCAGCAGCCCCACCATCTCTAGGCATTCTTCCAAGGGACGGAGATTTGCTGCTTTCTGGCCCTGATTTTTCACCAAGTCCTGATAATGCTTTTTGATCTTACGGCGGTTATTGAAGCTGAGACTGGCATGCTGACTAATCCAGGCCACTTCTCGGCCTACAAAAGGCAGATAAATGCGGTGGCCCTGGGGCTGAATTTCCTGCCCCTCAAAGGTAATACTGCCCTCTGTTACTATCAGCCCCCTAAGAGGGAGACCCAGCAGCATCTTGAGCAGGGTGGACTTGCCACTGCCACTCTCGCCCACAATCGAAAGGGACTCCCCCTCAGCAAGAGAGAGGGAGACCCGATCGAGAATGACTTTATCTGCTGACTGCACCAGAAGATCTTTTATATCCAGCATGTTTTATTCCTTTGATAATTTGTTGCTGACGTGATAGTAGTCTGTTGGATGGGATTCCAAACCAGAGACGGACTTGTCCATTACCAGAGCGACCTTGAAGAAGCCGATAATAGTAAAGCCGTAGTCTTTGTCCATGATTTCTTGAATTTCCTTGCTGAGCTGATTGCGCTTCGCTGGATCTGTTTCAGTCGCCAGCTCTTCGATTTTCTTATCCGCTTCTGGGTTGCTGTAGTGACCAATATTAGCTGCACCGTTTGTCTTGACAGCGCTATTGAAGAAGGCATACGGATCACCAATCGGAGCTGCTACCACCGCATAAGGTGTGAAGGCATAGTCCTTTTCACTGGCAACGGCACTGACTTCAACTTTCTTAATGGTCGCTTCGATTCCGACTTCCTTGAGCTGCTGCTGGGTTGCTTCTACAGCCAGCGGCATTTCAGGAAGACGAGTAAAGGACAGCAGCTCAATGCTGACTTTTTGACCGTCTTTTTCACGGTAGCCATCGCCGTCAGTATCCTTGTAGCCAGCTTCATCCAAGAGTTTCTTAGCCTTGTCTACGTTAAATTCATGGACGCTCTTTTGCAAGGCAAAGGCAAAGCTAGTAGGGAAAGGTCCAACAGCTGGTACAGCTGAGCCTTTAAAGAGGGATTCTGAGTAGGTCTTCTTGTCTACCAAGGTATCTAAAGCCTGACGGAACTTGTCATCTGCTACGTAAGGATTTTCAAAGTTATAGTAGTAAGCTAGGTAGCGGGAACCTTCTACTTCAGAAATTTTGTAGTTCTTATCGGAAGCATAGGTACTTAGATTTGCATAAGGCAGACCATAGACAGCGTCGACTTCTTTAGACTTGAGGGCTGCAGAAATAGCTGTCGGATCAGAGAAGTATTTAATCTTCAGATTAGCAACTTTTGGCTTACCATCCCAGTAGTCGTCATAAGCCTTGAGCTCTGCTCCGCTCTCAGGAGTGTACTTGGTCACCATGTAAGGTCCCGTTCCGACAGGAGCCTTGTCAGATGCACTCTTGCCAGTCGTATCGACAATGGCGGAGTATGGCTCTGCCAAGAGATTCGCCATGATCGGTTGCACAGCCTTTGTCTTGATGGTCACGGTTTGACCCTCCGCAGAGATACTGTCAATGCCCATATCTGATGCTGCCCGTTCGCTTGTCTTAATCAAGCGTTCCAGAGAGGCTTTGACCTTTTCACCGGTCATTTTTTCACCATTTTGGAAAGTCACCTTATCCTTGAGGGTAATTTTCCACTCTAGGTCTGAGACTGCTTCGATTTTCTCAGCCAGCCAAGGTTTTACCTCAAGTTTGTCGTCCATCTTAAAGAGGGTTTCTCCCACTCCGTAACGGACCGTGAACCAGCCATTGTATTCCGCTGCTGGATCCACATTTGCTGGAAACTGGGTATAGCCGATGGTTACAGTCTTGCTGCCACTATCGCCAGTAGGCTCACTGGTTTTGCTAGGGTTTACACAGGAGGCTAGGGCTAGGCCTGCCAAGGCTAAAACCATAATTTTTTTAAAATGTTTCATAAAATATTCAAATTCCTTTTCTATTTTGTAAACTAATTTAAGACGGTCTGTCCTAGTCAAATCTAAATACGCTTCGCTCTCTGTCTAAGGTGGTTCAGTGTCCTGCAGATGAGAGAGCAAACGAGTGAAAAACAAGTGATTGCTCATTCTCTTTCCTCCTTGGAGATTTGTTTGTCTTAATCTTTTCCTTCCAGATAACTTCGGGCATCTTCGACAAAGGCAGTTGGCAGAGCCAAATCAGCCTGCATCTCATCCCGATAAGCTCGGATGACTTCTGACTCCCGGCCAGAGACAACTTTTTCTGTCCAGTCTGGGTCTAGGAGCAGGGCCTTGCCGAGGGCAAAGAGCGGAATCCCCGCATCCAATACTCGCTGGGCATCCTGCCTAGTCTCTATCTGACCGACACCAATCAGGGGCACTCTATCATTAATTTTTCTGATAATTTTCTGAATCACTGGCTCCGAGTCCTGAGAATCTCTGATAGACGAGCGCCAGACATCAGAGGTCGAAATATGCAGATAGTCTACTTGATGATAGATGAGCTGCTCCAGCAACTGCAGGGTATCATAAAGCTGGATACCTGGCTCTTCAATCTCTTCCGGAGAAAAGCGGTAGCCAATCAGGAAGGGGCGGTCAGCCTCTTCTTTGACTAGTTGCTTGGCTCTTTTCAGCAAGGTCTTTGGAAAGCGCAAGCGATTGTTAAGACTGCCGCCCCACTTGTCCTGACGGACATTTGAATGAGGAGAGACAAACTGCTGGATCAGATAGGTATTGGCGCCATGAAGCTCGACGCCATCAAAGCCAGCCTGAATGGCCCGTCTGATAGCTGACAGAAAGTCCTCTATCACCTGCTCTACTTCAGAATTCTTGAGCGCCCTCGGATCTGCCAGATAATCGCGCGGAGCCTTAACAGCACTGGGTGCTACTGGCTGACCGTCAATCAAATCAGGCAGAACCATACGACCACCATGATAAAGTTGGACAATAGCCAGAGCCCCTTGGTCCTTGATGGCCTTGGCCAGACGGCTAAGCCCCTCAATTTTATCGTCCTCGGCGCCGCTGAAGCTCTCCGCAAAGGACTTGCCCAGAGGATGGACATAGGTACTGCCAGTAATGACCATGCCAACCGACCTAGACCGGCGGGCAAAAAAATCAATATCTGCCTGAGATACATAGCCACCCGGCTCACTAGCGCAGATGGTCATAGGAGCCAAGACAACGCGATTGCGCATGGTCTGACCATTTTTAAAAGTGAATTCATCCTGAATCTGTGTATTCATCTGGTCACCTCTTCCCCAAGATAAATCATGTTGTTTGTTTTAAATAATAAGCCCTTAGAGTAAGGTCGCCTGCCAAGTCTGGTCCCGCTCTTCCAAGAGCAGCACTCGTCCTTGGGGGACATCAATGTTCCAAAAAACAGCCTCTCCATCAACCAAATGCTGGTAAATCAAGCGAAGGACTCCCAAATGAGCCACTAGAGCCATTGACTCATCAGCACTATCTAGCAGGCAGTCTGTTGCTGTCCAGACTCTGGCCTGAAAGTCTGAGAAAACTTCTGCCTCAGGAGGCGTGACCTCAAAGGGGGCTTCCAGCCAAGCTTGCCAGACTTCTGGAAAGGCTGCCTGAATCTCATCAGCTGTCAAGCCCTCCCATTGTCCAAAGCCCCGCTCGTCAAAGTCGCCTATGGACTGAATTTGCCTGTCTGGATAAGCTAGCTGGGCTGTTTCCTGCGTCCGTTTGAGACAACTGGTGTAAATCACATCGACTGGGTACTCCTGCATCAAAAGTTGTAGCTGCTTGGCATCTTTTTGGCCTTGCTCGTTGATAGAGACATCATGGCTGCCGTAGAAACAGCGCCTGCGGTTGTAGTCTGTCTGACCATGCCGCATCAGATACCATTTTTTCATCCTAGTACCACCAATCCTAAGAGATAGAGAAGCTGGGCAATTTCGACATAGGCCCCTATCGTATCGCCTGTGTGACCGTCAATTTTATTATAAACGAACCAGCGATAGCCGATTGCTCCCAGAAATACCAAGCCGTAAGCCAGAAGGCCTCTCCAACTGAAAACTAGCAGAGACAGGAGCAAGGGGAGAAGCTGGGCAAGCAGGATATGACTGGTCTTGCTGCCACTGAAGAAATTCCCCGAGCCGCCGCCTTCTCTGGCATAGGTCATCCGGTAAAGCTGTAGACTCAGACCTGCCTTGCCAATCATGGTCAGACTAGCCACGATAAACCAGCGAGGCTCTGGCAGATAAGGGTAGAGAACCAGCATCAGAGCATAGTAGAGAATGAGCGCCAGAACGCCATTGCTGCCAATCCGACTGTCCTTCATAATCTCTAGCATCCGCTCCTTCTTCCGCGAGGAGAAGAGACCGTCTGCCGTATCCGCTAAAGCGTCTAAGTGAAAACCACCTGTCAGCAGAACATCGAAAGCAAGGGTCAGAACCCAAGCGACCATCCCTGGCAGGACTAGGCTCGTCAGGAAATAAAATCCACCTGAAATCAAACCCAGCAAGAGGCCAAAGAGGGTCAGAAAAGGAAGTCCCCGTCGCAAATAGGAAATATCCACTGCCTTTGGAATCACAATCCGGCTAAAAAATTGGGTATAGATAATCAATGCCTTTATCATTTCAACTGCTGAGCAAGGCCGCAGATGACTAGATAAGCCTCGCTCGCCTCCTTTGCAATCAGTTGGTTAATCTTGCCCTGCACATCACGGAAAAAGCGTCCTAGTCTGGTCTCTGGGACAATACCCAGTCCAACTTCGTCCGTTACAATCCAGCACTCAGCATCAGTCTGATGGATTGCAGATAGGAGCTCTTGCCATTCTTCTTCCAAGAGCTGCAGCAGGAAAGACTGCTCCTGCCGACTGAGAAAGTGTTCCTCGGTCAGCTCCAGCTTGTCTGGAAAATGCTGGGCAATTAAATCAAAGAGGCGATTGCTGGTCAGAAGGGTGGCACAATCCAGCAGGTAAACTGGATGCGACTGTTCTCGCAGCCAGTCCGCCAGCCCTGCATACTGTTCCTGAGTTGTCCAGGAAGCCGGCCGGCGTTCTTGGTGCAGCCGAATCCGCTCCTGCCATTCTGGATCTTCTCCTCGGGGCAGGCCGGTCGCAATATAGCAAACTCGCTCTCGGTCAGCCAACTGCTCCTCCGCAAATGCCGACTTGCCACTTCTGGCACCGCCTGTCACTAACACAATCTTAGCCATTTGCTTCTTCTTTCATTGCTTGAAATGCCTGCTCGAAGGCTGCCAAGGTCTGGTCTAGATCCACTCTAGTATGGGCACTGGACATAAAGTTGGTTTCATACTGAGATGGCGCCAGATAGATGCCTTGTTCCAGCAAGAGACCGTGCAGTCTTGCAAACTGAGCATGGTCAGCCGCCTTAGAATCCTCAAAATTGCGGACCGGCTTCTGGCTGAAGAAGAAGCCAAACATGGTTCCCTTGGACACGACTTGCAGATTAATGCTGTACTTATCGGCTAGACTTCGTAAGCCATCACAGAGGTAGTTCGTTTTCTCTTCAATCTCAGCAAAGAGCTCAGGAGTCAGCTGTTTCAAGGTTTTGTAACCGGCCGTCATTGCGACTGGATTACCCGACAAAGTGCCGGCCTGATAGATGCTGCCCAGAGGCGCTACCTGATCCATATAGACGGCCTTGCCGCCAAAGGCTGCGACTGGGAAGCCGCCACCGATAACCTTGCCCAAGCAGACAAGGTCTGGCTCTGTCTGATAGAGGCCGACGGCCCCCTGATAATGAGCTCGGAAACCACTCATGACCTCGTCCACGATGAAGAGAGAGGCGTATTCCTGAGTGAGGGAGCGAATAGTACTGATAAAGTCCGCATCCGCAGGAATCAAGCCCATATTGCCAGCAACGGCTTCTAAAATGACACAGGCAATGTCGTCTCCGTGCTTTTCAAAGCAAGCCTTCAGAGCATCTGTGTCATTGTAAGGTAAAGCCAGAGTTTCCCCAGCTACCTGAGCAATGACTCCGGCAGAATCAGCAATCCCAAAGCTGGCCAAGCCTGAACCAGCCTGAACCAAAAAGGAATCGCTGTGGCCGTGATAGCAGCCGATAAATTTGACAATTTTAGAACGCTTGGTCACCCCACGCGCTACCCGAATGGCGCTCATGGTCGCTTCCGTTCCCGAATTGACCATCCTCATTCTTTCCATGAAAGGCAGGCGCTCCTGCACCAGCTGGCCGAGGGCAATCTCTCTGGGACTAGGAGCACCAAAGCTGGTCCCCTCCCAAATAGCTTCCTCAACTGCTGGCAACACATCCTTAGGAGCATGCCCCAAAATCATAGGCCCCCAAGACAGGACGTAGTCAATATAGCGGTTGCCATCGACATCATGCAGATAGGCTCCGCTGGCTTTTTCGATAAAAAGCGGATGGCCTCCAACGGCCTTAAAAGCCCGGACAGGACTGTTGACCCCGCCTGGAAAGAGCTTTTGAGCCTCTGTGAAATATTGGTTGGAATGTTCTCTCTTCAAGTTGGTCCTCCTTATCTAGAAAACTGCTGATTTTCCGCAGTCTCTATCCTTCTCTCAGATAGCCGGCCGCATCCTTGGCAAAATAGGTGATAATCAAGTCTGCACCAGCCCGCTTCATACTGGTCAAAGTTTCCATGACAATGGCTTTTTCATTGATCCAGCCCTGCTGGGCTGCTGCCTTGACCATAGCGTATTCTCCACTGACATTATAGGTCACCAGAGGCAGTTTAGTCTCCTGTCGTAGCTCTCTGAGGATATCCAGAAAGGCCAGAGCCGGCTTAACCATGAGAAAGTCTGCTCCTTGCTCCTCATCGCTCTTGGCTTCTCTCAAAGCCTCCAAGCGATTGGCCGGATCCATCTGATAGGTCTTGCGGTCGCCAAAGGCCGGAGCACTCTCACCTGCATCTCGGAAAGGTCCATAAAAGCTAGAGGCAAACTTAATGGCATAGGACATTATTGGAATGTCTTCAAACCCCGCCGCATCAAGCCCCTGACGGATAGCCGCCACAAAACCGTCCATGGCATTGGAAGGAGCAATGACATCTGCTCCAGCCCTGGCTTGGCTGACAGCAACTTCTGTCAGTCTAGTCAGAGACAGATCATTGTCCACTTCCTCCCCTCGTAAAATGCCGCAATGCCCGTGACTGGTAAACTCACAGAGACAGGTGTCTGCAATGACGACCGTCTCAGGGAAATGCTTCTTGATCAGACGGATAGCTTCTTGGACAATGCCATTTTCAGCTGAAGCTTGGCTGCCTGTTTCGTCCTTTTCTGACGGAATGCCAAAGACGATAAAAGCCCGAATGCCCAAGTCCACACATTCCTGCACTTCTGGCAGCAAATCCTCGAGGGAGAACTGATAAACTCCCGGCATGGAAGCTACCTCTTGCTTTTCAGTCAACCCTTCCTTGACAAACAAGGGCTGGATAAAGTCATCCACAGACAGCTTAGTTTCTCTGACCAGCTGCCGCAGACCGCTGCTTCTTCTCAGCCTGCGATGTCTATAAAATTCCATGCTTCTTCTCTTCTTTCTTGATTATTTCCTTGACCATTTCCTCAACAGAAGGACTCTGAGGCTGGTAGTCTACCCCATAGCCGGACTCCTTGACTGCCTGAGCCGTTGTCTGGCCAATCACTGCAATCTGATGACTGGATGCTAGATGGGGCTTAATAGCACAAAAACTCTGCCAAGCCGATGGACTGGCAAAGGTCCAAATCACATCCTCTTGGGACAGATAGGTCTCGAGCTGGTCCTGACCAGCAGGGTTTGAGGTCGTTTCGTACATAGGCCAAGCCCAGACATCATGACCTGCTTCTTTTAATTTCTCAGCAAGACTGGGATTGGAAAGGCTGCTCTGAGGCAGCAAAATCTTCTGCGTCGGCAGAGCCAAATCCAGCCACTCCTGAATAAAATCAATACCATAGTGGCTGCTGGCCTGAAAAACACAGGCTCGGCCTAGCTTGTCCAGCGCCTGACTGGTCTGCGGCCCAATGGTCGCAATCTGGCAGTCCTCTTTCAGATAGGGACTGAAAGCCTCTACTGCGACAGCACTGGTAAAAAAGACCCAGTCAGCTTCTGGCAGAACTGCTTGGACAGCTTCTGGCAAAGGCAAAGACTGACAGCGAATGAGAGGAACATGATGCGTCTCAAATCCAGCCTGTCTGATCTTTTCTAGCCAGGCAGAGTCCGGCGCCTGTTCTCTGGTAAAGATTATTTTTTTAACCATGGCATTCCTACTGCTCCCTTATCGGCTAATTGGCGCACAGCCTGCTCTGCCAATTCCTGACCATCCTGCCCCTGAAGGCTGACAAAGACGCATTGGCCGTCCTCCTTGGCCAGCATGGCCTCTAGCTGATAGGCCTGACCTTTTTTCTGGGCAAAAGCAGCGATAGGGAAGGTACAGTCTGCATTCATCTGAGCCAAAACTGCCCTCTCAACTGCTACTTCAGCAGCTGTCTTATCATCCTGAACAGCCGCTAACAGTTGCCGCAGTTCCTCATCCTCTTCCCGGCATTCCACCGCCAAAGCGCCCTGAGAAATAGCTGGCAGACAAAGACTGGTCTCTAAAGGCTGAATGTGAAGACGGCTTTGGTCCAGCCAGCCCAAACGTTTAAGACCGGCCATAGCCAAGACAATCACATCGTATTCGCCTTCTTCCAGCTTCTTGATACGGGTATCAATGTTGCCCCGAAGTGGCTTAAAAGTCAAATCCGGTCTCTGAGCCTGCAGCTGAACCTGTCGACGAATGCTGCTGGTTCCTATAAGAGCGCCCTCAGGCAGGTCAGCCAGCGTCTGGCCAGCTTGACGGAAAATCAAGCAATCCCGGACATCTTCTCGCTGGCTAATCGCACCGAGCGCACAGCCCTCAGCTAGCTTAGCCGGCATGTCCTTGAGACTGTGGACCGCCATATCAATCTCACCAGCCAAGAGAGCCCGCTCGATTTCCTTGACAAAGACTCCCTTGCCGCCAATTTCCTGGAGGCTGACATGGGTCAAACGATCTCCCTTTGTAGTATAGGGAACAAGGACAAAGTCCCGCTCTGGATGGAGCGCCTTGAGCTGGTCCACTAACTGTTGGGTCTGGGTCATGGCCAGCTTACTCTTGCGGGTTCCTACCTTAATGACCTTCATCTTTTCCCCTTTCTCTGTGCAAGCCAAATATCTTGGCAATCAAGGCAATGTCATAGTCTGAATGCTCACCGACTGACAGCTCTTTGAGCTGCAAGATTGGCTCCTTCAAGACTTGGTTGATAATACTCTTCATGTGCTTGGAAATCTGCTTCTGCTCCCGCTCTGTCAAATCTGGAATCTTACGATTAAGACTTTCCATGGCCGAAGCTTGAGCTTCCAAAGCCTTATCCCTGATTTCCTGAATCAGAGGAATAATGCCCAACTGCTGACGCCAATCAGCAAACTTGACCAGCTCCTCATCAATCTCCAAAGCAATCCGACCGGCAATCTCCTGCCGTTCCGCTTTGTATTGCTCCAGTTGATTGGTCAGATTTTCGATATTATAGAGCTTCAGAGATGAGCTCGGATGGCAGGAACGCGGCAGACAGAGGTCAAACACGACCGCATCCACCTTAAGCATAGAGGGAAAGATAATGTATTCTTCCGTTTTAACTGCCGAAAAGACCACATCCGCATCCGCCAGTACTGCTTCCAATTCATCCCAGCCATGGGCAGATACCCTGTCCTCTGTCAGAAAAGGCTGGGCCTTGCTGACCGTCCGATTGAGCAGCATGACTGATTCGAATGGCCGCTGTAGAGCATACTTAGTCACCAGCTGACCAATCTCTCCCAAACCGATAAGGGCTACCTTTTTAGTGCTGTAATCCAGCCCCAGCCGGTCCAATTCTTGGATGGCCGTCAGACCGATGGAAATAGGCCGGTCATTGATCCGATAAGAATCATGCATGCGCTTAGCAAAGGTCAGCGCCTGCTTGAAAGCCTGATTGAGGACAATTCCAGTCGTACCAGCATCTTGCGCTGTCAAGAAAGCCTGCTTGAGCTGGCCCAAGACCTGACTTTCACCGACAATCTTGGATTCCAGGCCGATGGAGACCCGCAGCAGATGCCGCAAGGCCTCATCCCCCTCACGAAAGACTAAATACTCTTCCAGCTCCTTGACAGGAATCTGAAACCAGTCCGCCAAAAAATGCTTGGAATAGTAGCGGCCAGTATGCAGCTGGTCCACCACCAGATAGAGCTCGGTCCGATTGCAGGTGGACAGGATGATATTTTCCAAGATACTTTTTTCTCTTTTCAGGAGCTTCAGAGCTTTAAGCCCCTCCTGATCTGAAAAATGTGCTTTTTCCAAAATTGTCAGCGGTGTTTCCTGATGGGTCAAACCCACATATAATAGGTGCATGTTTCTTTCCTTCTTTTAAAGTTGGTCTAAAATTGCTTCTATCTTCTTGCGAATCTCCTTGGAACGGCTGGGCGAGAGGCCATTGGTCGAGATCATGACAGATACGTCCTTTTTTCTCGCAATGGCTACATTGTAGAAGTCGGAAAAGGTCTTGTCGCCCGTATTGTTTACCAGCTGACTGGGTGCCGCATCCTCCATAATCTGACGGTTGACTTCCGCCTGATCTGTACAGGCAAAGACTAGCTTTGCGCCTTCCAAATCGCCTGTCTGGTAGGGTCTAGCTAGCCATTGGATCTCCGCCTGTGGAATGTCAGCATGCAGAGTCGGACTGACCACTGTCACAGCAGCCTGCTCAGCCAGCAGGGTCTTAATCTTCCGCGCTGCGACCTTGCCGCCTCCCACTACCACGACTTTCTTCTCTCTGATATTAATCATGACTGGATACATGCTAGCTTCTCCTATTTCTTTTCCCGAAAGATTTTCGCGCTGCGTTTGTAGATTGTATCTGGCTCCTCTAGACGGTCATTGACCAATCGAGCCAGTACAAAAAAGTAATCCGACAGACGGTTGATATAGATCAAGCCGATCTCATTGACCGCTTCATCTGCCTCTATAACAGCTACCATACGCCGCTCCAGACGTCTGGTCATGGTGCGGGCCACATGCAGGAGACTGGCAATCCGATGGCCGCCCGGAATGATAAAGCGGTCGATTTTCGGAGGGATATGCATATACTCATCCATCCGCTCCTCCAGCCAGCTGACATTGGCTGGTTCTTGCTTGTAGGGGCGTAACTCCCGCGGCGTAGCCAAGTCGCTGCCGCAGTCAAATAGATGCTGCTGGATTTCCTCGCATTCCAGACGTAGGTCATCCAAGATAGGATAGTCGCGCATCTCAGATACGACATAGCCTAGATGAGAGCATAGCTCATCCATCGTTCCATAAGCTTCGACCCGAATATGGGTCTTGGATACTCGATCCCCACCGTAGAGCCGAGTAAACCCTTTGTCTCCGTATTTCGTATAAATTCTCATTTTTCTTCTCTGTTGATGATTTGATAAATCTGCTCCATGTCCAAAGACTGGCGTAGGACGTCTGCCAACTTATCATACTCTCTGTCTTTAAAGTCTTTGATACTGACAAGCTGGTCCTCTAGCGGCTCTAAGCCCTTAGCCAGACGAAGTTCATTCAGATACTGACGAGTCCATTCTAGATTGTCAAAGACCCCATGAAGGTAAGTTCCTTGCACCTGCCCGCCATAAGCCACAGCTCCATCTGGACGCTCGGTTGCCTCACCATTTTGCTCCTTGATGATGGAAAATGGCTCCAGACGATCCGCCAGCTGGGTTTCCCCCATGTGAATCTCGTAGCCCTCTAGTTCTTGTCCCTCATGCAGGGCTCTGACCTGAGTCGTCCGCTTGACCGGCTGAAGCACCGTCTCTGTCTCTAAAATTCCCAGACCGTTAATCTCTTCTAAGTCAGACTCTAGGTGCAGAGGGTCACTAATCTTCTGCCCCAGCAGTTGATAGCCGCCACAGATACCAAAGATTCGCACGCCCTGCTCCAGACACTCGAGAATCTCAGCTTCAAGACCAGACTCTCTCAGATAGTTCATGTCTTCGATGGTGTTTTTACTGCCCGGCAGGATCAAGAGATCCGGCCGACCGATCGCATCCCCAGGCTGGACATAGCGGACAGAAACATCTGGCTGGATTTCTAAACTGTGAAAATCCGTAAAGTTGGACAGGCGCTTGAGGCTGACAACTGCGATATCCAGACTCTTTCTGCTATCAAAGCGCCGGCTTTTCTGTACCAATGCCACACTGTCTTCGCTGTCAATATCCAGCTGGGCATAAGGTACGACTCCGATAACCGGCACCTGAGTCAGCTCTTCAATCATATCAATGCCAGACTGTAGCAAGGCCACATCGCCACGGAATTTATTGATAATAACCCCCTTGATCCGCTTGCGATCCTCAGGTGGCATGAGCTCAATCGTTCCGTAGATAGAGGCGAAGACGCCTCCCTTATCAATATCCGCCACTAAAATAACTGGCGCATCAACTAGCTTGGCCATGCCCATATTGACAATGTCTCGGTCATTGAGATTGATTTCAGCTGGACTGCCTGCTCCCTCAATAATGATAATATCATTCTCAGCGCCCAGCTCCTCATAGACCTCCTTAATCTTAGGCAGGAGCTGCTGCTTGTATTCATGGTATTCGACAGCATCCATATCCCGCAGTACCCGACCTAAAAAGACGACCTGGGACTTGCGGTCAGAGGTCGGTTTGAGCAGGACTGGATTCATGCGGACATCCGGCTCTTTGCCAGCTGCCTCAGCCTGAACGACCTGAGCCCGGCCCATTTCATCTCCTTTTTTGGTGATAAAGGAATTAAGTGCCATATTCTGCGACTTAAAAGGCACCACTTCTAGGCCATCCTGCTTGAAAATCCGGCAGAGCCCTGCCGCAATAATGCTCTTCCCAGCATCTGAGGCAGTTCCCTGTACCATCAATGATTTGACCATTTTACATTTCCTCCTAGCTGCTCAAAGAAAGCAGCTTCATTTTCTGCCAGTGGCGTCTGGATAGTCTGATGAAGCTTGACAATCCAAGGCACAGCCAAGCCTGCCTCTACTAGCAGATTTCCCTGCTGGAAGAAATCAAACTTGCTGCCCTCCGCAATCAAATGCCCCTTCTGCAGCAGGTAGGCATAGTCACAGCAGTCATACATCAGATCCATGTCATGGCTGGATACGATGATGTTGGTCCCAGCCTGGACCAGCTTTTTCATGGTCGCTGCCATCTGGTCCCGCCCTTTGGGATCCAATCCTGCCGTAGGCTCATCAAGCAGCAGATACTTGGGCTGCAGGGCCAGCATGCCAGCAATAGCCACCCGCTTTTTCTGGCCATAGCTCAGATACTGCAGCGGTCTGTCCTGCAGATGAGAAATGTCCATCATCTCTAAAGCCGTCGCTACTCTGCTGGTTATCTCGTCTTCTTCATAGCCTAAGTTTTCCAAGGCCATGCCAATATCGTCCTTCACAATGGTATAAAAGAGCTGCTGCTCTGGATTCTGAAAGACCATATTGACATGCTGCCGATACTGGAACAAAGCCTTCTTAGAGTCGCCCACAGGCTGACCATCATATAAAATGCTGCCCTTCTGCGGTTGGAGCAGTCGGGTGATGATTTTCATGATGGTAGACTTACCTGAGCCGTTAACTCCCAGAATGCCGGTAATCCGACCTTCTTCGAAGTCCATAGAAATATCGTGCAGCGTTGGATTTTCGTCATACGAAAAAGAAATATTCTTTACTTGTAACATCTAAGTTTCCTATCTACTTTCCATTATAGTATAAAAGCAGTCTTATTGTAAATGCGCTTTTATTATTCACTGTGCTCTGCATCAAATCTTAGCGTTAGCACCTCATTTAAATGCTGATTATCATCCAGCAATTTAACAAAAAGAGTATTGGCTAATCTGCCCCAGGCTTGGTGTTGCTTCCTTTTATTGTAAAAGGAGAATTTCAAGTCCAAGGTATCCCGAATGGTCACAAACTCATAGAAGACCAGGAAAATGAAGCGATACATGAGGACAATCAAGTCTAGCAGTACCCGTGGAACATGCATAGCTTTAAAAAGCCGCAGCATCTGAGCAAAAGGCACCGTCAGGACAAAGAAATAAGTCGAAACCAAGGATGAATAGATGCGCAAGAGGATAAAAATGGTCTGCTGGACAGAGGATTGGCTGATGCCCAGGTAGCCCTGACCTAAAGGCAAGGCCAGCAAGAGTTGCTCCTGACTATTCTGATAGGTCAAGACAAAGGTCAAGAGACTAATCAGGATAAAGATACTGGCATGCAGATACCACTTCAGATAGCGCAGCCACGGAAGCCGAGCCACATAACAAGTCAGAGGCGCCACCAAGACGATAAGTCCTAGCTGCAGACTCCTGACACCAGAAAAGCTGACAGCTAACAAGAGCACATAGATGACAAATTTATAAGCAACCGGTAGATTTTTCAGCCGATTTTGATAGGCGTATTTATCAATCGCAAACAAGTGGAGGTCTCCTTTCTAGCTTTGTTTTTACCATGCCCCCAGTACAGAGCAGCTCCGGTCCCAAACAAGCAGAATCGCTATCAAGAACCAGAGCTCGCTCTTACTGTTGAATACTTTTATTTATGTTCAGAGTTTTCCTTTTGTTGGCCCTGTTTTTTTCCTTTGTGGTAGCCAATGACATAGAAGATGATACCCGCTCCGATACTGCCTTGCAGGGTGAAGAGCAGACTTTCTACTTCTGGACCAGCTGGCTCAAAAATCGGTGAAAACCAAGGCTCGTAGTCCTTTTGGATAGAGCTGATGGCCTGCTCAGCAGCGTCATCTGTTCCGCTATATTCAACACCCTTAGGGGCAAAGACAAAGGCAGTAAGAGTGATGGCTACTGCAGCCAAGATCAAGATGAGATTCTTATATTTTTTCATTTGAACAGACCTGCTCTTTCTTTGATATTTTCTGAGATCAAGTTATAGAGGACAACTGTCAGCAATCCTTCTACGATAGCAATCGGGATTTGAGTGGTCAAGAAGACACCCATGAACTTCAACGCAGAACCAACAAAACCGCTGTTAGCATCTGGGAAGACCAAACCGAGCTGGATAGAAGTTGTCGCATAGGTCGCCAAGTCAGCAATCACAGCACAGATAAAGATAGAAACCGGTGTAGACAGCTTAAGCGATTTAGCAAACTTGTAAACGAAATAACCAACGAATGGACCAACCACGGCCATTGAGAAGGCATTGGCACCCAGAGTTGTCAAGCCACCATGAGCCAAAAGAAGAGCTTGGAAGAGCAAGCAGATGGTTCCCAAAACGCTGATAACGGATGGACCAAACATAGCAGTTCCCAGACCAACCCCTGTCGGATGAGAGCTAGATCCTGTCACAGATGGAATCTTCAAAGAAGACAGGATAAAGATAAAGGCACCGGACAAGGCCAGCATGGTCTTGGAATTTGGATCCTCTGCAACGATTTTCTTGATGCGCATCAAGCCGACCACAAAGAAAGGCAGGAATACGGCGAACCAGAAGATACACCAAAAGAGTGGAAGATAGCCTTCCATGATATGCATAGCTGACACAGACTGGGTACTCAGTACCGCCAAAATAGCCAGCAAGGCCACAAAAGTTACTTTTTTATTTTTCAATAGTTTCATGTTTTTTTCCTTTACTAAGAACCTAAGCTCAAAAGGATAAATGTTTATCCACGAACATGGGCTCTGATATTAAAAAATCTTCTTTTTCACGAGGAGGGTAGTAAAATAAGGCAGCTTGGTTTCTGGTGTGATTCCTTCGAGTCCCAGCAGAGTCTGCTGTTTATCCGTCGAAGAATTGCTGACCATAAAAGTCTGCTGCAAGAGACCGAGCTTTTCGAGCAGGGGCAGGACGGTATCCAGATGATTGGCCACCTTCATCAGCACAATCGAGTCATGCAGCTCAAGCGCCGCCTCAATCTTCTCAGCAGAAGCCGTAGCCGGCATGACCGCCAGAGACTCCTCATCCATAGTCAGGGGCTGACCTAGCTCAGAAGCCATGCTGCAGAAAGAGGTTATACCAGGGATGGTCTGACAGTCGATTTCCTTTTCCAGCAGGGCCAGCAGATAGCTGTAAGTGCTGTAGACCATGGGGTCACCCAGTGTGATAAAGCCGACATTCTTGCCAGACTTGACATCTTCTGCGATTTCAGCCGAGATGGCCTGCCACTGGACTTCTTTGGTCGAATTGGAACGAACCATAGGGAAATGCCGCTGCTTAATTTCCAGATGCTCTTTCAGGTAGGGTTCTGCAATACCTAATGCAAAGCTCTTGCTCCCCTTCTTAGCCTCTGGTGTATAGAGAATATCTAAGTCTTCCAAAAGCCGACTGGCCTTGATAGTCACTAGCTCGCTATCACCCGGTCCCACACCAATTCCGTAAAATTTTGCCATTCCTTCCTCCTATTCGATGATTTCTTCTAAATGCTGGATGTAGAGCTGCTGAACCTCAGGGTATTCGCCCAGACCAACCAGATGGGCCTTAACCTCATATCCCTGCTCCTTGAAGAAGTGATACCAAGAACCTTCCTCATCTGAGCTCATATCATTGGTCGCATGGTCACCCGCTACCAGCATGAAAGGTGCCAGATGCACTTCTCGGACGCCCTCTTTCTTCAGTTCCTGCTCAATCAGCTCAACTGGAGGATAGCTCTCTACACAACCGACATAGACTGAGCTTCCCTTCAGCATATGATCCAAGGCTGCATAAGCTGTAAAAGCATAATGCTGGCTGCCGTGGCCCATCAAAACTGTTGCTGCATCTTGCCCCTCATGGCCATACCGTTCCAGCAGAATATCCTTGACAGCCTCATAGTCTTCCTGGCTGTTGAGCAGAGGCTTGGCAACGACCAGCTTTTTAAAAGCTGATTCAAACTCTTTGACTTGGGTGAGAATCTTCTCATACTCGCTGCCCAAAATGACATGGAGAGGCTGGATATAGACCTCTTCAGTACCCGCTTCCAGGAGCTGCTCCAAAACCTCTTTGACCGTAGGAATATCTAGCCCTTCCTGCTTCTTAATCCGCCGTCTAACGACATTTGAGGTAAAAGCTCGGTGGACCGGATAGGCTGGAAAATGTTCCTGAATAGCTTGCTCACAAGCCTCGATTGTTTTTCGTCTGGTCTCGGGATAGGTCGTTCCGAAACTGACTACTACTATAGCTTTACTCATGACCTGTATCCTTTCAGAGAATTTCCCGACATTTGTCAATGATGGAAGCGATAGTCGCTTCATCTGTCTCAACAATCTTGCTAAAGCCTGCTTCCTCTAAAACAGACCGCGTGCTGGCACCCATGACAACGATAGGGACATTTTTCCAGTCAAATCCAGCTTCCTGACTGGCTGCGACAAAGTTCATGGCCGCAGCAGAGTTCGGAAGACAAACAACTTCAATCTCTGACCAATTGTCACTGCTAATCTGACTGTCAAAGGCCAGCCTGTGACTAGCAATAATCGGCAGCGAATAGAGTTCTGCCAGACTGGCTTTCTTATGCTCAGCAGTCAGAATATACCAGTTGCTGCCTTCTTTTTCCAGAGCAGCCGCGAAATCCACATCCGACTGCTGAGGCGTCATCCGATCCAGCACAATGCCGCTCGCTTCAATAGACTTAGCCGTATGATGGCCGATAGCTGCAAAGCGGATGTGCGGCAAACTGCGCAAGTCTTTGCCTGCCTTGCGGAGGGATTTCAAGAAGAGCGGCCAGCTCTGCATGTCTGCAAAGAGGAGACCGTCTACTTGCTCCAAGTCCGGCAGCTGCAATTCTAACTCTTCAACCAAATCTCGAGATGGGAAAGTAGTCAGCGCAGCCCCAGCATCCTTGAGCAAGCGAGGAAGTCTGCCAGTCTCTGACTGCTGGATGAGGATTTTACGGCCGAAAAGCGGCAGATTCTCATGGAAATTCAGCTGCTGTCTATAGGCCACGACATCACCTACCACGATGACACTGGGTGCCTTAAAGTCTTCAGCTTCTGCTAGTTCTACTATGTTGCCCAAGGTTCCGTCCACCGAGCGCTGCTGAGGATGGGTTCCCCATTCAACGATGGCGGCTGGCTTGTCCTTTCCATAGCCTCTAGCCGTCAGCTCTTGGACGATGGAAGGCAGATTTTTCATACCCATAAGAAAGACCAAGGTTCCTTTGAGCTCAGAAATGGCTTCCCAGTTGAGCATCTCTGTCTCATCCTTGAGATGGGCTGTAAAGACATGAAAGCTAGTCGCTACATCCCGATAAGTCATAGGAATCCCAGCATAGGTCAGACCAGCCACAGCAGAAGTGATGCCTGGCACCACTTCAAAGTCCACACCAGCTTCCACTAGCTTAACTCCTTCTTCTCCGCCTCGGCCAAAGATATAGGGATCACCGCTCTTGAGGCGGACTACCCGCTTACCCTGACGGGCTTTTTCGATGAGAATCTTTTCAATCTCTTCCTGTCGGATACAGGGCTGGCCTGGCTTTTTACCCACATCTATCTTTTCGCAGTCAGACTTTAGATGCTGAAAGAGCTCTTGATTGACCAAGCGGTCAAAGACCAAGACATCTGCTTCTTGAAGCCGTCTCTTGCCTTTGAGGGTCAACAACTCCGCATCGCCTGGACCTGCTCCCAGTAATGTTACTAAACCGGACATTTTTTCTCCTTTTATTAGCTATTTTGTCAGATAGGCCTCTAACTCTTCTAAGTTAGAAACCATCTGCGGATAGGCCACAATTGGCCGAGAGATGATAATGCAGTCCATCCCCAGCTCTTGACAGCCATCAATCTTTTCACGAATACCACCGACGGTCCCGCTCTCCTTGGAAACAAAGACATCTGCTCCGGAACGCAGTAAGAGCTCTTTATTGCACTCTTTGGAAAATGGAGCTTTGATCGCATCAATCTGATCCGCTACCAGTCCCAGCTGCTCACAAGCCAGAAGCACTTCCGAAGTCGGCAGAACGCGAACGACAATCCGCTGCTCTGGTAGGCCCTTGACAAAGAGCGGCAGGGTCTTGCTGCCTGTTCCCAGATAGACTGTCTTGTAGCCGCGCTTGGCAATCTCTTCAATCGCTTCTTGGGTCGAATGCACCACGATGGCTCCGCTCAAATCCAAGGTCGCCTGACGCTCAAAGCGCAGGTAAGATACACCGGCCATCTCTGCCGCCCGAATGGCTTCCTTGGAAACGATATCCGCAAAAGGATGGGTTGCATCAATGATTTCATCCACATCATTTTCTTTGATAAAGGCAACCATGTCCTCAGCTGTCAGCCGGCCCTGAATGACTGGCTGGCCGTATTTGGAAGCCAAGTGCCGGCCGTAGTCTGTGACAACAGAGCTGGTCACATCAATTTTCAAGCGGTCAAGCACTTCTAAAATAGCGGTGCTGTCAGATGTCCCTCCCAGCAGTAATTTCATCATAAAGTATATCCTCGAGGTGTGATCATGCGTCCGTTTTTAACATAAGTTTCTTTGTTACCAACGATAACGATTGTCGTCATATCTACCAAAGTCTCATCCAAGTCTTTGATAGTCGTCAAGATGATTTCCTCATCCTTACGGCCAATGTCCTTACCGATACCGACAATCGTATCCTCTGACTTGTACTCAGACATAATCGAAAGTGCTTTTGTCAGATGGTCTGGACGTCCCTTACTCCGAGGGTTGTAGAGGCAGACTACAAAGTCACCTTGAGCTGCGGCATGCAGACGCTTCTCAATCATTTCCCAAGGCGTCATCAAGTCACTTAGACTGATATGACAGAAGTCGTTCATGAGGGGAGCACCCATAACTGCAGCAGCACCCAGACTAGCGGTGATACCTGGAACCACCTTAACTTCTACATCACTGGCATCTCCCAGCAATTCTAAAATCAAGCCAGCCATTCCATAAACTCCGGCATCTCCACTAGAAACAACTCCGACATTTTTGCCAGTCTCTCTAGCCAAATCAATAGCCTTTTGACAACGGTCGATTTCCTGGCGCATTCCATTCGCTACGAGCTCCTTGTCCTTGACCAAATCAAGAATCAACCGCATATAAGTCGAGTAGCCGACGATAATTTCACAATCGGCTATAGCAGCCAATGCTTCTTGTGACATCAATTCTTCTTTACCTGGGCCTAATCCGATAACGTATAACATATATTTTTTCTCCTTTATGGGTATGATAAAATTATATAATGGCAGTTGGTTCATAAAACCGTCTGCTCTTTTTTGATTTACTTTTTGGTTATTGCTTTTGCAAGCGCATAGGTACAGCCATTCTTGGCAAAGCGCTCTGTCAGGACTTGACCCTGACTGGCCAGATCTGCGCTGGCCAAGGCGACACTGCCGACTCCGACTGTCTTTTTGACAAATTCTGACTGAGGATAGCGGTCTGCTACGACAGACAGCTCCTCCTTGCTAAAGGTCTCAAAGGGACAGCCCAATTCCTCAGCCAAGGCCAGAATGGCTGCTTCATCCTTCTTGACATCAATGCTGGCAATTTTGGAAATCTCACTGGCAGAAATCCCCTGCTGCTGACAGAATTCCTCAAAGCCTTCTCGGAAGACAGCAGGAGCCACATCTTTCCTAGCACCAACTCCTAAGATATAAGGTTGAGGATAGATGAGAGCCAGGTTTTCTCTTTGAATATCCTTTTTTTCAGCAGTCAGGAGAATCAGCGGTTCCGTTCCTTTGAGAACAGCCGCAAGTTCTTCCTCATCCACCAGAGTCAGACCGCGAAGGTCAGTGACCCAGTCCTTTTCCTGATAGAAATAGACTGTTCGACCGCTGCCTAGATAGCTGTTGAAAGGTTTGATGAACTCTCTCAATTCCGACCGCCAGCCATTGACTGATTGGGCCAAATTGTCCAAGGCTGTTACATTCTGCACATCTGTCGCTGTCGTGATAACAGGATTTGAACCGAGCAATTCTGCGATGTCTAGCGTCACTTGATTGGCTCCGCCTAGATGTCCGCTCAACAGGCTGATGACATTCGTCGCTTTCTCATCCATGACCACCACTGCTGGGTCGCTCGCCTTGTCTTTCAAGACTGGTGCAATAGCTCGCACAACCGCCCCGATAGCCATGATACAAATGAGAACATCCACTTCCTGAAAGAGCTGACCAAGCGCCTCAATCACTCGTCCTTCAATGGCAATGACCCTGTCATCTGCCAATCGAGGCGTCGTATAGATAGGGATTTCCTTGCCTAGCTTTTCTCGCAGAGTCAGAGCCAAGTCCTTGCCGACCGCTGTCACTGTTGCGATTGCGTAGCGAGGTTGAGAATTACTTGGCATGGCTGCTCTTCCCCCGTCTAAACTCATGCTGGAAATCCGCATGATAGAGCTTGGAATAGTAGAATTCCTGACCTAAAAAGTCACCGACCAAAATCAAAGCTGTCTTTCTAATCTTAGCTTCCTTGACCTTCTCAGCAATATTTGTCAAATCGCCAAAGACCTTCTTTTCATCAGGCCAAGTAGCCTTGTAAATGACAGCCACAGGTGTTTCTGGAGGATAGCCACCCTCAATCAGCTCGCTGACGACCTTTTCGATGCCTTGAACGGACAGGAAGATAGCCATAGATGTCCGGTGCTGAGCATAGCTTTTCAGGGATTCCCGATCTGGCACAGGCGTCCGGCCAGCCATCCGAGTGATGATGAGGCTTTGAGAAACCTCTGGTACAGTATACTCTGCCCCAATACTGGAAGCAGCTCCCAGAAAAGAGCTGACGCCCGGCGTACAGTCAAACTCTATACCCCGCTTCTTCATCTCTTCGATCTGCTCTCGAATGGAGCCATAAATGGAGAAATCTCCCGTCTGCAGGCGAACTACATCTTTACCAGCCTTGACTCCAGCCTCCATGACATCGATGATTTCCATCAAGTGCATGCTAGCGCTGTCGTGAATCTCAGCTCCTTCTTTACAGTAGTTCAGCAGGTCTGGATTGACCAAGGAGCCCGCATAAATGACCACATCAGCCTCAGACAGCTGCTTGTAACCTTTGAGCGTAATCAGCTCCACATCACCTGGGCCAGCTCCAACAAAATGTACTTTGGACATCAATTAGCCTCTCTTTCTTTTTTCTTACAGGAAACGATAATGGTCGGATTCTGAGGCTTAAAGTAGTGCCCCTTGCCTATACCTGTCCAGCGGCTAGCCTGAACCGAGACAATCTCTAGATCCTCCCAATCCATCTGCTCCGCTATTAGAGCTGCTTCCAGAGCATTCTCCAGTAGGATAAAGTTCAAGACCAGCCGACCGCCCGGCTCCATGAGTTGGGCACACCAGTCGAAAATCTCCTGCATATTGCCCCCGGTTCCTCCAACAAAAATGGCATCAAAGCTGCCTTCCAACTCAATCGGAGCCAGTCCTTGATGGAGACGGACATTGTGGCAGCCAAAGTGCTGGATATTCTCCTGAGTCAAGGCCACCGCGTCTTCATTTCGCTCCACTGCCACCACTTCCAGTTCTGGATAGGTTCGGGCTGCCTGAATCGTAACACTGCCAGTTCCAGAGCCGACATCCAGCATGCGCTTGGCTCGATGCAGCTCCAACTTATCCAAACTGATGGCTCTGACTTCTTCCTTAGTCATAGGGACTTTAGCCCTGATAAATTCCGAATCCCTCATCTAACACCACCACCACATTCATTTCATATTCTCTATCTTCTACCTCACTCGCAGGCAGAATGGTAATACGCTCATCTTCATAACTCAGCTGCTCGCCGATGACCAGTACCTTATCTAAGCCTCTTTTAACAGCCTCTTGAGCAATCTCGTAGGGGCCAACTTTCTGATCTGTCACCATAAAGACTTTTGACAGACTCATAATCAAGTCAAAGTTAGGTGCCTTAGCATGACTGCTCGTCAGATAAGCGTCGTTCATAGGCAGGGCAATTCTGCTGGCCAGATACTGCATGGCGCTGATACCCGGTGAGATGACCACGCGCCCCTTGAACTTCTCTGACAGCCATTTGCCCAAGCCGTAAATCAGCGGGTCGCCTGAGGCCAGATATAGAATTTCTTCATCCTCACCAAAGCTTTCCAGCAATTCTGCCAGCGCGGCTAATTTTTTAGGCGGGACCAGGCCCTTATCCTTATAAGCTGGCGGTAAAATTTCCAGATGGCGTTCACTTCCCAAAATGCGGTCAGCCTTTTCAAAATAGGCTTCCTGTCCCAGAAGACCATAGCTCGGATCTCCCGGACCAATTCCGATAACATAAATCATGTCCATTCCTCCTTTATCTGCTCTAAAGGCTGGGTTGATGCCAAATAGCCTTCCTCAGTCCCAAAGACAACCACTTCAATACTGACTTCTGGCTTACGATAGCGGAGCAGGCGCTCACTTCTAGCCTTGATCTTATCTGCCAAGACCTGATAGACCCCCTCGTAAGAAAATTCTTTAATGGCTGTCCCAGCTGCCTCGGTCGTCAAGCACTTATCAACCTTTTCCAGCAGCTCCATGGGCGCCCCCATCAGGGCTAGATTAGCCACCAGCGTTTCCATACGGGCATCCGAGTCCTTGCTGTGGGTAGAGAAAATTCCAGCCGCCACTTTGACAAACTTGCCCATGTGACCGATCATCAAAACCTTGGTAAATCCGATTCGCTGCACTTCTTTGAGGACATGGCCGACAAAGTTACTCATATTGACGATGCGCCCAGCTGGAATCCCCACAGTATTAGTAGCAAAATCTTCACCGTAATTCCCTGGCACCAAGACGACTGAGCGATGTCCTTGATTATAGAGCATGGTTAACTCGATCGTGATGGACGCCTTCCAGCTATCCTCGGACATAGGATTGACAATCCCTGTCGTTCCCAAGATTGAAATGCCGCCGACAATGCCTAATCTGGAATTGTAGGTCAGCTTGGCCGTTTCTTCGCCGCCAGGAACGGAAATGATAACCCGTGCTCCACAGTTGGGACCGATAATCTCACGGACATGCTGCTCAATCATCCGTCTAGGAGTCGGATTGATGGCTGCCATGCCGACATCACAGGCCAGCCCCTTCTCGGTCACGCGCCCGACGCCCTGACCTCCGTCAATCTCGATTTCCTTCTGATCTGGCAGAAGGGTCACGGTCGAATAAATCAAGAGACCGTGTGTCGCATCCGCATCATCACCGCCATCTTTTTCAATGGCCGCTGTCGCTTCTTCTGTTCCAAAGGAAGGATTGTGAACATCCATGGTCACTTCCACACCTGAAGCCGTATGAACAGTAACCTTTTCTTCTCTTTCCTGATTTAAAATCATGCTCAAGGCTGCAACAGTCGCTGCCGTCGCACAAGTACCAGTTGTAAAACCTTTTCTTAATTTCTTTCCATTGACATAAGCGTATTCATCCATCATTAGCCCTCTCCTTTCTCCGGAGCCTGCTTTTTATCTGAAACACTGTAACGCTCATAGTCTGTAGTGTCAAGCTTGAGCTGGTAGAGGATGGCATTGATGACCGCTGCTGCAATGGTACTGCCGCCTTTTTGGCCCAGTGCCGCAATAGAAGGCACAGAACTTTCATGCAGTTTGAGCTTGGATTCTGCCGCCCCGACAAAGCCAACTGGAACTCCGACAACTGCATCCGGCTGCAAGCTCCCCTCTTCGACCATATCTAAAACCTTAAAGATGGACGTTGGAGCATTCCCAAAGACAAATAGCTTTGGACCGTCCACTTTAGCTGCATATTCTACAGCAGCCATGGAGCGAGTAATTCCTTTTTCCTTAGCTTCCTGAAAGACTGCTGGCTCATTGACCAGACAACGGTAGGAAACACCTAGGTCATCCAGCAATTTCTTATTAAAACCTCCCAAGACCATGGTTGTATCTGTAAAAATGGTGCCATTGTTTCGGAGGACGTAGAGAATTTTCTCAATAACCTGATTGGAAAATTTGATATTGTAGAGGTAGTCAAAGTCTGCACTGGTAAAGACAACCCGCTTGAGCACTGCTTCCTCGAAAGGATCCGAAAAATGAATATCTGGATGCTCTTGGTCAATAATTTCTTGAATCTTGCTGAAACTAGCTTCTTCAATCTTGTGTGCTGCTTTTAGATAGGACATCTAGTTCTTTCCTCCTTCTTTACTGGATGGTGTAGAGTAGCGGACATAGTCATCCGTCACCACTTCTCTCAGCTGGTAGATAATGGCATTGATAATGGCTACTACAATCGTGCTGCCACCTTTTCTGCCGAGATTGACAAGGGCCGGAAGACCTGACTGAAGCAGTTCCTCTTTGGATTCTTCGACATTGATAAAGCCGACTGGAACCCCAATCACTGCATCCGCTTCTACCAATCCCTGATCTGCCAGCTCAATCAGATAAGACAAGGCAGTAGGAGCACCACCGAAGGCAAACACTTTAGGCCCTTCAATCTTGGCTGCTATCTCAACAGCCGCCATAGCTCTGGTAATCTGCTTTTCCTTGGCCAGCGCAACCACTTCTTCATCGCTGATCAAACAGCGGTAGCTCACACCCAGCTGGTCAAGCACGCGCTTGTTAATCCCATTGAGAGAGATATTAGAGTCCAGCAGAATGGTCCCCTTAGCTCTGATTACCTCTTCTATTTTTTTTAGGACATCATGCTCAAATCGCATAGTATAGAGATAATCGAAATCTCCCGTCGTATGGATAGCCCTCTTAATAATGGATTCTTCCATTTCCGAATGGAAGACGTAATCGGGATCTTTTTCAGTAATCATAGACTGAATAATTTGAAAACTCTTTTCCTCGATAGAGGAAGGATTTTGGATATATGTCATAGTATACTCCTAGAAATATGCTTGCTTTACTAAATAAAAAAGAGTGAACAAGATTAAACCTGTCATGGTGCTTGTATAAAGCAGAGAGATAGCCGTCTGAATATCATCCGCCGCAACCGGTCTGGAAGCCTCTCCAATGATCGGCTTCTCAATCAGCTCTCCGTGATAGACATGCGGTCCGCCCAGCTGAATGCCCAGAGCTCCAGCTACAACTGCCTCCGAAAAAGCACTGTTGGGACTGGCATGCTGGTAGCGATCCCGCCAGCCAATTCGCAACGCCCCCTTGAAATCTAGCAGTAAAATCTGACTGCTGAGAATCAAGAAAAGCCAAGTCAAACGCGCAGGAATCAGATTGGCCAGATCATCCATCTTGGCAGATATGAGACCGATTTTGCGGTATTTCTCCGTCTTATAGCCCACCATAGAGTCCAAGGTGTTGATGGCCTTATAGGTCATGGCTAAGATGGGGCCGCCTAGAAAGAGGCAGAGCAGAGGACCGATAACCCCGTCACTGGTATTTTCAGCCACCGTCTCAATCGTCGCCTTACTGATTTCCTCTGGTGTCAGCTGGGACGTTTCACGGCCGACAATCATGCCAACTTGCTTTCTAGCTTCTTCCAAAGTGCCAAACTTGAGCCTATGGTAAACCTTTTGGGCCTCAAAAGCTAGACTCTTAGTCGCCAGACTGGCATAGGCCAGATAGATCCAGACGATCCAATAGAGGACGGGATGGACCAGACCAGCCAGCCAGAGTAGCCCGTAGCTAACTCCCAGCGCCAGTCCAACTGTTGTCAGCCAGAGGAAAAAGCCAAATAGATAGGGCGAAAATTGCCTTTTCTCCTGCAAGCGCATGCATAGATAAATATAGGAACCTATCCACTTGACTGGATGAGGCCAGCTATAGGGGTCGCCAATCAGCCAGTCCAGCAAGACGGCCAAAAAAATTGCAATGAGTGTCATATCAGTTCGCCTCTTTGATATAGTTCAGCCAGTTGGCTAGCAGCTGCTCGTCCTGATAAAAATGAACATGCAGGTAGCTGGCAAAGGTCCGGCCCTTTTGATAACCGCCTGTCCAGGCAGCTACGACCTGACCGTCTCTGACCTTCTCTAGCTTGAGGACCGTATCTTCCTCCGTCTCAAAGACCGAATGATGAAACTCGTGTCCTCTGACCGACGTACCTTTAGGACCAAAAAGACTGTCTATCTGCGTTTCTGCTTGGCAGTAGCCAAAGCTTTTCAGTCCGGGAGTCATCAGGCTCTTGCCCTTGAAAATGCCAACCATTTCATAGACCTGACCCTCTACTTCCATCAACTCTCCCAGATACATGAGACCGCCGCATTCTGCGTAGATTGGCCGGCCCTGCTCGTGAGCTTTCTTAACCGAAGTTCGGAAATCAGTATTTGCCATCAGCTCCTGAGCGTAGACTTCTGGAAAACCGCCGCCAAAATAATAAGCATCTGCAGCTGGGAGTGCCTTATCTTTCAGAGGGCTGAAAGGCACCAGCTGGACATTGAGCTCTCTTAAAAAGTCTAGATTATCTTCGTAGTAAAAGTGGAAAGCATCATCCAAGGCATAAGCCACAGTCAAGGACTGGTCATTGCGAATATGAAAAGGATTAGTCATCTGCTTATCGGGCAGTTCTGCCTTTTCCAGCAGTCTGTCTAGATTTATATGCTTGGCTGCTGCCGCTCCCAAGTCCTCAAATCGACGGTCTAAATCATCCATTTCTACGTCTGGGATTAGACCCAGATGGCGCGATGGCAGTTCTGCTGTCGCATTCTTAGGCAGATAACCCAGCACTTCGACATCCGTGTAACGCTCAATGGCGCCCTTGATAAGTTCAAAGTGAGTCTGTGAAGCCACCCGATTGATAATGACCCCAGCAATATCCAAATCGGGATCAAAAGTCGCAAAACCATGGACCATAGCAGCCGCTGAGGTGGATGTCGCTTTCCCATCGATAATCAAGACAACCGGAATGCCCAGCTTCTTAGCAACAGAAGCAGAAGACGCACAGTCCTTGTCTGTTCCCAGACCATCAAAGAGCCCCATGACTCCTTCGACCACTGCCACATCAGCATCTCCATGCCATTTATAGTAGGACCAAGCCAGACTCTGATCGTCCGGTATCATAAAGCTGTCCACATTCCGTGAAGGCCGCTTGGTAATCCGACTATGATAAGCTGTATCAATATAATCAGGTCCTATCTTATAAGGCTGGACCTGATAACCTCTGTCTGCCAGAGCTTTCAAAATCCCTAGGGTAACTGTAGTCTTTCCAACACCGCTGGAAACACCAGCCAGCATAAATTGCTTCATCGCTTTACTCCAGATTCACTGATAAAAAAAGCACTACAAAAAAGAAGTTTCATTTTTTGTAGCACCGTTGCTCACTTATATGTAGTTCAAACACTCCGTTGTGTTCGTTTTCAGTTCTTATATTAAATTTATTTTAATATAAATGACAAAAGCTGTCAAGTTTTTCCTAGAGCATCTGCGGAGAAAGTCAGTGTTTTAGAGCGTTTTCGCTGAAAACTGAGCAATTTTTACAATTCTGTTAAATTTAAAAAAACATCAGGAAAAGGAACATTCCTGATGTTTTATTTGAGTATTAACTTGCATCTTCCTCTACAAATTGACTATTATAGAGGTCCGCATAGAAGCCATTCTGATCCATGAGTTCATCATGGTTGCCCTGCTCGATGATATTTCCATCGCGCATGACCAAGATAAGATCCGCATTACGGATAGTAGACAGGCGGTGGGCAATGACAAAGGAAGTCCGGCCCTCCATGAGTTTGTCCATAGCCTTTTGAATCAGCTCCTCCGTCCGCGTATCGACTGACGAAGTTGCCTCATCCAAGATCAAGAGCGGCGCATCTTTCAACAGAGCACGAGCGATGGTCAACAGCTGCTTCTGACCAACCGATAAGTTGACCGTGTCATCCAGCACTGTATCATAGCCCTGCGGCAGAGTCATGATAAAGTGATGAACACCGACCGCCTTCGCTGCAGCAACAACTGCTTCATCCGTGACATGCTCCTGATTATAAATCAAGTTTTCTCGAATCGTCCCCTCAAAGAGCCAGGTATCCTGCAAGACCATTGAAAAGGCATCGTGAACCTCGGAGCGTTTCATATCCTTAATATCTATACCGTCAATGCTGATACGCCCTTTGTCAATTTCATAGAACTTCATGAGCAGATTAACAATGGTCGTCTTACCAGCACCCGTTGGGCCAACAATGGCAATCTTCTGTCCGGCTTTGGCCTGGGCTGAGAAATCATGAATAATCGTCAGGTCTGGCTTGTAACCGAAGAAGACATCTTCAAAGGCAACATCTCCCTTGACAGCAGCAAGCTGCCGCTCTTTATACTGGTCGTCTTCCATCTCAGGCTCAGCCAGAAATTCAAGGACACGAACCAGTGCTGCACCAGCCTGCTGCAAGACAGTGATACCTTGAGCAATCTGTGACAATGGCTGAGAGAAGGTCCGCACATAAACCATAAAGGCGACAATAATTCCGATGCTAATAGAGCCATTAATTGCCAGAGCAGCACCGACCAAAATAACCAGCACATAGGCAAAATTCCCCGTAAAGAACATGAGCGGCATCATCATGCCAGAGATAAATTGAGACTTCCAAATACTGTTATAGAGATTGTGATTGAGAACTGCAAAGCGCTCCTTAGACTGCTCAATAGCATTATAGCTGGTAACGACATTATGACCGGAGTACATTTCCTCTACATAACCGTTGACAGCCGCCAGATCGTTTTGCTGGGCGGTGAAATAGCCCTGAGACTTGCCCATGATGAGACCGACAAAGACAAAGCCTAATACAGTAGCCAAGATGGTTACCAAGGCCAAGATCCAGTTCATGAAGAACATGGTCAAGACCACAGCCACCAAGAGCAAGCTGGCAGAGATAACATTCCCCAGACTCTGGTTGAGGGATTGGCCGACCGTATCTACGTCATTGGTCACGCGCGACAGAGTATCCCCCTGAGAATGACCGTCAAAATAGCCCAACGGCAGCTTGTTTATCTTCTCTGCAATGGCCGTCCGCAGCCGCTTGGAGAAATACTGGATAACCGTACTGATGATAAAGGACTGACCATAGTTGAGCAGGGCTCCGATTGCATAGAGCACGGTCAGCAGAAGGGCAATCTGAGACACAGCTTTCAAATCAATGCTGGTAGCCAGACCATCAGAGATGAGGTTGGTAATTTCTTTTAATTTATTTGGCCCATAGACCGTAATAATGTTTGACAAGACAGCTCCCACAAATGCCAAAGCAAGAGGAAGCTGGAAGCCTTTGAGATAAGGCCTTATCTGGCTAAATAATGAAGGCTTCTTATTTTCCATTTTCTAATTCCTCCTTGGATAGTTGTGAGTAAGCAATTTCTTGATAGACTTCGTTGCTGGCCAAAAGTTCTCGGTGAGTACCTTGACCGACTACCTTACCAGCATCCAAGACCAAGATTTGATCCGCATCCATGATGGTAGAGATCCGCTGTGCTACGATCAGCTTGGTCATATCCTGCGTCCGCTCAGCCAGTTCCTTACGCAAAATGCGGTCTGTCTTATAGTCTAGGGCTGAGAAGGAATCGTCAAAGATGAGGATTTCTGGCTTACGAGCCAAGGCTCTGGCAATGGCCAAACGCTGACGCTGACCACCAGAGAAGTTGGTCCCGCTTTGAGCCACTTCTGACTCGAGCCCTTTTTCCTTCTCTTGGACAAAGGGCTTAGCCTGCGCTAGATCAAGAGCATCCCACATTTTCTGCTCATCCAGTGGGCTTTCTTTGCTTTGACCGAAGTCCAGATTACTCTCAATATCGCCAGAGAAAAGCACAGCCTTTTGCGGGATGTAGCCGACCTTATTATGCAGGTCTTCCAGCTGGTAATCCTGAACATTGACACCATCTACCAGAATCTCTCCTTCAGTCACATCATAGAAACGAGGAATGAGATTGACCAGCGTGGATTTCCCTGAACCGGTTGAACCGATAAAGGCTACGGTATCACCAGCCTGCGCTGTAAAGCTAACATGCTCAATGACTGCTTCTGAATTCTTGGAATAGCGGAAGGACACATCGCGAAAGACCACCTCTCCCTTGCTATCCGCTGCTGCCTTTGGATGTTCGGGACTGGTGATAGAAGAATGCAGGTCCAGTACTTCATTAATCCGGCCAGCCGATACAATGGTCCGAGGCAGGACGATGAAGAGGGCACCCATGAGCAAGAACCCAATCACAATCTGCATAGCATAGGACATAAAGACGACCATATCACTGAAGAGCGGGAGACGCTCCTGCAGTCCAGCCTCCTGGATCAAATAAGCACCAATCCAGTAAATCGCCAGTGTCAAGCCGCTGGAAATCCCCATCATAACTGGATTCATCATGGCCATCAGACGACCGATGAAAAGATTGAGTCGGGTTACTTCATCATTGGCCGCCGCAAACTTCTCATCCTGATAATCCTCAGCATTGTAAGCCCGGACCACGCGAATCCCAGTCAGACTCTCTCTAGTGACACTGTTTAGCTTATCGACCAAGCGTTGCGCAACTGACTGTTTGGGAAAGGCCAATGTCACCAAAACTACTGTCAGCAGGATATTGACTATAACAGCAATAAGAACTGCTATCAGCCAGTTCTCGGACTTGCCAATAATCTTGGTCATGGCCCAAATCGCCATAATCGGTCCCCTTGTCACCACCTGAAGCCCCATGGTAATTAAGGTCTGTACCTGGGTAATATCATTTGTCGTCCGAGTCAGCAGACTAGGGATTGAAAATTTCTTAATCTCCGTCTGCGAATAGTCTAGCACACGGTTGAAAATATCGCTCCGCAAGCTCTGGGTAAAGCTGGCTGCTATACGAGCGGCAAAAAAGCCAACCACAATAGCTGACAGCAAGCTAGCAAAAGACAGGCCGATCATTTTCAGACCTGGCTCCCACAAATCTGCCAAACCAGTCCCTGGTGTTTGCAGCAACTCTGTAATCGTCGAAATATAGGTTGGAACTTCTAATTCCAGATATACCGTTAGGAAGGTGAAGAGCACACTGAGAACAATCATGCTCACTTCCCTTACCGTCAGCCGTTTAAATAACTTAAACATCTTTTCCTCCATTTTCTAAACTTTCGATATTCTGATAAAACTTGGTCATGACTTGTGAAAAAATCAGCAGTTCTTGCTCAGAAACACCATTCAAAATAGCACGGTCCATTTCATCAAAAAAGTTACGGATTTTCTTCATTCTTTCCTGCGACTGCGGAGTGAGACGGATATATTTAGCCCGCTTGTCTGTCTTGCCCATTTCCAGCTTGATAAAGCCATTCTTCTCCATCCTTTTCATTAAGTTAGAGGCCACCGATTTGGAAATATCCAACTCCTGCTCAATATCCTTGATAAGGGTATCCTTCCCCTCTTCCATACGACAGGCGACAATATGCAAGACCTGCCCCTGAGGCCCAGCCATGGACTCAATCCCTTGCTCCTTGGCAAGCTTTTCCGCTATGAGATGAATCTTTCGTCCAAAACGCTTCAATTCCAGTAAAGGCTTATCCATACCTGTATCCTTTGTAAAAATAGTTTTCGTGAGAACTATTTTAACACAAGAAAAAAGAAAGTCAAGAAAAAAGTTTCCATGAGAACTATTTTTTCAACAAGAAAAAAAGCGAAGAAAATTTCTTCACCCTTCCTTTCAAACTGACAAACAGCCTAAAAATTGATTGGTCCCGCATTAAAATTTTGAAGAAGAAGCGAGGAATAGAGCCCCTCCAATGATAAGGAGAATGCCTGCAATCCAGCCTATAAATGGAATGGGCGCGATGTTGCTGCTTCCGACGATAAGGAGGACGCCCGCTGCGACACTGAAACGCATTTGACCTTTGTAATAAGCCAAGGAAGTAATTCCCAAGCCCAGAGCTGCCAATTTAATCACCGCTCCCAGTAAATTCAGGCCAGAATCACCTAGTAGGGCTGAAAAAGGAACAAAAAAGATATTCGAGAGCAGCAAAATAGTCCCTCCAATCAAACCAACCAGACCGCTTATCAGTGCTAAAGTTTTTGTTTTCATTTACATCTTGCCTCCTTCAATATTATTCTGCTAATTATCTCTAATTTTAGACATTTTTTGCAATTTTGTCAAATTTTTCTAAATGATAACCCCTTCCAAATGATCCAATTCATGCTGGCAGATTTGGGCAGGCAGGCCTTTCAAGGTCATGGTCTGCTGCTGCCAATGTTTATCCAGATAATCGACTGTGATTTCCTGATAACGTTGAGTGGGACGGCTTCCAACCAAGGACAGGCAGCCCTCTTCTGTCTGATAAGGCTCAGATTTAGAGCGCAACACCGGATTAAACATGACTACCGGCACCAAGCCATATAGAAAGATAATGACCCGCTTACGGACGCCAATCATATTGGCTGCGAGCCCTATACAGTTTTCTCGATTGGCCTGCAGAGTATCCTGCAAATCTTGAGCCAGATAAAGGTCTTCTCTACTAGCTTGCTCTGATGCCTGCTGCAGGAAGAAAATATCTTTGACAATTGCTTTTTCCATTGTTTTTCCTCATAGAGAAGGGCCTGATAAATCAGACCCTATAAGTTTATTTTGTGTGGCGCTCACTAACTTCTTTAGCCAGTACAAAGTTGCCCAGTGTTGCGGAGCCATTTCCAGCCACAGCCGGTGTCACGATATAGTCACGGACATCAGGAACTGGCAAATAACCATTCAGAAGAACTGTGAATTTCTCACGAACCCGATCCAGCATGTGCTGCTGAGCCATAACACCGCCACCAAAGACGATGACATCTGGACGGAAAGTCACTGTCGCCTGAATAGCCGCCTGAGCGATATAGTAAGCTTGAATATCCCAGACGGAACTATTGAGTTTAATGTTTTCCCCACGAACTCCGGTCCGTGCCTCTAAGCTTGGCCCAGCAGCCAATCCTTCCAAACAGCCATTGTGGAAAGGACAAACGCCATTGAACTCTTTTTCCACATCCATAGGGTGCTTAGCTACATAATAATGTCCCATCTCTGGGTGGCCTGTCCCCCCTACAAATTCGCCTCGCTGGATAGCGCCAGCACCGATTCCTGTCCCAATCGTATAATAGACCAGATTTTCAATACGGCCACCAGCATTGTTGCGGGCTACTACTTCACCATAAGCTGAACTATTGACATCCGTCGTGAAGTAAATGGGCACATTGAGAGCCCGACGCAGAGCGCCAACAATATCCACATTAGCCCAGTGCGGCTTAGGTGTAGTCGTGATAAAGCCGTAAGTCTTTGAGTTAGGGTCAATATCGATCGGTCCGAAAGAACCAACAGCCAGACCAGCTAGATTGTCAAAACGAGAAAAGAACTCAATCGTCTTGTCTAGCGTTTCAATAGGCGTGGTCGTTGGAAACTGTGTCTTTTCAACAACTTCAAACCGTTCATCGCCTACAGCACAGACAAACTTAGTGCCGCCCGCTTCCAAACTTCCATACAATTTTGTCATTATAAATCCTCTTTTAACATTTGATTTTTACTCTATTCATTATAGCATATCTCTTGCAGACTTCTTGCCAAAAACAGTCTTTTTAAAGCTTTTTCAACAAGACTGTACTTATGACATAAAAAACGAACAAAAGCTGATTTGTTCGTTTTCTAAATTCCATTAGGCTTTCACTTCAATAACTGCGTCACCTTTAGCAAGTGCTCCTTCTGCTACTGGAGTCACAGAAGCGTAATCAGCTGTGTTGGTAACGATGACCATAGTCGTATCATCCAGACCAGCGGCTGCAATTTTCTCAGCTTCAAATGTTCCCAGAACATCACCAGCTTTGACCTTGTCGCCTTGAGCAACCTTTTGGTCAAAACCTTCGCCATTCATAGACACTGTATCAATTCCGACGTGAATCAGAATTTCAGCACCATTAGCTGTCTTCAAACCATAGGCATGGCCTGTCGCAAAAGCGATCGTAACTTCTGCATCAGCCGGAGCATAAACTACACCTTCGCTAGGTTTGATAGCAATTCCTCGTCCCATCGCTCCGCTAGAGAAAACAGGATCATCAACATCACTCAAAGCTACTGCCTGACCAACAATTGGAGAAATAATTGTTTCGTCTTGGAGGGAAGCTGGCACATTACCAGTTGTTTCTTCTTCGACCAGTTTTTCAGTTACAGCTGCTTCAGTTACAGTTTCTTCATCTTCAAAACCAAACATATAAGTCAATGCAAAACCAAGCGCAAATGATACAGCTACCATAAGGAGATATTGTAAGAGTTGTCCATTACCGATGTAAAGCATTGTACCAGGGATGATAGTGATACCATTACCAGTACCGGCAAGTCCAAGGAGAGATGCCAAACCACCACCAATTGCACCAGCAATCAATGAAAGGAAGAATGGTTTGCGGTAACGTAAGTTAACCCCGAAGATAGCTGGCTCTGTAATACCAAGGAAGGCAGAAAGAGCAGCTGGGAAAGCAAGAGTTTTTAGTTTAGGATTTTTAGTTTTCACACCAACAGCAACGGTTGCAGCACCTTGAGCTGTCATAGCTGCAGTGATGATAGCATTGAATGGGTTAACGTGGTCCGCAGCAAGCAATTGTACTTCAAGCAAGTTGAAGATATGGTGAACACCTGACACGACGATCAATTGGTGAACTCCACCAATCACCAAACCACCTAAACCAAACGGTAAAGCAAGGATTGCTTTTGTTCCAAACAAAATGTAGTTTTCAACAACGTGGAATACTGGTCCGATGACGAAAAGTCCAAGGATAGACATTACCAAAAGTGTAACGAACGGTGTCACCAAGAGATCCAAGACATCTGGCACAACCTTGCGGAGAGCTTTTTCAAACTTAGCTCCAACAACCCCGATAATGAAGGCTGGAAGAACAGAACCTTGCAAACCAACAACCGGGATGAAGCCAAAGAATTTCATAGCAGTCACTTCGCCGCCTGATGCTACTGCCCAAGCATTTGGAAGCGAGCCAGACACCAGCATCATACCAAGGACGATACCAACAGCTGGATTTCCACCAAATACGCGGAAGGTTGACCAAACAACCAAGCCTGGCAAGATGATGAAGGCTGTATCCGTAAGGATTTCTGTATAGGTCTTCACATCATCTGGAAGCGTCATTCCAAGAGCGTTCAAGAGTCCACGCACACCCATGAAGAGACCTGTCGCTACGATAACTGGGATGATTGGCACAAATACATCACCAAATGTACGGATGGCGCGTTGGAACCAATTCCCTTGCTTAGCAGCTTCTGCTTTCATGTCATCTTTTGATGAAGTTGGCAATCCTAAGGCTACAACTTCGTCATAGATTTTATTAACCGTACCGGTACCAAAGATAATCTGGTACTGGCCTGAGTTAAAGAAGGCACCTTGAACTTTTTCCAGATTTTCGACAGTATTTTTGTCGATTTTACCCTCATCTTTAACCATCACGCGCAAGCGAGTCGCACAGTGAGCCACACTGTTGACATTCTCACGTCCGCCAAGAGCTTCGATGACTTTTTTTGCAATGTCAGTATTATTCATTTGCAAAAATCTCCTTATAAATATTTTTAACTTTTTGAAAGCGATTTTATCATCTTTACGAATATTATTTTACCATGATTCAAAAATATGTCAAGCGTTTTGCAGAAAAAATATTTTTTCACTGTTAAATGTTGATTTTTCATCGGAAAACGTTTACTATAGTAATAAGAAATAATATGATTCGGAGGACAAAAGATTGGCTTGGACGACTGAAAAACGCTACAAACGCTATGAAGACTGGACTCAGGAAGAACTACAGCATATCAAAGAAAACATCGCTAAATCTCCTTGGCGGGCTAACTACCATGTGGAGCCTCAGACTGGTCTGCTCAATGACCCCAATGGCTTTTCTTATTTCGACGGCAAGTGGGTGGTTTTCTACCAAAACTTTCCTTTCGGAGCAGCTCACGGCCTCAAGTGCTGGGTCCAGATGGAAAGCGATGACCTAGTCCACTTCAAGGAAACTGGCCTTCGGGTGTTGCCAGATACTGCTCTGGACAGCCACGGTGCCTACTCTGGCTCTGCCATGCAGTTTGACGACAAGCTCTTTCTCTTCTACACTGGCAATGTTCGTGATGAGAACTGGGTGCGTCATCCTTATCAAATCGGTGCCTTGTTAGATAAATCAGGTAAGCTGGAAAAAATTGACAAGGTCTTGATTGAACAACCTGCTGAAGCGACTGACCACTTCCGCGATCCCCAGATTTTCAACTACAAAGGACAATTCTATGCTATCGTCGGAGGACAAAATCTAAACAAACAAGGCTATGTCAAGCTGTACAAGGCTGTTGATAACGACTATACCAACTGGGAAGTCGTCGGCAATTTGGACTTCACCAATGACAAGACATCCTATATGATGGAGTGTCCTAATCTAGTCTTTATCAACGACCAGCCAATCCTGCTCTATTGCCCTCAAGGTTTGTCCAAGGACGTGCTGGATTATGGCAACATTTATCCAAACATGTATAAAATAGGTCAATCGTTTGACACAAACAAAGCTGCTATGATTAATCCTAGCCCTATCCAAAATTTGGACTACGGCTTCGACTGCTACGCGACCCAAGCTTTTAACGCGCCTGACGGCCGTGCACTCGCTGTCAGCTGGCTAGGTTTGCCTGATGTGGAATACCCATCTGACCGCTTCGACCATCAAGGGGCCTTCTCTCTCATCAAGGAATTAACCCTGAAAGACGGCAAGCTCTATCAATACCCCGTGCCTGCTATCAAGAATTTGCGAGCAGAGGAACAACCTTTCGCTGCTTTGGTAGAAAGCAAGAATAGCTACGAACTAGAGTTGAATCTCGCTGCAGACACTGAACACGAAATCGTCCTCTTTGCGGACAAGGATGGCAAGGGGTTACGCATCAACTTCGACCTCAAGGCAGGTCAAGTGACCGTTGACCGCAGTCAGGCTGGTGAGCCATTTGCTCTGGACTTTGGAACCAGCCGAAGCTGTAATATTGACAAAGAAGCCACAAGTGCTACTATCTTCATCGATAAATCGATTTTTGAAATTTTCATCAATAAAGGAGAGAAAGTATTTTCCGGCCGTGTCTTCCCAAGAGAAGACCAGACAGGTATTGCTATTACCAAGGGCAATCCAACCGGTACTTACTATGAATTAGATTATGGTCGCAAAGCTAACTGATGTAGCAAAACTGGCAGGAGTCAGCCCCACAACTGTTTCCCGCGTCATCAACAGAAAAGGCTACTTATCTGACAAAACGATTTCCAAGGTCGAGGCAGCCATGCGAGAGTTGGCTTACAAGCCTAACAATCTGGCGCGTAGCCTCCAAGGTAAATCAGCCAAGCTAATTGGACTCATTTTCCCTAATATCAGCAATGTCTTTTATGCAGAATTGATTGGTAAGCTGGAGCATGAACTCTTTAAACAAGGCTATAAAACCATCATCTGCAATAGTGAGCATGACTCTGATAAGGAGCGTGAATACCTTGAGATGCTGGAAGCCAATCAGGTGGACGGCATCATTTCTGGCAGCCACAATCTAGGCATTGAGGACTACAATCGCGTGACTGCTCCAATCATTGCCTTTGACCGCAATCTTTCTCCGGATATCCCTGTCGTCTCCTCAGACAACTATGGTGGCGGAGTGCTGGCGGCTCAGACCTTGGTCAAGGCTGGGGCACAAAACATCATCATGATAACCGGCAATGACAATTCCAACTCGCCAACCGGCCTGCGCCACGCTGGCTTCGCTTCCGTCCTGCCGGACGCACCGATTATCAATGTTTCCAGTGATTTTTCACCCGTCCGCAAGGAAATGGAAATCAAGCACATTTTGACTCATGAGAAGCCAGATGCTATCTTTACTTCAGACGATCTGACAGCCATTTTAATTATGAAGGTGGCACAGGAGCTGAACATCCAGATTCCTGAAGATTTGAAAATCATTGGCTATGACGGCACCTACTTTGTAGAGAACTACTACCCGCAGCTGGCAACGATCAAGCAACCGCTGAAAGACATCGCCCGTCTCTCTGTAGACCTACTCCTCAAAAAGATAGCCGGCCAAGAAGTTCAAACAACTGGCTATTTTCTGCCAGTCAGTCTCTTGCCTGGTAAGAGTGTTTGAAACTTATATAAAAAAGGAAAGACGACTCCATTGTGGAAGTCGTCTTTATTTAGCAATAGTCTAAAAATTTCTCACATGGCATTCATCAAATTATTACTCTTTCTTTCTAAAGGTTAACAGACCGGCCAAGAAAGCAAGGAAGCCACCTAAAAGTGCCAGTAGGGAAGCGCTTGTTCCTGTTTTTGGCAAGGTTTTTTCTGTTTTGTTATTCGCTTCTTTTACTGCTGAATCCTGAGATTTTTGCGCATCCAAGGATAAAGCTTGAGGCTGAACGCTGACCACAGAAGGAGCAGACTGCTGCTCTTCTTGAGCTGTTGGAGCTTGGGATTTTTCTTCCTGAGCTGGGGTCACTTTTCGAAGTCGCAAAATAGTCGCGGTCAGCGGAGCTAGGGCTAAACCATTGCTGTTTCTGGTGACACCTTCCGGGTCAGAAATGGCCGTCACTCCTGCCGTATTGCCATCTGCTACAACCTCTGCACCTGCTAGATGCTTGTAGGCTTCACCAAAGTTGAATTGTCGTTCCTTGGTGTCTGCATTGACAAAGACTGCATAAATATCGCCATTTGACGCAACCACTTGGTAACCGAGAACAAGGTCTTCTTTCTCAACACCATCTTTGCCAGGCTGGGTGATGAGGCTTACATTTTGCTCCACTTCATCTTTGGAGCTGCGGGTAAAGGCATCTGTTGATTTCCGCAAGGCAATCAAGCCTTTCATATAGGCACGACTCTTGGCATTTTCAGGGAACTTCTCTGAATCAGTCGCCTTAGTCCAGTCAAAGTGGTTGACCGCGTCGCTCGAATCATAAGAATCATGAATGAAGTACGGATAGTCAAACGGCGTGCCGTCTTCATTAGTCAACAAATGCGCTTTGTTTGGAACCTTGTCTTCTGAGACAGGATATTTATAGGCAGGATCACGGAATTGCTTGGTCCGGCCGTATTCTTGACCAGAGTGGATAAATGGTGTCCCTTGCGAAGTCAGAATCATCAGATTTCCCAGACGCAGGCGGCGATGAATCTCTTGATAGTTGGCAACCACTGCCGGATCTTTCTTGATTGACTGGGCAATGATGTCAAAGAGCGTCAGATTATCATGGGCTGCGATATATTGGATCACATCCCCTGGGCTATCCGCCTCAAAATTGGTTGGCTGCGCCTTGATGTTTTTGAAGACATTTTCCACACTGCGTTTGCCACCGGTGATAAAGGCTGGTGTTCCCTCATTTGGATAACCTGATTTCAAGGTATTGCGAATATCATCTGAGAAGACCGCTACCGTGTCTGTTGACTTCATCCAAGACTGGTCAGCCGGCTGGACAGCTTTATTTTCATCACCTGCATAAGTCTTCCAGCCCTCACCCAGCATAATGAGATTTGGGTTGAGCTTCTTGGCTTCTTCAAAGGCTTTTTGGATGGACTCAGCATCGTGGTCTCCCATCATATCAAAGCGGAAGCCATCTACCTTGTACTGCTCTGTCAGGTACTTGATCGAATCCACCAAGACCCGTCTGCTCATATAGTGAGTAGTACCCAAGCGACCGCCGCCAAAGCTGGATCTCGGTGTACCATCCGCATCCATAAAGTGGTAGTAATTGGGCTCCAAATCTTCAAAGATAGAGGTCTTAGCCGTATGATTATAGACCACATCCAGGATAACGCCCATACCCCGCTTATGAATTTCGTTGACAAGATTTTTGAATTCCTCAATGCGCTTGGCTGGATCTGTTGGCGCGCTGGAGTACATACCTGTCAGCGAGAAGTAGTTTTGCGGGTCATAGCCCCAGTTATAGTTGCTGTTGCTGGAAGCGTACTTGTCCATACGCTCAGCATTTTTCAGCTCATTTACAAAGTAATAACTTAGAACTGGCAAGAGCTGAACGTGGGTCACTCCCAAGTCTTTCAAATAATCTAATTTCTCAATGAAAGCTGAGAAAGTTCCAAATTGAGATTTCAAATCCTTTGAGATAACTGGATCTGAAGTAAAATCACGAACGTGTGCCTCATAAATCAAAGCATCTTCCCGCTTCTTAAAGTTCGGTATAGTAGCATAGGTCAGGTCTTTCGGTCCATATTCACTTGGATCTACAAAGGCTGCCTTGGCAATCTTGTAGGCATCCCCCTTGTCCGCATCTTCACTGTTCCAAGCAGCTAAAGACTTGGCATAGGGATCCAGCACAAGAACCTTTTTGCCACCGCGAGTAATCTCATAATGATAGAAATACCCTCGATAGTCTGAAATACCTAGGCCGCTCTCAGGTGTCAAGCTGCTGGTCCATGTGCCAGACTCCCCTTTCTGCATAGCCAGGCGACCAACAACCTTATTCTGATTTTCTTTGTCATAGACTACCAAATCAACTTGGTCCGCACTCGGTGACCAGAAGGTTACATCTACTTGTTTGCCCGCTTGAGAAACACGCGCTCCCAACTCACCATCATACTTGTAAATACTATCTTTTAGCTGCCAGCTCATGCTAGTTTTAAATTGGTCATTGCCATATTTGATAAGGTAAGGTGACTGGGCTTGGTTAAAATCACCGATGAATTTGGCACTTTTGGTCTTAGGATCCAGAACCACATCTTTAACAGCAACTTCATGGCCATCTTTGTCTGTAATCTTTAAGTTCTTTAAAATGTCCTCTTTTTTAGCACTCTCTAAGGTAGAAAAGCTGGCTTCAATCTCGGTCAATCCTACATGCTGGGCACCCGTCATACGAATATCATTGACAAAGTAAGGGTTGGTATAAACTGTCGGATCCGCATCACGCAAGAAAATCTGGCTGTTTTTCTCCAAATTAGCGAAATTATAATCCTGATTTTGAATCTTCACATCATCTCCTGATTTACTTTCGTCTAGAAGCAAAAAGCCAATCATCTTAGCAGCATCTTTCAAGGGAACATCTACATAGCGACCGTATTTCCCAGTATTTTCAAAATCCACTCCATCAGGCCAATTCTTGCTTGGATTTTGGACATCTCCCCAGAGCCAGAGTGACTTCTTATCATACTGGCCATCTGTACGATAGTAGTTGATCCGGACCATCCCTTTTTTCAAAGGCTCATAAGTATGAGGTTGATAGTCCGTATCAAACCAAACCTCATTCATTTGCGGGCTGAGCAGTTCAACTGTCTTATCACCTGTAATATTTTGCCCAGCTGTATTATTGATTAAAAGGCTAATCTTGCTTCGTTTTTCGGCCATCTTGACATCAAGATAATAGCCGTAGTCATCTTCTTTAGCAGTCGCAAAACTAGTCGCTCCAGTCGGCCAACCACCCTTTTGGCTAGAAGGCGTCTCTACATCATCCCAAGTCCACAGGCCCAAGCTGTCTAGATTTTGTGAAGGCAAGGTTTTGAAATGAAAGCGAATATTGCCTTCTTCGATAGTGTCTTTCGCCGAAGCCTGCGGCTGACTAACTGGTTCTTGCTTGTCTTTTTCACTTGGATTTGCTGCTTCTTGATCAGCTGCTTCTGAACCCGCACTAGCTGGAGCTTGATCTGCTAGCACACCAGTTGGAGCCGCCTGCTCTGAAGCCCCCACTCCTGAACTATCTGCCTCTCCAGTTTTTTCTTCATTTGCTGAATTAGGTTGGGCTGCTGCATTTGCATCAGAGACTGCTTCTGTTGCTGGGCTGGCCGATATGCTCGCTTCATCCGCTTGGACTAATTGGGCATTTCCCAGTAGAAAACCTGAGGCAATAACAACAGAGGCTACTCCTACTTTTAAGCGACGGATGCCAAAATAATGACGCTTTTCGCCCATCCGAGACTGTAGGTGATAGTTATTTTTCATAAACAGAAAACTCCTTTTTTTTCTTATAGAGAACATCTATGCAAACGTTTTCTGTATTTATTATACCGATTCTTTTTCAAGTTGTAAAGGCTTTCAAGAAGAGTTTTTCTCACTCAGATACTTCATGCTCTCTGGGCGGATTTTGATGATTCGATAAACTATTTGCGATTCAAACGACAATTGACAAGCAAAAAAGCCAAGACACTTGTCTCGACCTTTATTTTATTCAACGATAAATTGACTCAAAATCCCATTGATGAACTTACTGGACTTTTCGTCAGAGAATTGCTTGGAAAGCTCGATGGCTTCGTTGACTGCTACCAACTGTGGGGTATCAAACTCTGTAATCTCAAAGATACCCAGACGCAGGATATTTTTCTCTACCAACGTCAGACGATCTACTGTCCAGCCCTTTTTGAGGTGCTGGGCAATTTTCTTGTCCAAGTCGTCCTTGGACTGGACCACACCAGATACCAGATTGAGCAAGAAGGCTGGAATATCAGCTTCCTCTGCTTTGTCAGTCTCTTCGTCCTTATCATAAGAATAGGCAAAGCGACAAGCTTCTACAAGATCCCCTTCATACTCTAGGCTCATCAGGGCCTGAAAAGCCCGCTGGCGCAGATCTCTTCTGGATTCCAACAGTATATCAGTCATTGAGGAAGTCCTCGTCAAATAGATCTTTCAAGTCTGGTTTCGGTGCTTTTTCTGGAACAATGCCTGCCACATGGATATTGACAGCAGACAGCTCTACCTCAGCCATGTCAAAAACAGCACTTTTTACAGCCTTCTGAATCGCTACTGCAACAGTCGGAACGCTGACACCGTATTCCAAATACAGGTAGATGTCTACAGTCACATCACCTGTCTCATCTGTATGGAGCGATACTCCACGACCAAGTGAGCGCATAGAAAGGCTGTCTGACATACTCTTATTTGCGAAGGAATAAACGCCTTCTACCTTTGCCGTTGCAATGGCAATGATTTTTTCCAAAACACGTGGCGCAATGACGATTTCACCTAATTGTTCAGCTGCCATAGTTATTACCTCTTCTATATTATGCGCGAGAAACGTAAGTTCCTTCTGCTGTGTTGATGATTAATTTTTGTCCAACTTCGATGAAGTCTGGTACGTTGACAACAAGACCTGTCTCAAGTGTTGCTGGCTTACCAGATCCGGTAACAGTAGCTCCCTTGATAGATGGCTGAGTATCTGTAACGACCAATTCAACTGTTGTTGGTACTGTCACACCAATCACTTCTGTTCCGTAAAACTGGATTTTCACATCAGAGTTTTCAAGGATGAATTTCAATTCTTCTTCTACGTTGACTACTGGAATTTCATATTGATCATAAGTCTCAGTATTCATGAAATAAGCAGTGTCATCCATCTGGTACAAGTATTGAGCTGGAACAGTTTCAATAATGGCTTGTTCAAATTTTTCTTCTGGGCGGTAGCTGGTATCAAATGTAGAACCAGTACGAACATCACGCAATTTCATACGCATAATCGTATTTCCCTTACCTGGCTTGTGGTGGCTCGCTTCCAAAACGCGGATGAGTTTTCCATCAGCTGTTTCGAAGGTCATCCCAGCTTTCAGCTTACTTGCTTCAATCATTCTATATTACCTCTTTTTAAAATTATATTTCTACTTATTCTATCATAAAGCCTGATAATTCTCAAATAACAATCAACTCTTTCGGTGCAAGAGTTAGGACTTCGCAGCCTGTTTCTGTGATGAGGAGATCGTCTTCGATGCGGACACCGTATTTACCGTCCAGATAAATACCTGGCTCATCGGTCAGGACCATGCCGGCCTCAATCGGCTCTTCTGACTTGCCGAAGTAAGGAATCTCATGGATGTCCAGGCCGATACCGTGACCAATCCCATGGCTAAAGTAAGGACCGTAGCCAGCATCGTTAATAATCTGGCGCGGAATCCGGTCAAAATCAATCCGGCTAAGCCCAGCCTTGGCTGCTTCTATCAGGGCTTGATTGCTGCGCAGAACAATATCATAAATCTCCCGCTCCTCGTCCGTCACCTGTCCCACATGAACAGTCCGCGTCATATCACTGACATAGTGATTGTAGTAGCAGCCAAAGTCCATGGTCAGGGTTTCCCCTTTTTGAATGACCTTGTCACTAGCCACACCATGCGGCATAGCAGAGCGGTAACCCGAAGCGATGATGAAGTCAAAAGAGGCACCTGAAGCACCTAGCTGGCGCATACGGGCATCTAAAAAGTTCATAACAGCCAGCTCTGTCGTCTCACCAGGCTTGATAAAATCCAGCACATCTAGGAAGGCTTGATCCGAAATCTGACAGGCCTTGCGAATGGTCTCGATTTCTTGCTCATCTTTAATCATGCGCAGATTTTCAATAAAGGCTGTCATGGGAACCAACTGGTAGGCCGAGAAGACACTTTCCAGCATCTTGAAGGAAGCATAGGAAATTTCATCGTCAAAACCGATTTTTTGCAGCTTATCGCCCGCAATAATCTTGACAATCTCCCCAATCGCGTCGCGCGTTTCGACAATATCAAAACCTTGGACAACTCCCTTGGCAATCAGCGTATAGCGTGCATCCGTCAGAAAAATCCGACGATTCTTGCTGATGAAAACCGTCGCTTCTGTCCCGCTGAAACCAGTCAGATAGTAAATATTTTTCAGATTGGTTACTAAAACAGCATCGCAGTCTGTCTGAGCCAATGCTGCTTCAAACTTTTCAACTCTTGATAACATGAGCCACCTCCATGAAATAACTAAGCTTATTATATCAAAAAACAAGTCAAATAGGACATTTTTTTGACAAACCTTATCTAGGGCTTAGAATCCGACGAGCATTCTCTGACACAAAAAATCCCTGTTTTTAATATCAAACAGGGATTTGATGAATTATTTTACGTGCAGCTTGCCTTTCAAATATTGACCGGTATAGCTGGCTGGATTAGCTGCGACTTCTTCCGGTGTCCCCGTCGCAATAATCGTACCGCCACCGACACCGCCTTCCGGTCCCAAATCAATGATATGGTCAGCTGTCTTGATGACATCCAGATTGTGCTCGATAACGAGGACTGTATTGCCATCGTCCACAAAGCGAGATAGCACTTGAAGGAGCTTGGCGATGTCTTCAGAATGCAGACCCGTGGTCGGCTCATCCAAGATATAGAAGGACTTACCAGTAGAGCGCTTGTGAAGCTCGCTGGCCAGCTTCATCCGCTGGGCTTCACCACCTGACAAAGTGGTGGCTGGCTGCCCCAGAGTCACATAGCCCAGCCCTACGTCCTTGATAGTCTGGAGTTTGCGGGCAATCTTGGGAATATGCTGGAAGAATTCTACCGCATCATTGACCGTCATGTCCAGAACCTGAGCGATATTCTTCTCCTTGTAATGAACCTCTAAAGTCTCGCTATTATAGCGAGTCCCGTGGCAGACCTCGCAGGCCACATAGACGTCAGGTAGGAAGTGCATTTCAATCTTGATAATTCCATCACCCGAGCAGGCCTCACAGCGACCGCCCTTGACATTAAAGCTGAAACGGCCCTTCTTGTAGCCGCGAATCTTGGCTTCATTGGTCTTGGCAAACAGATCGCGAATATCGTCAAAGACTCCAGTATAGGTAGCCGGATTAGAGCGCGGTGTTCGGCCAATCGGACTTTGGTCAATATCAATCAGTCGATCCACATGCTCAATGCCGCTGATTTTCTTGAACTTACCTGGCTTGGCAGAGTTGCGGTTGAGTTTCTGGGCAATGGCCTTTTTGAGAATAGAGTTGACCAGCGTTGACTTACCGGATCCAGAAACTCCTGTCACAGCGATGAATTTGCCCAAGGGGAATCTGGCCGTGATATTCTGCAGATTATTTTCCTGAGCCCCTGTCACTTCAATAAAGCGGCCATTGCCTACACGGCGTTCCAATGGTACTGGAATCTCGCGCTTACCTGACAGGTATTGGCCAGTGATGGATTTTTTGCTCTTAGCCACTTGCGCAGGAGTGCCTGCTGCAACGATTTCACCGCCGAAAACACCAGCTCCTGGTCCCACATCAATCAGCCAGTCAGCCTCCCGCATGGTGTCCTCATCGTGCTCAACCACGATAAGGGTATTTCCCAGGTCGCGCATCTTCTTGAGGCTGGCAATCAGGCGGTCATTATCACGCTGGTGCAAGCCAATAGAGGGCTCGTCCAGGATATAGAGAACGCCACTTAGATTGGAACCAATCTGAGTCGCCAAGCGAATCCGCTGACTCTCACCTCCCGATAAAGTCCCAGCCGAGCGAGACAAAGTCAGGTAATTAAGGCCAACGTTATTAAGGAAGGTCAGTCTATCATGAATTTCTTTAAGAATAGGCTGCGCAATCGTAGCTTCATTGTCAGTCAAGCTAAGCTTATCCAACTGAAGCAAATGATCAGCAATCGACAAATCTGAAATCTCACCGATATGCAAGCCAGCTTCGCCGCCAACCTTGACAGACAAGGCCTGAGGGCTGAGTCGATAACCGTGACAAGCCGCACAAGTCAGCTCATTCATATAAGCCCGCATCTGCGTCCGAGTAAAATCACTATTGGTTTCATGGTAGCGGCGGTTGATATTGGTGACAACCCCCTCAAAAGGAATGTCAATATCGCGCACACCGCCAAATTCATTTTCATAATGAAAATGGAACTCTCGTCCATCTGAGCCAAAGAAAATCAGCTGCTTTTCTTCCTCCGTCAGCTCCTCAAATGGCTTGTCCATATCAATGCCAAAGGCAATCATCGCCTGCTCCAGCATCTGTGGATAGTAGTTGGAGGAGATGGGATTCCAAGGCGCTAGCGCTCCTTCGCGCAAGGTCTTGCCAGCTTCTGGCACAACCACATCTAGATCCACCTCCAGCTTAACCCCCAGACCATCACAGTCCGGACAGGAGCCAAAAGGCTCATTGAAAGAGAAGAGACGTGGCTCTAGCTCTGGCACTGTAAAGCCACAAACAGGGCAGGCATAGTGTTCAGAAAAAAGCAGCTCTTGACCGTCCATGGTATCAATCACCACATAGCCCTCAGCAATCCGCAGAGCAGCTTCGACTGAGTCAAAGAGGCGGCTGCGCACCCCTTCTTTGATAACAATTCTGTCTACCACAACCTCAATATCATGCTGCTTGCTCTTAGAAAGCTCTGGCACTTCCGTCACATCGTAAATATCGCCATCCACCCGCACACGGACATAACCGTCCTTCTGAATCTTATCAAAAACGGTCTTATGCTGACCCTTTTTCTTGCGGATGACCGGCGCTAATATCTGCAGCCGCTGACGCTCTGGCAATTCCAAGACCTTGTCAACAATCTGCTCGACAGACGAAGCCTTAATAGCTCCATGACCGTTGATACAGTATGGCGTTCCAACACGAGCATAGAGCAGGCGCAGGTAGTCATTGATTTCAGTGGCAGTTCCTACTGTTGAGCGCGGATTTTTACTAGTCGTCTTCTGGTCGATGGAAATAGCCGGGCTGAGACCATCAATCGAGTCCACATCCGGCTTTTCCATATTGCCCAAAAACTGCCGAGCATAGGCCGACAGACTCTCCACATAGCGGCGCTGCCCCTCAGCATATAGGGTATCAAAAGCCAGACTGGACTTGCCCGAACCGGACAGCCCCGTCACCACGACTAGCTTGTCCCGCGGAATTTCTACATCAATATTTTTTAAATTATGAGCTCGCGCTCCGTGAATCACAATTTTATCTTGCATTTTGACCTCGTTTCACTTATAAACCTTCTCCATTATAACAAATTTTTCTGCAAACTTTTGCCCCAAAAACCCGAATTTGTAGTATAATAGTACGGTATGCAAAAAAACACTCTGGAAAGGAAAATGATTATGAAGCAAGTCTTTTTATCAACTACGACAGAATTCAAAGAGATTGATTCGCTCGAATCAGGCACCTGGATCAATCTTGTCAACCCTTCCCAGAGTGAATCAATCGAAATCGCCAACGCCTTTGGTATTGACATCGCAGACCTGCGAGCACCGCTAGATGCAGAAGAAATGTCCCGACTTACGATCGAGGATGAGTATACACTGATCATCGTTGACGTGCCCATCACTGAGGAGCGGAATAACCAGACTTACTATGTCACGATCCCCCTTGGTATTATCATCACGGAAGAGGCTATTATCACCACTTGTTTGGAAAAATTACCTCTGCTGGACATCTTCATTCACAGGCGCCTGCGCAACTTCTATACTTTTATGAAGTCACGTTTCATCTTTCAGATTCTCTACCACAATGCCGAGCTGTATCTGACAGCCCTGCGCTCCATTGACCGCAAGAGTGAGCAGATTGAAAGTCAACTGCACAAGTCCACGCGAAATGAAGAACTGATTGAGCTTATGGAGTTGGAAAAGACCATCGTCTATTTCAAGGCCTCTCTCAAAACAAATGAGCGCGTGATTAAGAAGCTGACCAGCTCCACCAGCAATATCAAGAAATACCTAGAAGACGAGGACTTGCTGGAAGATACCTTGATTGAGACCCAACAGGCCATTGAGATGGCTGATATCTACGGCAACATCCTCCACAGTATGACAGAGACCTTTGCCTCTATCATTTCTAATAACCAGAACAATATCATGAAAGCCTTGGCTCTGGTGACCATCGTCATGTCTATCCCAACCATGATTTTCTCGGCCTATGGGATGAACTTCAAAAATAACGAACTGCCTCTCAACGGTGAACCACATGCCTTCTGGATTATCATGTTCATCGCCTTTGCCATGAGTGCTTCGGTCATGGCCTATCTCATGCACAAAAAACTATTTTAACCTTTAGAAAGAAGACCTATGTCACAAGTATCCCTCGACAAACTCAGCAAAAAAAACAAAGAATTTATCCATATCGCGACTAACCAGCTCTTACAAGACGGCAAATCCGATCAGGAAATCCAGACCATATTAGAAGGCATTCTGCCGGAAATCCTGGAAAACCAAACCAAGGGTATCACAGCCCGCGGCCTCTACGGAGCCCCAACTACTTGGGCAGCTTCTCTGACTGCAAAAGAGCGCTATGATGCCGAACATCCAAAAGAAAATGACGATCCTAAATGGATGATGCTGGACTCCGTCCTCTTTATCTTTGGTTTCTTTACCCTCCTGACCTCAATCGTCAATCTAGCTTCCTCTCAACCGTCTGTCTATGGGCTGACGACTCTCGTACTCGGAAGCATCGTCGGTGGCCTTTCTTTCTATGCCCTCTACCACTTTATCTACCGTTTCTACGGACCAGACAAAGACCGCAGCCAGCGCCCTAAGCTGCTCAAATCCATCCTGACCATGGCAGCGGCTATTCTCCTCTGGAGCATGTCCATCGTCCTGACTAGTCTCCTGCCTGAGTTCCTAAACCCCCGCCTGTCCAATATCGTAGTTGCTATTGTCGGCGCTATCGCCCTAGCCCTGCGCTTCTATCTCAAAAAACGCTTCAACATCAAGAGCGCGACTATGGGGCCAGGCAGATAAACGATAAAAAGAGGTTCGTTTGAGCCTCTTTTATTATGATATTTTGAACTTTTCCAAATCTATAATTTGATCGGCGCATTCAATAACTTGTTTTCGGTGAGATATCTGGATAATCAATGCTTGTGATTTTCTCTTATTTAAAAGATCCAATACTCTCCTCTCGTTAAATTGATCCAAAGACGATGTTGCTTCATCAAGAATAAGTATTTTCCTGTCTTCCAAAAGAGCTCTTGCAAGAGCCAAACGTTGCAATTGACCGCCAGAAAGTCTATTCTTATCTATGATTATCTCATTTAATTGATTACCACAATCTAACTCTTGCCACAAGCCTACATCATTCAGCACACTCCTGATTTTCTCATCCGAATATTCTTTCCCCATTTTTAAATTACTTATCAAACTATAACCATCAATGAAAAAAGTCTCCTGACTAACGTAACTTACTGAATTGTACCATTCTGCTATAGCAATATCTTTTAAATCAATATCTCCTATAAAAATCTTCCCGCTATTTATATCATAAACTTTCAACAATTGCTTGATAAAACTTGTCTTACCAACTCCACTAGGCCCTATAATTACTGCAATTTCCCCCAATTTTATATCCAGATTAATATGCTCTAGTAATCTAAAATCATCTATCTCTAAAGAGACATCCTCATATCTAATATTTTCTAAAGAAAATTCTCTAGCACTCACACTAAAATCCTGAGAATTTTCCGAGAAATTTTTCATAAGCTCAATTATATTAGTTAAAGCTCCTTTTTCTGCAGCAAAATTTCCAAGAGAGGTTGAAATAGCTAAAGTCGTTGGAACCAATTGATATAAATACATCATGAAAGAAATAAAAGTACCGACTGACAGAAGTCCTATTTTAATTTCGTAAAAACCTAAACTGAAGACCAAGACTATCAATGATAATAACAAACAATTGATTAAAGGCGCTAAAATAACACGATATTTTACCCCTTTTAAAGCATAATCATATAAGCGTTTATTTTCTAATTTTACATAACTAACGAAGGTACTCGTTGAATCACTAATTTTTATACTCAACAAAAAATTTAGAAGCTGAGACAATCTGTTATTTAGTATTGCAAGTTGATTCCGGAAACTATCAGCTAAGATTGCAAGTTTTTTGCCTATAAATTTAATAATAATTATTATACATATTGCAAAAACAATAACCAGTGATGTCAACTTCCAATCCATCACAAACAGCATGACAACTGCTCCTATCCACGATACAACATTTACAACGAAGCTTGGTAAAGTTGAAGAAATTACCTCTCCCAATATTTCAGTATCATTCACAACATGATTCACTGTTTCGTTAGTATTATAATCTTGAGCAACTCTTATTCTTAGATGTTCAATTCCATCAATTAACTTGGTTCTCAATTCGTAGACAGACTTTTCTCCCACTATCTCAATAATAGCATTACCAATTGTACCTAATAGTACATTCAGCGAGAATAAAAGAACTAAAATAGATACTTTTGAGTATTGAAATTGGCCTTTTACAAATTCATTAAAAAGTTCTCTTACAATTAGAGGAATCAGAATATTTACAGCAACTGAAAGCAGAAGTATAAATATTCCAATTCCTAAAAAATTACGATGAACGATATATCTATATAGAGACTTCATTATTATTCTTTTGACTCTTTTCTAGCATGTTTAACTATGATAAACACCAGCGAAGTAAGAATTATCTGAGTAATCAATGTTGATACTATACTTCCTACACTGGGAGAAAATGCGATGCCTGACTGATCGGTTTTTAGTATCTCTTGCCAAGGAAATAGCAAGCTATAGGGCAAAACTATCAAAGTAGCAATTATGGCTGAGGCTAAAATATTAAACACTGAAAATTTATTACTAATAGACTGGATGAAACGTCCCCCAACAAGCGCTAAAACGACCAAAGGTAACATTGTAGTTAGAACAACTAAAATACCTGCGCTTAGAGATAACCTAAAAACATAAGTAACTATCATTTCTAAAGTTAGGGCAGTTAAAATAAAATAATCAAATTTTTTCATTGTTTCTCTCCTTATTTAGATAAAGCAAACATAACTGTATCATAAACAAAATGCACAACAATACAGGAACTATATAAATGTGTATACCGATGTATCAAAGACAAGCCGATTCCTAATGGAAGCCTAATGAAAAGATTGCTAAAAAAATCAAAAGACTGATGACCTAAAAAAGCAAATAAACAAGCTTGAATAATAATGACCCAAACAAAATCAAATTCTTTTTTCAAATGAAACTCTACCAACCCTCTGAATAATAACTCTTCCGCAATAGAAGTTATTAAAAAAATTGATAAAAGCGTATACAATTGCTCCCTAGGATATTTATCAATGACATGTATAAGAACTATAAATGATACAAAGAAAGTGAAAAATATTAACAAAGCGTTCAATGGGCTCTTTTGCTTAAATTTGGAGGATCTTAAAAAATTTTCCCTATAAATACAATAATATAGGTAAAATACTATTAGAAATGCCAAAAGCAAACAGACTCTCGTAGACAAAAACAACATATCCACTGAAAGTTTATTACTGGCTATTATCAGGATAAGCAAGCTTCCAAACATTGACAACAGTAAGACTAGAACGACAAGACCCGCCGCTACTAAAACGTTTTCTAGTTTTCTTTTTGCCATCTTTTTACCTCAATAAATTCAGGACATTCTTTCTTGAAGCTGATACCGCTGGAAAATAGGTAAAAATAAAACAAATCACCGAAGGAACCAAGACAGCTGTGAGGATATTATCCCTTGTTACGATTAAACGAACCCCCATAGAATTTCCCAAAAGCTGACTAATGACAAGTACAAAAACCACTGAGATAAATGAGGAAATAAAAGCCAAAAATAATCCTTCAACGATAAATTGGTTGCGAATACTGGATTTTTTTGCCCCAAATGCTCTCCTGAGACCAATTTCACTCTTTCTTCCTGCGACAGATGAATAGGTTGCACTCATGACTCCAAAGCCTGCAACAATTAGAGAAATCCCAGCAACTCCGGCAATCAAATTAGTCGCTAGAGAGGTTGTTCGATTGATTTGACCTACCACTTGATGAAGATCTTCAATCTCATAGACACCCTTCTTTTTTGAGGAACCATAGCGTTCTAAATACTTGAGGACTTGCTTTTCAGCCTTGCTTTTACTTCCTCTATATTTGATTTTTGCTTGGTTAAAATGATTTCTGTAGCTAGTATTCCTAAGAAACATTTTCTCCGTCACTAATAAATCCGGTGTCTCCTCACTTCCCTGATAGACAGCACTTATCTTGTAGTAATCCCCACCTATTGAAACGAGTTCTCCCTCACTACTAGTTGTAGGAAACAGTTTTTTCGAAGCCGTGTCCTTAATAGCAATTTCATTTCCGTTTGATTGCTGAATCTCGCTTAGGGCTTTCCCACTAATAACTTTAATATCATTATTCTTCTCATTATATTTTGATGAGAGTTGATCATAATTCACAACGCTTCCATCCATACTCCTATCTCCAAGGAGGTGAACAGAAACTGTGTTGAGCTGAGGATTAATTGAGAGTTCTACATTTTGAATATTAGCAAATCCCATCAATCTCTGTCTATCATTCTCAGTAAATCCAGCCCCATCCTTATAATTTGTACAATTAATAGTAAAGGTCTTCCGTCCTCCAGTGACCGAATTTAACTGTTGAACAATCGACTGGCCTACTCCATTTCCTAGGCTAAGCACAAGCAAGAGACTCACAACTCCTATAACCAAGGATCCTATCGTCAGTAACGACTGCCTTTTATTAGCACTCAAGGATTTAAACAGACTCTTTAAAAGAAAGGTAAGTCTCATCTCTTTTCTCCCTTCAGTCTTCTGTCAATACTCCGTCAACAATGTGCAGAGTCCTGTCCGCTGTAGATGCAGCTTCCAAGGAGTGGGTAACCATAATAACTGTTTTACCAGTCTGATTAATCTTTTTCAAAATGCTGAGAATCTTCTGCGACATCTTTGAATCTAAGGCACCCGTCGGTTCATCAGCAATAATTATTTCTGGATTATTAACCAAAGCCCTAGCAATAGCTATCCGTTGTTGCTGACCTCCGGATAGATTAGTCGGGTATTCATTTATTTTTTCTTCCAACTCTACCATAGCCAGCAAGTCTCTAATATGCCGATCAGACATATCCCCAAAAGGACTATAGATAAGCGGTAACTGGATATTTTCCTTTACAGTATATTTTGATAAAAGTTTAAAATTTTGGAAAATAAAGCCGATACTTCTATTACGAATTTTTGAAATCTTTTCATCTGAAAATTTACTGACTAATTTATCATTAAAATAATACTTTCCAGAATACTCAGAATCCAACATTCCAATAATATTGATTAAAGTTGATTTCCCAGAACCAGATGGCCCCACTATAGAAACAAACTCCCCGGCCTCTATTTTCAAAGAGATATTATTTAAAATCCGTTGTTTAGCATCTCCATTTTTATAAAAAATATCCTTATTAATGAGCTCTAAATGAATCATGATTTATGTTCCTTTAAAAGTGTTCCAACAGGGACCTCGCTAAGCGGTGCATAATAGACACCACCTCTTTGAACCAAGCTTGGCTTAAACTTTTCCCATGCTTTTGCATCTGGTTTTTTCATATAGAGAAAGCCTGAGGATATGTACTTTTCGGGGATAACAACTTCTTTATACTTAACATATATATTAAAATGCTGCCCTATATGAAGACCATTACTCTGAATTTCAAATCCGTATCTGGAGACATCTTCCCCTCCTTCACGAGGTAAAAGTCCAACCCAACTTATATGACTTTGAAAAGCCTGACTACCATCTAAACTCTTCACAGTCACTTCCATATCCTGATTAATCAAGCCATTATCTAGTTCTGAAAAAGAAGACAAAATGTATTGTTCATCGCTGATAATGGCAAATTTTTTATTTTCATCAACAGTAAATGTACCATCAATAGGAGCCACATAGCCCGTATTATAAATCTGCTGCCATTTTGTAACGTGCTGGCCATTAACAACAAGCAGGCGACTCATTTCTGCATCCTCAAGCTCCTGAACTTTTCTGGCCTTTACCACTCCATCTAAAATCAAATCCTCTTGTGCTTCTACCTTAAAATAACGCGGTTTATTTTCTTGAACATTTGATTGTTGGTTATTATAGTTATTTACAAAGACTAACAGGCCAGAAAATAAAAGAACCAAAATAATAGAAAGTAATATTTTGATTTTCATTAGAAATACCTCCATCATTATTAAAGTTGATTATAAGCCTCGTCAGTTTTTAAAAGTAAGAAAAATTTTACAAACTATAGCAGGAAGGACTTCATCTCATATTAAAATATTATTATATTAAAATATCAAATAGTTTTACGTAGTTCTTTAATATACTGTTTAAAAGAAATAGTTGCAAAACCAACAGAAATTGTAACTGTTGCCAAAAGTTTTTCCAAGTCGAAGCGGAACATAATTTCACCTTCTTTATTAAATATTTGAATTTAAATTTTTTGAAACAAGATAAATGAAAGCCCTTCCCACTAATAACCTCATTGTAATCCTATATTAAAATAATGTCAACTATTTATGTGCAATTATTTACATATTTTAATTTAGCTATTTTAATTATTTTTAAATATTTTAATTAACCCGCGTAATTTAATTAAATAACATTTTATCTTTTTTCATAGAATTTTGGACTCCTATATCATTTTCCCTAGCGCTATTAACTCGTAAAGGGCTCTAAACTAGCTTCAACATTCCCTATCTCATCAATCTAGCCCTGCGCTTCTATCTCAAAAAACGCTTCAATATCAAGAGCGCAACTATGGGGCCGACGAGATATTAACCAGCAAATCAAATAAATAATAAAAAGACAGCTTAATTTTGGCTGTCTTTTCATTGTGTTCTCTTCACTCCTCTAGCATCTAAAAAATCCCTGCCAAAGGCAGGGAATCTAATTAGTCTTCATTTACGAAAGGCATCAAAGCCATTACGCGAGCGCGTTTGATAGCTGTTGTTACTTTACGTTGGTTTTTAGCTGAAGTTCCTGTTACGCGACGAGGAAGGATTTTCCCACGTTCTGAAACGAAACGGCTAAGAAGCTCAGTATCTTTGTAATCAACATATTCAATTTTGTTCGCTGCGATGTAATCAACTTTTTTACGGCGTTTGAATCCGCCACGACGTTGTTGAGCCATGTGTTTTCTCCTTTATATTATAGTTAGATTCAATCCTTAGAAAGGTAGATCGTCGTCTGAGATATCCATCGGGTTAGAATTGCCAAATGGGCTCTCATCACGAGAAAAGTTCGGTACTTGGTTAGACGAGTCTGCACTGCCATAACTTGGAGCAGAGCTGCCGCCGAAGCTGTTCCCACCGTATCCGCCAGATGACTGACCTTCACGGTTAGAGCGGCTTTCCAGGAGTTGGAAATTGTCCGCAACAACTTCTGTGACATAGACACGCTGGCCTTGCTGATTCTCGTAGTTACGCGTTTGAATACGGCCTGTAATTCCGATCAGGGCTCCTTTTTTAGCCCAGTTTGCAAGATTTTCTGCCTGCTGGCGCCAGATGACAACATTGATAAAATCTGCTTCTCGCTCGCCACTTTGATTTTTAAAGTTGCGATTGACAGCTAGAGTAAATGTTGCGACCGCTTGGTTCTGCGGAGTATAGCGAAGCTCGGCATCACGGGTCATGCGACCCACCAGTACAACGTTATTAATCATAGTCTACCTTCTTAAGCGTCAAGTTTGACGATCATGTGACGAAGAATGTCAGCGTTGATTTTTGAAAGACGGTCAAACTCTTTAAGAGCTGCATCGTCGTTTGCTTCAACGTTAACGATGTGGTAAAGTCCTTCACGGAAATCTTGGATTTCGTATGCAAGACGACGTTTTTCCCAGTCTTTTGATTCAACAACAGTTGCACCATTGTCAGTCAAGATAGAGTCAAAGCGTGCTACCAAAGCGTTTTTAGCTTCTTCTTCAATGTTTGGACGAATAATATAAAGAATTTCGTATTTAGCCATTGATTTTTCCTCCTTTTGGTCTAATGACCCCGAGACTTTGCAAGGGGTAAGTGAGGTTTGCTCACAAATAATTATTATAGCAGACTTCCAGCAGAATGGCAAGGGAAAGTTTTGATATAAAGAAAACTCTCTCTGTCACCAGAGAGAGTCCGAAAAATACGATTCGTTTTTAGAGAGTCTAGACAATTCTTCCTTGATCTACGACCAGTTTTCCAGCCTTGTAAACCTGATGGGTCAGGTTGGTCGCAAAGAAATAAAGTGGATAGTCGATATTCTTAGCGTCTAGGATGGTAATGTCAGCCTGCTTGCCAGTGTCAAAGCTGCCAATCTTATCTTGGCGGTTAACTGAGTAGGCCGCATTGATGGTCACCGCGTTAAGGACTTCGATCGGTGTCAGACGCATCATAAAGCAGCCCAGCTGCATAACGAACTGCAGGTTAGCAGTTGGACAGGAGCCTGGATTGCTGTCGGTAGTCAGAGTGATAGCCATACCAGCTTCCAGCATCTTGCGGGCTGGTGCATAGGTATCTTCCATCAGACTGAAGGTAGTTGCTGGTAGGAGATTCCCGATAACCTTGGCTTGTGCCATCTTGCGAATGCCCTCATCAGTTGCTACCATCAAGTGCTCTGCACTAGTTGCTCCCAGTTCAGCTGCTACATCTACTCCACCGATAGACTCGATTTCATCAGCATGGATGCGGAGCTTGAAGCCCATTTCCTTAGCCTTAGAAAGCAAGTAGCGTGACTCGTCAGCTGTAAAGACGCCTTTTTCACAGAAAATATCACAGAACTCAGCTAGATTTTCTGCCTTTACCCGAGGTAGCATTTCCTCGACGATGAGCTCCAGATATTCCTGAGAGCGTCCCTTGTATTCTGGTGGAACGGCGTGGGCAGCCATAAAGGTCGAAACCAAATCAATATCGTGGTCACGGTCTAAAGCCCCAACGACATCCAGCTGGCGCTTCTCTGTTTCCCAGTCCAAACCATAGCCACTCTTGGCCTCAACAGTCGTCACCCCATGTAGCAGCATATAGTCCAGCAGTCTCTTAGACTTATCATAGAGAGTATCAAAAGAAGCTTCTCGCGTCGCCCGGACCGTACTGAGAATACCGCCGCCTTGGGCAAGAATTTCCAGATAAGGGACCCCGGCTAATTTCTTAGCAAATTCATGCTCCCGGCTGCCGCCGTAGACCAAGTGAGTGTGACAGTCGATCAAGCCAGGTGTGGCAATCTTGCCTTCATAAGACTGAATCTTAGTATCTGGTCCAATCAGACTGGCATCCGGCTCTCCGCTGCCAACTGCTAGGATTTTGCCGTCTTTGACTGCAATGTAGCCGTCCTCCAAGACCTGAGCTTCCTTCATCTCCTCGCCAAAAAGGGGATGGCCGAGGTCCTTGGGACAGAAGACTTGATTAAAGTGAGTTAATAGTAAATCAGCAGTCATGCTTGTTCCTCCATTTCATTTTCCGACATATTTGCTTTTCATCATAATACACTATCGTCAAATTATAGTCAAAAGCTTGTAAAAGATAGGAGCTCCGCTTTTTTTACTGTTTTTGTCATTTTCTTGACTCTTTATGGACGGAAGTCTTATAGAATGTAGGAGAAAGATATTTTACACTTGACTAAAAGGAGGATTTTTCATGTCATACTTTAGCGAAAATGAAATTGCAGCAGCAATGACCGTCAAATTAGACGATGTACTGCCTGAAAAAACAGTTTTCCAAGAAGGCATCCGTCGCGCACCTGATCGGGGCTTCCGTTTGACTCAAGCTCAAACCGAAATTGCTCTTAAAAATGCCCTTCGCTATATTCCAAAGAGATTCCATGAGGAAGTGATTCCAGAATTTCTGGAAGAACTGAAAACTCGCGGACGGATTTATGGCTACCGCTGGCGTCCAAAAGAACGCATCTACGGCAAACCAATTGATGAGTATAAAGGGAACTGTACTGCAGCCAAAGCTATGCAGGTCATGATTGACAACAACCTGAGCTTTGAAATCGCCCTTTATCCTTATGAATTGGTTACTTATGGGGAAACTGGATCTGTCTGCGCTAACTGGATGCAGTACAACCTCATCATGAAATACTTGGAAATCATGACCGACCATCAAACCTTGGTCGTGGAATCTGGCCACCCACTCGGACTCTTCAAATCTAAACCAGAAGCACCTCGTGTTATCATCACCAACGGCCTCTTGGTCGGTGAGTACGACAACATGAAGGACTGGGAAATTGCAGAAGAAATGGGCGTGACCAACTATGGTCAAATGACAGCCGGCGGCTGGATGTACATCGGCCCTCAAGGTATCGTCCATGGTACTTTCAACACCCTCCTCAATGCTGGACGCTTGAAACTGGGTGTAGCTGATGATGGCGACCTGACAAGCAAACTCTTCATCTCTTCTGGTCTGGGCGGCATGAGTGGAGCTCAAGGGAAAGCAGCCGAAATTGCTAAAGCTGTAGCAATCGTGGCAGAAGTAGACTATTCTCGGATTGAAACTCGTCACTCCCAAGGATGGATTAGCCAGTTAGCCGAAAGTCCAAAAGAAGCAATCGACTTAGCTCAGAAAGCTCTGGAAGCTGGCGAATCAACTTCCATTGCCTATCATGGTAACATCGTAGACCTCTTAGAATATGTCAACGAGAACAATATCCATGTAGATTTGCTGTCTGACCAAACTTCTTGCCACAATGTCTATGACGGCGGCTACTGTCCAGCTGGTATCAGCTTTGAAGAGCGGACTCGCCTCCTAGCTGAAGACAAGGAAACCTTTGCTAAGTTGGTTGACGAAACCTTGGAACGTCATTTCAAGGCAATCAAGACCTTGACTAACAATGGCACTTACTTCTTTGACTACGGAAATGCCTTTATGAAGGCAGTCTATGACTCTGGCATCAAGGAAATTTCTAAGAACGGCTTTGACGACAAAGACGGCTTCATCTGGCCATCTTATGTAGAAGATATCATGGGGCCTATGCTCTTTGACTATGGTTATGGTCCTTTCCGTTGGGTATGTCTGAGCGGTAAGCACGAAGACCTAGTCGCTACTGACCACGCAGCTATGGAAGTCATCGACCCTAACCGCCGCTATCAAGACCGCGACAACTACAACTGGATCCGCGATGCAGAAAAGAACCAGTTGGTTGTTGGAACTCAGGCTCGCATTCTCTACCAAGACTGTATGGGCCGTGTCAATATCGCCCTCAAGTTCAATGAATTAGTACGCGAAGGCAAGATTGGTCCTGTCATGATTGGCCGTGACCACCACGACGTATCTGGTACGGACTCTCCATTCCGTGAAACTTCTAATATCAAGGACGGTTCTAATGTTACTTGCGACATGGCGGTTCAATGTTACGCTGGTAATGCAGCTCGCGGTATGAGTCTGGTAGCTCTCCACAACGGTGGCGGAACTGGTATCGGTAAGTCTATCAACGGTGGCTTTGGCTTGGTACTGGACGGCAGCGAACGCATCGATGAAATCATCAAATCTGCTATCGCTTGGGATACAATCGGCGGAGTGGCACGTCGTAACTGGGCTCGCAATGAGCATGCTATTGAGACAGCTATCGAATACAACCGTCTCCATGAAGGAACAGACCACATTACGATTCCATTCCTGACTGACGAAGATTTAGTCAAAGAATCTGTTAAGAAATTGTTCTAATAGGAAAAACTTGTCCCCCAACTTCCAACCTGAGCTGGGTATGTGCCTAGCTCAGGAGGAGGTTCTGCTTTATTAAGTTCATATTATAAATTAAAATAATTGATATCACGAGGTAATATCTTATGGCAAAAATTGTTGAATGTATTCCTAACTTTTCTGAAGGCCGCAACCAAGCGGTCATCGACGGTCTAGTGGAAACAGCTAAGAGCGTGCCAGGCGTAACACTTCTGGACCACTCTTCTGATGCCAGCCACAACCGCAGCGTCTTTACCTTGGTCGGCGATGATCAAAATATTCAGGAAGTTGCCTTTCGTTTGGTTAAATACGCTTCTGAAAATATTGACTTGACCAAGCACCAGGGTGAACACCCTCGTATGGGCGCAACTGATGTCCTGCCTTTTGTACCGATCAAAGACATCACAAGTGAGGAATGCGTAGAAATTGCGAAGACTGTATCTGAGCGGATCAACCGTGAGCTCGGTATCCCTATCTTCCTCTATGAAGATGCAGCGACTCGTCCTGAGCGTAAGAACTTGGCTAAGGTTCGTAAGGGACAGTTTGAAGGCATGCCTGAAAAACTCTTGGAAGCTGACTGGGCACCTGACTACGGTGAAAGAAAGATTCACCCAACTGCTGGTGTCACTGCTGTCGGAGCTAGAATGCCACTCATTGCCTACAACATCAACTTGGATACAGACAATCTGGAAATTGCCAACAATATTGCCAAAATCATCCGTGGTTCAAGCGGTGGCTACAAGTACTGTAAAGCTATCGGCGTTATGCTGGAAGACCGCAACATTGCTCAGGTTTCCATCAACATGGTCAATCTGGAAAAATTCCCACTCTATCGTGTCTTTGAAACTGTTCGCTTTGAAGCCAAGCGCTATGGAGTTGGAATCCTAGGCTCAGAAGTCATCGGTTTGGCTCCAGCCAAGGCTTTGATTGATGCAGCTGAATACTATCTGCAAATCGAAGACTTTGACTACGGCAAGCAAGTTCTGGAAAACCATTTGCTGGGCTAGGAGGACAGAAACCTATGAAATTAGTAGATTTAAGTTTGACAGAATTCGCCCAAGTCCTAGGCTCAGATGCTCCTGCACCAGGAGGCGGCTCTGCCGCTGCTCTTTCCGCAGCGAACGGTATTTCCCTGACTAAGATGGTTTGTGAATTAACCCTTGGCAAGAAAAAATACGCAGAATTTGAAGCAGAAATTGCTCAAGTGCATGCAGAAAGTGCTCGACTGCAAGAAAGCCTGCTCACAGCTATTGACAAGGACACTGAAGCCTTCAATCTAGTCTCTGCTGTCTTTGATATGCCTAAGGAAACAGAGGAAGACAAGGCTGCCCGTCGTGAAGCGATGCAGAAAGCTCTCAAGGAAGCGACCAAGTCACCTTATGGTATGATGGAAGATATCTTTGCTGCCCTGCAAACAACTCAAAAAGCTGTTGGCAAGTCCAATACCAATGCTGCCAGCGACCTGGGAGTCGCAGCTCTCAACCTTAAGGCGGGTCTGCAAGGAGCTTGGCTCAATGTCCTCATCAACCTGTCAGGTGTCAAGGATGAAGCATTCGTCGCAGACTACCGCAGCAAGGGTGAAGAGCTCCTACAAAAAGGCTGCGCTCTAGCCGATGAAATTTATCAAGAAATTTTGAAAGTTGTCTAATAGATAAACGGAAGAGAAGTCTGCTCTTTCCCATGAATGGACTTCCTTTTCTCAAGAGGTAACAATATGGTTTTATCAGATATTGAAATTGCGAATTCGGTTCAAATGAAGCCCATCAAAGAGGTGGCAGAAAAGCTAGGAATTGCTGAAGATGCCTTGTCTCTTTATGGAAATTACAAGGCAAAAATCAGCGCCGGCCAACTAGAAGCACTAAAAGACAAGCCAGACGGCAAACTGATTCTCGTGACAGCTATTTCTCCGACACCAGCAGGAGAAGGTAAGACCACGACTTCTGTCGGATTGGTCGATGCTCTGGCTGCTATCGGTAAAAAAGCCGTTATCGCTCTGCGGGAGCCTTCACTCGGACCTGTCTTTGGTATCAAGGGCGGAGCTGCTGGCGGTGGTCACGCCCAGGTGGTGCCGATGGAGGACATCAACCTCCACTTCACTGGTGACTTTCATGCCATCGGTGTTGCCAACAACCTACTGGCGGCCCTCATTGACAACCACATCCACCACGGCAATGCCTTAGGCATTGACTCTCGTCGCATCACTTGGAAGCGGGCAGTGGATATGAATGACCGGCAACTACGCCACATCGTGGATGGCTTACAAGGCAAGGTCAACGGTGTTCCACGTGAAGATGGTTTTGACATCACAGTTGCTTCTGAGGTTATGGCTATTCTCTGTCTGTCAGAAAATATTACCGACCTCAAGAACCGTTTGGAAAAAATCATCATTGGCTACAGCTTTGAAGGTAAGCCAATAACTGCTAAGGATCTGAAAGCTGGTGGCGCTATGGCTGCTGTGCTCAAAGACGCTATCCATCCAAACTTGGTTCAAACTCTGGAACACACACCAGCCTTGATTCACGGTGGACCTTTTGCCAACATTGCCCATGGCTGTAATAGTGTCCTAGCTACCAAGCTGGCTCTCAAATATGCCGACTATGCAGTCACGGAAGCTGGTTTCGGTGCTGACCTCGGTGCTGAAAAATTCATCGACATCAAGTGTCGTACATCTGGCCTTCGTCCAGCCGCTGTAGTTCTGGTTGCTACCATCCGCGCTCTCAAGATGCACGGTGGTGTTGCTAAGAGTGATTTGGCTGAAGAAAATGTCCAAGCCGTTGTAGATGGGCTGCCAAACTTGGAAAAACATCTGGAAAACATTCAAGATGTTTATGGCCTGCCAGCAGTCGTTGCCATCAATAAATTCCCACTGGATACCGAAGCAGAGTTGCAAACAGTTTATGACGCCTGCCAAAAACGCGGCGTTGACGTCGTGATTTCTGATGTCTGGGCAAATGGCGGAGTTGGTGGTAAAGAGTTGGCTGAAAAAGTCGTTGAACTGGCCGAAGGAGACAATCACTTCCAATTTGTATATAATGAAGAGGACTCCATCGAGACTAAGCTGAACAAAATTGTTACTAAGGTCTATGGAGGCAAGGGCGTTCGCCTGACTCCTGCTGCTAAACGCGAGCTCAAACAACTGGAAGAGCTGGGCTTCTCCAACTATCCTATCTGTATGGCTAAGACTCAATACTCCTTCTCAGACGATGCTAAGAAACTGGGCGCACCTAAAGACTTTGTCGTGACTATCAGCCAGCTCAAAGTTTCTGCTGGTGCAGGCTTTATCGTTGCTCTGACTGGTGCAATCATGACCATGCCAGGACTGCCTAAAGTGCCGGCTAGCGAAAAGATTGATGTTGACAAAGACGGCAATATCAGCGGTTTGTTCTAATAAATACCAAAAATGACAAATGTAACCCTTTTAAGAGTAAATGATTTTCAAGTTTCCGATTGGTCGGGGGGAAAGACAAAACAGCTTTATCTTTCCCCGCCAACTGGCCACTATGGCAAGCGGGACTTTGACTATCGGCTATCGACAGCGACTGTGGAGTTGGCTGAAAGTCAGTTTTCTGACCTCAGCGGCTTTCACCGCATTCTCATGAGCCTGGACCACACACTTCATCTCCACAATGCCAGCCGGCAGGAGGAAACGGTTCTAGCTCCCTTTACTCCCTATGTCTTTGAAGGGAGTGATTCTATCACAAGTCGTGGGACTTGTACCGACTTTAACTTAATCTACAGCGACCATTATCAGGGACAGATGATTGCCATCTCGAATGGGCAAGAGCTTAGCCAAGATGACGAAATTCAATTTATCTATGCCTTAGAGGATCTGACGGTGACGGTAACAACCCTGCCAGTGCTTAACCTAGAGGCAGAGCAGCTTCTGATAGTGGAAAAAGAGACTCAGGAAACTGAGCTGCATATAATGTTTTCGAGTAACCAGCCAAAGGGAACGCCCCTTGCTATATGGGCTGGTTTGACCCACATCCCTACTAAGTAAAGATACCATGATGCCTTGTCACCATTCTATCTTTACTTGGAAAGGATCCCATATCTCTAAAGGAGAAACATTATTATGGATGCAACTAAACTCACTGCACAAGAACAAGAACAGGAAAAAGCGAAATTCAGCTTTTCCGGTGCAACCCTCTACGGTATCAATGCCGTTATCGGATCAGGGATTTTCCTCCTACCGCAAAAGATTTATAAAGGACTTGGTCCTGCCTCTCTAGCTGTCATGCTTGGAACTGCCCTTCTCGTTATTCTCCTAGCCGTCTGCTTGGCAGAAACTGCTGGTTATTTTAATAAAAATGGCGGAGCTTTCCAATATTCCAAAGCGGCCTTTGGAGACTTCATTGGATTTAACGTTGGTTTCCTAGGCTGGGTCGTAACTGGTATTGCCTGGTCAGCTATGGCTGCTGGTTTTGCCCGACTCTTTGTCATTACCTTCCCAGCTTTCACTCCTTACGAGCGTTTGCTTAGTATCGCTTTGATTATCTTGCTCAGCTTAATGAACATTGCTGGTTTGAAGACCTCAAAAATTTTCACACTCACTGCAACTGTAGCTAAGTTAATCCCAATCATTGCCTTTGCAGCATGTGCTATCTTCTTTATCAAAGGCGGAGTAGATAAAGGAAATTTCACTCCTTTCCTACAGCTTGAACCTGGAACCAATGTCATGACTGCCATTGCCAACACAGCTGTCTATATCTTCTACGGCTTCATTGGATTTGAAACTATGTCTATCGTTGCCGGTGAAATGCGCAACCCAGAAAAGAATGTGCCTCGGGCTATCTTGGGCTCTATCAGTATTGTATCTGTTCTATATATGTTGATTATCGCTGGAACCATCGCTATGCTGGGTAGCCGTATCTTGCAAACAGATGCTTCTGTACAAGATGCTTTTGTCGAAATGATCGGCCCTGCAGGCGCTTGGATTGTTTCTATCGGTGCCCTCATCTCTATCGCAGGTCTTAATATCGGGGAATCCATCATGGTACCGCGTTTTGGAGCAGCTATCGCAGAAGAAGGCTTGCTGCCTAAGAAAATTGCAGAAACCAATGCTAAAAACGCTCCTGTAGTTGCTATCTTAATCTCTGGAGCATTCTCAATCGCTCTGCTCTTCTCTGGAAAATTTGAAGAATTGGCTACCCTCAGCGTGGTCTTCCGTTTCTTCCAATACATCCCAACTGCCTTGGCGGTCTTGAAACTCAGAAAAATGTATCCAGAAAAGAAGGTTGTCTTCCGCGTACCATTCGGCCCTGTCATCCCTATCCTAGCTGTTGTTGTCAGCCTGGTTATGATTGTAGCTGATAATCCGATGAACGTCGTTTATGGTGTCATTGGAGCCGCTGTTGCCAGCTTAGTATACTTCTTTATGCACGGCCGAAAAAAGGTTCCTACTAACCCTGACTAACTCTAAGCATTATATCCCATCATGGAGGATTTTACATGTCAAAATTGATTCACTTAGACGGAAACAGTCTAACACTTGAAGATGTTATCGCAGTGGCTCGTCATGGAGCCACCTGCGAAATTGTCCAAGAAGCAAAGAAAGCTGTAGAAGCTTCCCGCAAAATCGTAGATGATATCGTCCGCGAAAAACGGGTAGTCTACGGTGTTACAACTGGATTTGGCTCTCTCTGCAATGTCAGCATCTCACCAGAAGATACGACCCAGCTGCAAGAAAACCTAATCCGTACGCACTCCTCAGGCTATGGCGATCCCCTGCCAGAAGATGCAGTCCGTGCTATCATGTTAATTCGGATTAATTCCTTGGTCAAGGGCTATTCTGGTATTCGTTTGTCCACTGTCGAAAAGCTCTTGGAATTGCTCAATAAAGGCGTTGTGCCTTATATTCCAGAAAAAGGCTCTCTGGGAGCTTCTGGTGACTTGGCACCGCTAGCTCACATGGTTCTGCCTATGCTAGGACTGGGCCGCGCTTACTATCAAGGTGAATTGCTCTCTGGACAAGAAGCTTTGGACAAGGCCGGTATCGAGAAAATTGCTCTAGCAGCTAAGGAAGGGTTGGCGCTGATTAACGGTACGACTGTCCTGACAGGTATCGGAGCCTTGGCTACCTACGATGCCATCCAGCTGCTTAAACTGTCAGATGTCGCTGGCGCTCTTTCCATGGAAGTCCATAATGGTATTACCAGTCCATTTGAAGAAGACTTACACACCATTCGACCTCAGAGCGGTCAGCTAGCTACAGCCCGCAATATCCGCAACCTTCTGGAAGGCAGTGGCAACACAACCGTAGCCACTCAACAACGGGTCCAAGACCCTTACACCCTGCGTTGTATTCCTCAGATTCATGGTGCCAGCAAGGACTCTATCGCTTATGTCAAGACTAAGGTTGAGATTGAAATCAACTCTGTTACAGACAACCCTATCATTACTAAGGAAGGCCATGTTATCTCAGGCGGTAACTTCCACGGTGAACCAATGGCTCAGCCATTCGACTTCCTAGGCATCGCTATTTCTGAAATCGGTAATGTATCCGAGCGTCGCGTGGAACGTCTGGTCAACAGCCAACTGAGCAAGCTCCCATCCTTCTTGGTCAAACACCCAGGACTCAACTCTGGCTTTATGATTACCCAGTATGCTTGTGCTTCGCTTGCTTCTGAGAACAAGGTCTTGTCTCATCCAGCCAGCGTAGACTCTATCCCATCTTGTGAAAACCAAGAAGACTTTGTCAGCATGGGAACTACTTCAGCACGCAAGGCAGCTGAAATTCTTAAGAATTCTCGCCGCATCGTAGCAACAGAAATCATGGCCGCCTGCCAAGCTCTGGATCTAAAACCAGAAAACCATGAACTGGGCAAGGGAACTAAACCGGCCTACGACCTCTTCCGTCAGCATGTCCGCTTTATCGAGTTTGATAAGGACATCGAAATCTATGAAGAGCTCAACAAGGCTTCTGAGCTGATTGAAAACGAAGAATTCCTAGCAGCAGTTGAAAAGGCTGTAGACTTGAGCATTCAGTTCTAAAGCTGGTGGCTCTGTAAAAAAGCTAACATAAGAAGCCCGCTCTCATTCAGCTGGGCTTCTTTTCCCGCCAAAAGTCATTGACAGGCTTAGCGGAAACTCTTATAATAAAGTCGCAAGTATCGTTATGGAAAAGGACAAAATCATGTTAGAAGATTACTATCAGCTAGATAACAGCTACTATCATAAGAGACTGGATGATGATTTATATGCTGCCAAATGGGGGATGGTTATTGAGTTTTTGGACTTAAATGACCCTAACTTAAAACCCTTTGACGGCGTTAACTTTGCCTTGATTGGCTTCAAGAGTGACAAAGGAGTTTATATCAACCACGGCCGAGTGGGGGCTGTCGAAGGGCCACAAGCTATCCGAACCCAGCTGGCCAAGCTTCCTTGGCATCTGGGCAGAAACGTCCGCGTCTTTGATGTTGGCGATATTGACGGGCCTAACCGCTCTCTGGAGCAGCTGCAGCAAAGCTTGGCTCGAGCAGTCAAACGCCTGCGAGAGCTCAATCTCCGGCCTATTGTCCTAGGGGGCGGCCACGAAACAGCCTACGGCCACTATCTGGGACTTAAGTCGTCACTAGCTCCTGACCAAGACTTGGCCGTTGTCAATATGGATGCCCATTTTGATTTGCGTCCCTATGACCAGACTGGTCCCAACTCCGGTACCGGCTTTCGCCAGATGTTCGATGACACTCTGGCTCAGAAGCAGGCCTTTAACTACCTTATCCTAGGGATTCAGGAGCACAATAACAATCTCTTTCTCTTTGACTTTGTGGCAAAATCCAAGGCTATCCAGTTTCTGACTGGAATGGATATGTACCAAATGGGTTACAAGGAAGTCTGCAAGGCGGTCGATGCCTTTTTGGCCGACAAGGAGCAGGTCTATTTAACCATTGACATTGACTGCTTTGCAGCTGGCGCCGCTCCTGGTGTTAGTGCCATTCAGTCTCTCGGTGTGGATCCCAATCTAGCTGTTCTGGTCTTCCAGCACATCGCCGCCTCAGGCAAACTGATAGGCTTTGATATCGTCGAAGTCTCTCCGCCTCACGATATAGACAACCATACGGCTAATCTGGCTGCCAGCTTTGTCTTTTACCTGACCCAAGTCTGGGCACAGGCACATGATTGATAGATTTTTGGCTATTTTAAATATTAAAAAGAGGATGAAGATAGCTTTCATCCTCTCTTATTTTTTGTTCAAGCCCTGACGCAAGTTTTCCAATTCCTTTAGCTGGTGCCGGTCTCGGTAGGGATTGAGCTGGCTTTTGGCTGTTTCATAGTAGGTCTCAAAGTCCTGATCTAGCAAGTCTTCAAAGTCTGCTTCCTGCAAGCTGCCAGTCAGCAGGCGATACTTAACCACAGCCATCAGATAGTAGATCAGCCCCTTGTCCCGCGGATTGCCATAGCGACTAATGAGGCTATCCTTTTTCCTCAGAAGATCAAGCACAGGCAGATAATCTCTCTTCTCACAGCCAATCAAGGCCAAATACACTTCCAACTGGGTCTCTTTCCAAGGGAAGCTGAGAGATTTCAAAGCTGTTTTAGCTTTGAGGAAAATTCGCTCCGCCTGCTCATAATCTTTCAGCTGATAATAGGTCATACCCAAGCCGATGTAGAAAGCAAAAATCGAAGGCTCTGCTGTTTTATTTTCCGTCAGCTTAATGGCCTCCTTCTGATGGGTCAGCGCAGTCGTGAAATTTCCGCGAATCTGCTCAATCTCTGCCAGATAGTCTAGAGCCGCCGCAATCTGAATCGAGTACTTGGAACGCAGCGAAGCCGTCAAGCTGAAACAATCAATAGACTGGTAGAGATGGTGAAGCGACTGCTCCTCATCCCCAATCATGAGATGATAGAGCCCCTTGAGCCGGAGATTGATAGCAATGGCCTCGTGATTGTTGGCCTGAACCGAAGCATCCAGAGCCAGCTCCGTATAGTAACGCATCTCCGGGATATTCTCCGTCTGGATGCAGTAGTAAATCATCTGCCGATAGCCTTCTAGGAGAAAATCCATCTGCTGCAGCTCCTTGGCCGAAATAATCACCTGCTGGATATTGTCCATCCCCTGCTGGTAATTCCCCGTCCGAATGGCATAGCGTCCTTCTAGATAGAGAAAGCGGAGAACCAATAGCTGAAAATCCTTGTGATTCTGATGTTTTCTCTCTAAGCCCTCTATCTCCCGACGTATACGGTCAAACTGGTCTAAAACTGCGGACTGATTGATATCATCCGTCTTTTCGATAAAACCAAACTCCCGTGAATAAATTGGAAAGAGCTCGTGATGAAACTGCAGCGTAGCCTCAAGATAATGCAGCTCGTACTCCAGAGACTTAATCGGCTGCTTGGACATCTTGTAGTGATAGGCGATTTCATTGAGCAGCTGAGCATGATAGAGAGAGTCTCCCAGCTGGTCTTCCATGCCTTGGGCAATCTGGTGATGCAGCATTCGCTTCTTGGCAAGTGACAAGCGCTCATAGGCGTAGATTCTCAAAAGCTCCTGACTGAACCGCACTACCAATTCCTCGCCCTGCTCCTCTTCCATCAAGAGCTGCTTCTGTCCAAACTCCTCAGTGATTTCGACCACTTCTTCCATCGGCAGACCTAATAACCTAGCTAAGAGCGAAACCGACGCAGGAGCCCTAAAACAAGCCAGATAGTCCACCAACTCCTCTTCTTGACTGCTCAGGTAATCCAGCTTCAGAGACAGCTTGGCCTTGATGGACGGAGTCAGCGGATGAAACTTCTCCCCTCGCAGGAGCTGCTCAGCATATTCCGACAGGAAGAAAGGGATGCCTTGACTGACCCGATAAATATCCTCAAGGCCTTCTTCAGATATGGCTATCTGACCTGTCTGGGCTTGCAAGTAAGCTGCACTATCCTTAAAATTCAGCGGCTGCAGCTCAATAAAGCCCAGCTTATTGCGTATCAGCAGGTGATTGAAAAAATGTTCCAAATAAGAAGGGGTGCTCAGATGCTTGGTCAGCACAAAGGCCACAGGATAGCCGGTCAAATGATTCATAACCTGCTCTAGGACAGCAACACTGGCCTTATCCATCCAGTGACAGTCCTCAATCAAGATTATCAAAGCTTTTTTCTTAGAAATCTTCTGCAGAATATCCACCACAAACTGAGCCAGCTTGTCCGCATCCAACTGAAGACTAGAAGCGCCGCCTGTCAAAATGGGAAAATAACTCTCCAAAATGACCTGCCACTGGCTGATAGAGAGAATCTGGTGCTGAATAACCAAGTCGCCCAGACCGTCCAGCAAGCCACGCCAAGGCTGGAGCTCTGCCTTCATCTCTTCCTTGAAGCACTCAGCCATGACAATCTGGAAATACTTGGTCTGGTTGGCCAGTACTTGACGAGTCACTGTCCGCTTTCCAATACCAGTACCACCGACTAGAACCAGAGCACGCGCCTCCTGAGTCTCTATCACTTTAGAGAAATAAGATTCCAAGCGCTTGATTTCATCGACCCGCCCGAAAAAGTGGTCCGTATTGCGCAGAAACTGCTTGGTCTTGCGCTCGCTACGGTCCTTGGCAAGCACCTCATGATATAGTTGCTGGATAGGTTCCGTAGGGCTAATACCCAGTTCCTTATCCAAAATATTGACCAATTTGTAGTAAGTCTCTATCACTTTGCCAGGCCGATCATTATCCTGATAGAGCTTCATGAGCAGATGGTAGTTTTTCTCATCAAACTCATCAATGCTGATCAAGCGGCGCAAATTCCGCTCAGCCCCTTCCAAATCTAGCCGGTCTTTTTCTGTTTCCAGCTGTTGGTAGCAGGCTTGGATATAAAGTTGCTCATATCGGGTCCGCATCTTAGACACCCAATAATCAAAGGCCTCGCTGTCCTTGAGATAGAAGCCCTGCAGAAAATCACCCTGATAGAGAGACAGATGCTCTGCAGGATGGTTCGTAAAAAGTTCTACATCACTTTCAATCGCACACTCGGTATTAAGCGACAGCACAGTCCGGTTAGGAGCGACAATCCACTCCCCTCCTAGTAGCTTGTTAGCTTGATAAATGGTATTGCGCAGATTCTTTTTGGCAGTCTGATTATCCTTGTTTTCCCAGAGGATTCCTGCAATCTCCTCCCGATTGACTGCACCATTGATGTGGAGATAGTAAAGCAGAGCATTGATTTTGGCAAAAGGAAAAAAGACTTCCTCCTGATTGAGAAAGACACTCGGACTTCCCAGCAATTTCAACCTCAACAGATCTTTCGTCATGCAAACGCCTCCAAGAAACCTTATAGAACTAATATAAACAAAAAGAGACAGTTTGGCAAGTAAAGTATTATACCAGCCCTTAATTTCCAGTTTTTAAATTGGTTTTATTTAGGATTTTTTTGTTATACTAGGATGAAAATAAAATTTTAGAAAGTTACTTATGAAGAAAAATATTGTTCTTTTCATTTTTCTCCTTCTGAGCGCGATTGGCTTAGAATACGAGACACAAGCCTATACTACTGGCAGTATGTCAGGTACTTCCTATGGGATTGTCGGACTGTCAGCCCTCTTGGCTCTGCTCTATATCGTCCCTGCCCTGCTTTTGATTCGTCAACTGGGAAAAAAATGGCAGACGCCTGCACTTAGCCTTGGGGTAGCTCTGCTAGGTGGCCTTTTCATTTCTGGCTGGACCTCTGGCTTGGCTAATACCTATATCCACGAGTGGGTCAGCACCAGCTTCCCAAATACTCTGCTCAGTGACCTAGAAAATGCTATCGCAGCTCCGCTGGTTGAAGAACCCCTCAAGCTGTTGGCAGTTGCCTTTGCTGTCTATCTAGTGCCCGTCAAAAAGCTCAAATCCTTTTTGCTGCTGGGCATTACGGCTGGCATGGGCTTTCAGATTAGCGAAGATTTCTCTTATATCCTCTCTGACCTGCCCGAAGGCTTCTCCTTCACCATCTCTGGGATTCTAGGACGTATCACTGGCGGCATTGCCTCTCACTGGCTCTACACCGCCCTAACCACTCTCGGTCTGGCTCTCATGCTACGCTATGCCAAAACTCAGAAAAATTATTTCCGAGTGGGGCTCTTCTACTTCCTAGCAGCCTTCGTTCTCCACTTCTTCTGGAATTCACCGCTGACTGCTATCGAAACGGACATCCCAATCATCGTACCTGCCATGACTGCTCTGGCTGTCTTTATCTTTTACCAAGCCTACCGAACAGCCCATAAAATCGACCAAGAAGAATTGGAAGTAGAATAATTTCAAAAAACGACCGTTATGGCCGTTTTTTTGTTGCAGGAAAATATTTTCCCAATATTTATATTTGAATCATAGTAATAGATTGCCAACATTTGAATTTTCTAGTTTTTATAAGTATATACATAAATCACCTTTCATACTCTATAATTCATCCCACAACTTCACCTCAACCCCTTTTCCCATCGCATTTCTACCACATTCTACCCCTGCTCTTTCCTTAAAGAAATGTTAACATTTTCTTAAAACTAACTTATATTAGGAATTTTTAAGCCGCAGTCTGTATACTTTCTACAAATCATCTAAGAAAGAGGTATGGATATGGATTATCTAGTGATTCCGGCCTATGAGCCTGATTATAATCTTATTAAGCTTATAAAAAAAATTCACCATAAAAGTGATTTTCATATCATTGTTATCGATGACGGCAGCTCTTCCAAATGCCAGATAGTCTTTGAGCAGGCAGAGCAGTATGCGACCGTGCTCCGTCATCAGGTCAATCAAGGAAAGGGGCAAGCGCTGAAGACTGCTTTTACCTTTATCCAAGCACTGAAGATCTATGGAACGGTGGTAACAGCAGATGCGGATGGCCAGCACAAGGTCTGGGATATTTTCCGCGTAGCGAGCAAAGCTTCTGAAAATCCCAATCAGTTGATTCTCGGAGCACGCGCCTTTACTGGCAAGGTGCCCCTGCGCAGCCGCTTCGGCAATAGTCTGACTCGAGCTCTCTTCAAAGCCCAGACTGGGGTGGATGTCTCTGATACCCAGACAGGCTTACGAGCCTTTACGACCAACATGATTCCCTTTATGTTAAAGGTAGAGGGCCAGCGCTATGAGTATGAAATGAACATGCTCTTAGAAGCCAGCAAGGAATATCCCATTTTGGAAGTGCCCATTGAGACGGTCTATATCAATGACAATCAAGGCTCCCACTTTCGGCCAATTCAGGATGGGCTCATGATTTATAAAAATATTTTTAAATTTGCCCTGACTTCTCTCAGCAGTTTCGTCGTGGACTACATCGTCTATGCAATGGCTCTCTTGTTTTTAACTGCTGTGCCGACCAGCCTGAGAATTCTTTTAGCTAACGGGATTGCCCGCGTGACCAGCTCAATCTTTAATTACTCGACCAATAAAAGGCTGGTCTTTAAGAACGATGACAGTATACTCAAGACAGGAACTGGCTATTTCAGCCTAGCTGTAGTGCTCTTTATCCTAGACACACTGCTGATTCGCCTCTTCTACGCTGTCTTTGGTCTCAATCTTCTGATTGTCAAAATTATCGTCGGAATTTTACTCTTCACCGTCTCCTGGATGGTCCAAAAGAGATTTATTTTTAAGGAAAGGACACACACCGCATCATGAAATTTTTAAAGAAACGCTATGCCTACGCCTCCATTTTCGGTCTGCTTCTGACAGCTTCCTTCAGCTACTCCATGCTGAAAACCTTTGTCATCGCAGAGACCATTTCCACGGTTTCAAGCACAAGTTCGTCGTACAACGCCGAGGCTGCCAGCAAGGCTGTGGAAACAGCGACTGTGACGGATACCAGCTATTCAGACGACAACATCTCGGTCACACTGACTGAAAAGACCGTCAGCAACACCCAAGTCTACATCGCTGATGTGACTGTCAGCTCATCAGAATACCTGAAAACAGCCTTTGCCCAAAACACTTACGGAAACAATGTCACTGCCAAGACCTCGGAAACGGCCGCCAACAACAATGCCATCCTAGCGATTAACGGCGACTACTATGGAGCCAATACGACTGGCTATGTCATCCGCAATGGCGTCGTCTACCGCGATACCGTCCGAGAAGACTCCAGCAATGGGGATTTAGCTATTTACAAAGACGGCTCCTTCAAAATTATCTATGAAGACCAAGTCTCTGCTGATCAACTAGTCAAAGACGGTGTGGTCAATCTCTTGGCCTTCGGCCCATCGCTTGTAGAAAATGGCGAGATTGTCGTTGATACCAACTCCGAAGTCGGCCAGTCCATGTCTTCCAATCCACGGACAGCTATCGGTATCATTGACGAAAACCACTACATCATCATCGTTTCAGACGGACGCACCTCAGAAAGCGAGGGGCTTTCCCTCTACCAAATGGCAGAAATCATGAAATCTTACGGTGTCAAGACCGCTTATAACCTTGATGGCGGCGGATCCTCTACACTTTACTTTACCGGTCAGGTCATTAACAAACCTACAACCAACGGAAACACTATCTCAGAAAGGTCGGTGAGTGATATTGTCTACATCGGTTACTAATCCCAGCAAAAAACGTTTTAGAAAAACAGCCCTTATCTACGCACTATTAACTATTTTCTTCTTTGCTTTCAGCAGAATCTATGAATCCTTCAGCTTCGGCGAAACATCTAGCCACATGCACTACCTCTTTGTCATTCCTCTGGTGGGTGGCATCCTCCTCCTGCTCTTCATGAAGATTATTCCTAACCTCTCTCGGCTCAGCCTCAACCTCTGGAACTCAGCTGTCGCCACCATGACAGCCGGCATGCTCTTGCGTGGCATCGTCAATTTATCCGGACGATCCACAACACTGGATATGCCCTACTGGTACGTAGGAGTAGCCTTTGTAGCCCTGGCACTACTCTCCATGGTCTTTACTCGAAGTGAGTGGAAGGCGGAAGAGCAAGCTCAACCAATACCCAGCAAAAAAGAAGACGCAAAACTAAGTCGTCGTGAAACCTACAGTCAAGTATAAACCAAAAAACCTCAGAAAATCTGAGGTTTTTAATGTAGGGATCATTCTTCTGATCATTTATCTCTATGAACAGTTAGGTAAATTTGCATTTTTCATTCACACTCATACATATCACCCGTCAGCGGGTCAATGACTTCTGCTAGCTTAAAATATCCCTGCTCATAATGGTAATGACAGATAGCGCAGTTGCCAAAGCGCACCTTGGGGTCGAGGTCTTGAGCCGCAATCTTGAGATAGAAGGCCCACATGGCACCGCCGTGGCTGACGGCCAAGACTGGCTCTGCATCCGCCTGCTCCATGACCTCAGTCAGAGTGACTAGCACGCGCTCACCGACTTGGTCCACACCTTCTCCGCCATAGGGGACGAAGAGGTCTTCAAAAGAGGTAGCTCCTGGCCGAAATTTCGGTTGCAGGCGTTCGGGCTGAGCTTCAAAAAGACCAAAGCTCCATTCTTTAATGCCCTTAAGGCGAGTATAGTCGGTCCGGCCAGAGACAAGTTCCAGCGTATCAGAAGCCCGCTCCTGAGTAGAAGAGTAGAGACGTCCAAAACGAATGCCCCGCTCTTTCAAATAAGCTCCTGCCTGCCGGGCCTGTTCCTGCCCCAGTTCAGTCAAAGGAGAGTCGCAAGCTCCCTGCACCAAGCCTTCTTGATTGAAAAAAGTCTGACCGTGCCGCATCAAGTATAAATCTTTCATTTATTTTTCCTTCCAGTTGCTAAAATCGTGACCAATCACTTTTTCTAGGTAAAATTGGTCATGTTCAAAAGTAAACTTCAAAATACCGCAATTGGTCATGTGACCTAGACTTTCCAGACGCCAGTTTTTCTGCCAAGCTCTGGCAAAATTGGCCATAGCTGCGCCATGAGAGACCATGAGCACGGACTGGCCATCTGTCTCTTGCATGAGCTTGAGAACGGTCGCAGCCATGCGCTCCCTGACCTGATCTTGTGATTCACCGCCATAGGTCACAAAGAAATCTCCATAGGGCAGGGGCGGATTAAGATCCTCGCTTTCCCCTTCAAAAGTGCCAAAGTTCCACTCCTTGAGTCCCTTGACACGCTTATAGGGAATCTTACCGTCCGTTACCAATTCCAAGGTATCACAGGCCCGCTCTTGAGTAGAGCTATAAGCATCATCAAAAGTAATTCCGGCATCCTTAAAATATTGCCCTGCCACCTTGGCTTGATAGATGCCAAAATCAGTAAGAGGAGCATCACACCAACCCTGCACCTTATGGCGTAGGTTGAAAAGCGTCTGGCCATGCCGCATCAGATAAAGAGATTTTGCAATCATTCATATCTCCTTTAGATGAGTTCTAACTTTTCAAAGGCCTTGTAGAGACCGTCTTGGCTGACCGAGTCTGTCACCAGATCGGCCATAGCCTTGATTTCCGCTCCGCCATTTCCCATAGCGACCCCGACCTGACAATAGTCCAGCATAGGAATATCAACCTTGGCATCACCGAAAGCCAGAGTATCCGCCTTGTCAGCGTGAAGATTCTTCAGGAGAACCTCAATGGCATGTGCCTTGGTGATGTCTTTAACACCTAGGTCACCAAAGAGATCATGCTCACCTTTGCCACCCCAAGTTCCTGCCTTGAGCTCAGGAAAAGCTGCCTCAGAGTCCAGATGGTCTTGGTAGCTCCTGAGAATAAAGCTGACTTTGTTCAGGTCGTCCCGATAGAGCTCCCCGCCATAAACCAGGCCGTGAAGAGCTTCTTCTGCCTCCATATTTACTACTTTTCCTGGATTAACACCTTTTCCAAGGACGTAGGTCCGAAGCACTGGTCGCGCTGCTTCGCGGAAGCCTTTGCTTGCAAATAGACCGTTATTACTCTCTAGGTAAAACTCTAGCCCCCGCTCTTGAAGCCAGTCGACTAGCCTTTTAGCGACATCTCGCGGAATCAGTTGGTGCAGAATAACCTCCCCCTCATGCTCCACATAAGAACCGTTGCCACCAATCATCCCATCAAAGCCAATATCCCAAATTTCCGGCGGCATCTCAGCCTTGCTGCGACCTGTGCAGACATAAACCAAATGTCCCTTTTCCCGTGCCTTGCGAATGGCGACAACAGCAGACTCCGGTATATGATTATCATAGTCGATGATGGTCCCGTCCACATCCAGAAAGATGATTTTTCTTGTCATAAAGCCCTCTCCTCCTTGCATTTACCGATTACTTTATTCTAATAATCCAATCTGGCAAATGCTTTCTTCATTTTTTACAAATTCTCTCATTCTGACCCAGCTCTATTTTATAAAGGCTCCATCCTATTATATATCTTTTCGAAAGCCTTTTCCTATAGAATTATCAGAGATATTGGTACTATCCTTTCTTTATTTAGAGAAAAAACAAGAAGGACAGCTTTTAATCAGCTTGTTCCTTCTGCTTTTTTATTTCCCAGCTTATCTACTCATCCCCTGCTTCAAACAGCCAAAGTTTGGAATCAAAGTCATAGCTCGGCTTTTGCCCAGAATCCTCTAAAAGCTGACCGCTGGAAGCGTCCGTGGTAACCAGCCCAACTCGCATAAGCTCAGCCCCCGTATAGGCACGCCCCTCTAGCCGATAGACCTTATCCACAGCCAGTCCTTTCAGTTGCAAGCGCTGATGAGAACGATTGACTTGATTGAGGACCTTGAAAGTGCCTAAAAGTGCCGTGTTCTGATCCTGACTGACAACCATCCAAGCTGTCTGCCCATCTCCCTTAAAGGGCGACTGCAGTCGATAAAAAGTTCCATTATGAATTAGCTCTCGATGGCGCTTGTAAAAAGCTATCTGTTCCCTGACTTCAGCCAATTCTTCTGGACTTAGCTGATTAAGATCCAGCTCATAGCCAAAGGAACCGAAAAAGGCGACATTGCCCCGCGTCTTCAACGGAGTCAGACGATTGGTCTGATGATTGGGCACGATGGAGACATGGGCTCCCATGGACGAAAGAGGGTAGAGAAGACTGGTTCCATACTGGATTTTCAAGCGCTCAATCGCATCCGAATCATCACTGGTCCAAGCTTGAGGAGCATAGTAGAGCATACCTGGATCAAATCGGCCTCCACCTGAAGAGCAGGACTCAAATAACAAGCTTGGATACCGACTGATTAAACGCTCATACAAGTCATAAACACCCAAGACATAGCGGTGAAAAATCTCTCCTTGCTGATCAGCTGGCCAGGCAGCTGAGAAGACATCCGTCAGAGGGCGATTCATATCCCATTTGATATAATCCAGCTGCGCTTCCTCGATAATCGCTGACAGACGCTCAAAAATCTCATCCACTACTTCCGGCCGAGAATAGTCCAAAACAAACTGGTTCCGACCATGGTGGGGCTGTCTATCTGGCACTGCCAGCAGCCAGTCAGGATGAGTTCGGTAGAGTTGGCTGTCCTTATTGACCATTTCCGGCTCAAACCAAAGACCAAACTTCATGCCCAAACCGTGAATTCGCTCTGCTAGCGATCCCAGCCCCTGCGGCAGCCTGTCTGGATTGACAAACCAATCACCCAGCCCAGCACGATCATTAGTCCGCTGGCCAAACCAGCCATCATCTAACACAAAGAGCTCTACCCCTACTTCCTGAGCCTTTTCAGCAAGCTCCAGCAGCTGATCCTCACTAAAGTCAAAATAGGTAGCTTCCCAATTATTGATGAGAACAGGACGCACTCGCTCGCGCCAGTAGCCCCTAGCTAGACGTCGACGAAATAGCTGATGAAAGACTTGACTCATGCCATTGAGGCCCCCCTCAGAGTAAACCAACAGAGCTTCTGGACTGGTAAAGGACTGGCCCGCAGCCAGCTTCCACTCAAAATCGAAAGGATTAATTCCTAGCTGCAACCGGGTCACATCATAGGTATCCACCTCAGCCTGAATGAGAAAATTGCCCGAGTACACCAAGGCCGCTCCTAGCACTGGACCTGATAACTCAGTCGTTTCCGGTCGCTTAAGAGCCACAAAAGGATTGTGGTGGGGACTGGAAATGCCGCGGGTTGACTCAATAGACTGAATCCCCTGCTGAAGCGGACGCGCCTTGATATGGCGTTCCCGGGCCCATGCTCCTGATAGCTGCAGCCAGTCATAGTCAGCATCTGGCAGATCCAGCGACAGACTAGCTAGGGATTCCAAATAGCAAGTTTCCCTGCCTTGATTAATCACTTTGCTGGAGCGAGCGATAACCGGCCAATCAGCAAAAATCGTATAAAACAGCTGAACTTCTACTTCTGTCAAGGCATCTCGCAGGGTCAAGATAAGCGTCTTAGCCTCCGTTTGAGCCTCTATATAAGTAGCGGGCAGCCCCTCTAAAGCTGGCTTACCATCTACCATCTGATGACTGACATAGACAAAATCAGTAATACGCGAGCCATTTTCCTGCCGCAGACAGATAGCGGGATGGCGAAAATCTGTCGTGCCGTATTCTGGAAATTCCTGCCGCACATGCTCCAAAGAATAGCGTAAATCCCCTTCTTTCCGATAGGTCGTCATGGGCCGATGCTGCAGCTCCACCAGATAAGAATAATCCCGCTCTGGTACCGCCGCTCCGTAGTAAAGTTGCAAGAGTTTACCATCCTCCGCAACCCGAAAGATATAAGAAACATCACCATTAGTCAGATGAAATTGTCTGCACTCTTCCTTAAACAAAATACTCGCCTTATTCATGGTCTTCTCCTTTCACAGTTTGCAATCAAACTTCCACTTTCATTATAAAAAAGGCCACCCCTTTTGGTAAGCCTTTCTTTCTAGTATTATTTATCCAAATGTGACTTTTTACAGCTCCTGTCCCAGATGAGAGCTAGCCTTGCGAAAATTCAAGGGCGACTGGCCACGTGCCTTCTTGAAGGCTTTTGAAAAGCTCTGGGTTCCGGCAAAGCCTGTCTTATTGGCAATCTCTTCCACCGAAAGCTGGCTGCTCGTCAGCAAATCAGCTGCCATATTGAGCCGCAAATCATTGCTGTACTCCTTGATCCCCTTGCCTACTTCATCCTTGAAAAGACGAGATAGGTAGGAAGGGTGCAGAGCCAATTTCTGCGCCAGCTCCTGTACAGATAAACTTTCTGGCAGATGACTGCTCAGCAGTTCCAAGACCTGCTGGACATAAGGATTGACCCGACGACTTTCCGTGATTAAAGATGTCTGCTTAAGACGTTGGGACAAGAGCTCTAAGAAGCGATAAACTTGCCTTTGCAGAGCTAGTTCAGCTGTTATTCCGCTGCCCTCATAGGCCAGACTTTCAAAGACCAAGGCCTTAAATTCCTGCACAGAAGTCAGCTCAAAAGACCATTGGCCTGACTGTAGTCCCAGAACCTGGAGATAAGGAGGCAAGAGGCACCCACCCAGTCCCATCCAGACATAAGACCATGGCTCTTCTCCATCAGCCTGATAAAATACCGACTGACCCGGTGGCACCACAAAGCCCTGCCCTTCCAGCAAATCATAGCGTTGATTGCCAACGGAGTAAGTCCCCCGCCCCTCCAGTACGATATGAATGACATAAACATCCCGAACAGCCGGGCCAAAGCTATGATGGGCTTCCGTTTTTGAATAACCACAGAAAGCAAAAAAACAATCTTCTTGGCCAAACTGCATAGACTTAACCAAGGTCAGCGAATGCTCCATCAGCTCCTCCTTAAATTTAGACAAAACTTTTATCCATATTATAAAACAAAAACCACTAAACAGCAACTGAATCTGATTAGTGGTTTCTTCATTCATCTTAAAAAGATTGGACAGATGGATTATGATTGAAGAGAGCATGGGTAGCCTTATAGATATGGTAGGCCGTTGCAGCGTTATTCATAGTATAAAGGTGTATGCCCGCCACATCCTGAGTCACCAAGTCAACAATTTGGTCCACAGCATAAGCCAGACCAGCTGCTCTCAGAGACTCTGGGTCATGTTCGTACTTATCCAGAATAGCCCGGAATTTTCTTGGCAGCTTGATATTCTCACAGGTCTTGAGCAGGCGCAGAGCCTGATTGCGATTGAGAATCGGCATAATCCCAGCATGGATGGGCACTTCAATACCGGCTAAAATACACTTGTCCTGAAAATCATAGAAGCGCTCATTGTCAAAGAAAAGCTGGGTCACCAAACTAGAACAGCCAGCATCCACCTTTTTCTTGAGATTTTGAATATCCGAAATTTGATTTGGAGAATCCGGATGGCCCTCTGGATAGCAGGCTCCGACGATGTTAAAGTGCGGCGCTTCTGTCTTGATGTATTCGATCAAGTCAGTCGCATAGGTAAAATCATCCTTAGGCGCCACATCTGGAAAAATATCTCCTCGCAAAGCTAAAATCTGATGGACACCAACCCGATCTAAAGACTGTAAGATATTAGACACCATGTCCTTGGTCAGATAGACCGCAGGTAAGTGAGCAATCGTCGGAATCTGGAGATCATTGGCGATGAACTCGGTCAAACGAACCGTCGTCTCCTCAATGTCAAACTTATTATTGCTGGCTGTCACACTGATAAAGTGAGGAGCCAGATCTTGCATCTCTCTCAACGCCTGAAAAATCTTATCATTGCCTACTGCCGGATTGGGAGGAAATACTTCAAATGAGAGACTGGGTGTGTGACGACGAACCATATAACAAAAAGTTCCTTTCAATGATGGTAGCGATAGCCGAGGACAATCCTACAAAAACAGCTCCTGCAGGATTGTCAGCTCCGCTTCAATTTTGGTATGTTCCTCCATCAAGATCAACTTTTGAGGTTCGAGGAGGATTATTTCAAATGTTGTCTAGCCGATTTGGCTGCTTCTACTAAGCGCACCAAGCTAGCTTTAGTTTCTGGGATACCACGTGTTTTCAAACCACAGTCAGGGTTGATCCAGACCTTGCTGCTTGGCACCTTAGCCAAGATGGCTTCAATCGTATGGTCGATTTCCCCTTCATTTGGCACGCGCGGTGAGTGGATATCGTAAACTCCAGGACCTACTTCTGTCTGGAAGTTCTTAGCCTTGAGCTCGTCCAGGATTTCCAAGTTAGAGCGGCTAGCTTCAAAGGAAATCACGTCCGCATCCATGTTGTCGATCGCAGGGATGATATCTGTAAATTCTGAGTAACACATGTGAGTGTGAATTTGTGTGTCTGGCGCTACTGTAGAGTGTACCAAGCGGAAGGCTGGAATTGCCCAGTCAAGGTAGTCTTCGTACCAGTCGCTGCGACGGAGTGGTAATTTCTCACGAAGAGCAGCCTCGTCGATTTGGATAATCTTCACGCCTGCAGCTTCAAGGTCAAGCACTTCATCCTTGATTGCCAAGGCGATTTGAAGGGTTGAATCCTTGATCGAGATGTCTTCACGTGGGAAAGACCAGTTGAGGATGGTTACAGGTCCAGTCAACATACCCTTAACAGGTCTGTCTGTACGGCTTTGTGCGTAGCTAGACCATTTAACAGTGATTGGGTTGAGACGAGTCACATCACCCCAGATGATTGGTGGTTTCACCCCACGCATACCGTATGATTGTACCCAACCATTCTTAGAGAAGAGGTAACCTGACAGGTTTTGACCGAAGTACTCAACCATGTCATTACGCTCGAACTCACCGTGCACCAGCACGTCAAAGCCGACTTCTTCTTGCCACTTGATCCATTCATCAATCTGCTCAGCCAAGAACTTGTCATAGTCTTCTGCTGACAGCTCACCCTTGCGGAAGGCCAAACGTTTGGCACGGACTTCCTTGGTTTGAGGGAAGGAACCAATTGTCGTAGTTGGCAATGGTGGCAGATTGAGCGCCTTGTGCTGAATTTCCTCACGCTCTGCAAAGACCGGCAGGCGAGTGTAGTCTGCATCTGTCAAGCCAGCGATCCGAGCAGCCAGCTCTGCATTTTGTCCAACACGCTCTGCTGCAAAGAGAGCTTTGTTAGCAGCAAGTGCTTCTGCACCACCGCCATTACGGATAGCATCCAAGTCACGGATTTCATCCAATTTTTCCACCGCAAAGGCAAAGTGGTTCAAGATTGCTGGTTCAAATTCTTCGTTAGCAGTCGTAAATGGCACATGGAGCAGCGAACATGAGCTTGTCAAAACAAGATTTTCAGCTGGGATTTGCTCAAGAACAGCCAAGCTCTTTTCATAGTTGTTGCGCCAGATGTTTTTACCGTTGACGATACCCGCATAGAGTGTCTTATCAGCTGGGAAACCACCTTTAACAAGGTCAAAAGTTTTCTTGCCTTCGACAAAGTCCAGACCAATCGCATCTACTGGCAGCTCTACAAGGTCTGCATAGATGTCACGAACGTCACCAAAGTAGGTTTGAACCAAGACTTCCAAGCCTTTCTTGTCTGCCAAAAGTTTCTTATAAAGGTCCAAGAAGAGAGCTTTTTCTTCTGCTGACAGATCCTTGACCAGACTTGGCTCATCCAGCTGGATACGCTCTGCGCCAAGCTCTGCTAATTTGGCAAAAACTTCTTGATAGGCTGCAGCCAGGGCATCTACAAAGTCAGCCGGCGCTACACTGTCTTCAAAGTCAGATACTTGCAGGAGGGTGAATGGGCCAACCACAACTGGACGGGTTACCAAGCCCAACTCTTTCGCTTCTGCAAATTCATCAAAAATCTTATGCCCAGCCAATTTGACTTGGGTTTCTTTTTCAAATTTAGGAACGATATAGTGGTAGTTAGTGTTGAACCATTTCTTCATCGGAAGGGCGCGGACATCCCCTTTTTCGCCCTGATAACCACGAGCCAAGGCAAAATAACGCTCCAAGTCAGTCAACTCCAACCCTTGCACAGATGACGGCACCACGTTAAAGAGAAAAGCCGCATCCAGTACATTGTCGTAGTGAGAAAAGTCATTTGACGGAATCTCTGAAATTCCTTTTTCCTTAACAATATTCCAGTGCTTAGCGCGCAGCTCCTTAGCTGCAGCCAGAAGCTCTTCTGCTGAGATTTCATGTCTAAAGTATTTTTCAGTTGTAAATTTCAATTCGCGGAATTCGCCCAAACGTGGGAAACCAATAATAGTCGTTGACATAAATGTCCTCCAAAATTTTTCTTGATTTTATCTTATCAGAAAATCCCCCCTCTGTATAATTGGAATTTCCCAGAGTTTGATATAGCCTAAAACTATAACCACCCTCATCAACCAATCCAAAAGCCCTATTTTAACAACACTATTAACTGAAATTATTGTTTGCTATAGGTAGAAATTATGGCCTTGGAAAAAGAAAAACCAGCGATTTTTATTCTCGCTGGTTTCTTTTCATTCTTTTACTAGTGCTTTTTTCTCCTCCTTCTCCACAACAAACTCTCTAACCAAGCGGTAGATAACTGCAAAGATAGGGGTGAAGAAAATCATGCCGACCAAACCAAAGAGATTACCTCCAATCAGGGCGGCAGCTAGGGTAAAGAGCGTTGGGAGACCGACGGACTGGCCTACCACGCGCGGATAGATGACATTGCCCTCAATCAGCTGCACTCCCTGAAAGACTGCGATTGAAAGAAGAGCTTTCCAAGGGCTGTCGGTGAAGATAAAGATAGCACCTAGAGCACAAGCTGAGAAAGGCCCGATGTAGGGAATGAAAGAGAGCACTCCGGCCAAAACTCCTGTCAAGGCCGCATAAGGCAGGCCTGTCAGAGAGTAGGCGATAAAGACTAAAATCCCAACAATGACGGCCTCTATCATCTGCCCCATCAGAAACTTATCATAGGTCTCAACAATGACAGAACCGACATAGGATAGGCGTTTGACAGCCTTCTCAGGAAGCAGGACCTGCAGGAGACGGCTAGTGATTGTCTGTAAATGCTCCTTGCTGCTCAAGAAGGCAAACATGAGAAAAATAGACATGATGACAGAGAAGAAATTGCCAAAGATGGCAGAGATATTGCCCGTCAGACTGCCCAGAAGAGAGATGGCTCGGTTGACAATGTCGCTATTTTGCAGTTGCTTGGTCAAATCTTTCAGCTGGCTAGAGGAAAGCAAGCCAGACTGCTGCAGCCACTTGGCTACCTGAGGTGCTACCTTGCCGATTGTTTCACTCAGCTGATTGACCGCTGTGGTCAGAGTCGGCACGACGATGGAGACAATCCCCGTCATAATGAGAGCTAAAATCAGCACCTCTAAAACTAAGGCCAAACCGCGCTGCAACTTCTGAGGGACTCGGCATTTGCCCAAGAAGTCTTCCAGCTTTTTCATCGGAACATTAAAGATAAAGGCTAGGACTCCACCCAGTATAATAGGCGAAAAAACCGAAGTCAGACTCTGCAGGCCAGACCAGATGTTCCCGATATAGAGAACCAGAGCTAAAGCAAGCGCCGCAAAGACAATTAGTTTATAAGAATCATTTATTTTTTTCATAAGGTTTCCTTTTGAGGTTTTTCGTTTTCTTATTTTATCATAATTTTCGAGGGCTTTCGAGCAGGAGGAAGCATGGGTTAGTCCGCTTTGTCATCGCTCTTGAATTTGGGTACATCTTGAAGATAAAAAATCCCCGATATGATAGCTAGAACGCCGGCCAAGTTCCCCAAAAATGGAATGATTCCTGCAAGAAAGGCGAAAAAGAGAAGCTTATGGCTCATCTTATTGACTCTTGGCTCTTCACTATAATGAGCCATTCCAGCTAGGGAAAGACAAAGAAACAGCAAGCTGATCAGTATGATCAGGACGCCCCAGTCAGACTTTTCGACCATCTTGGGAACTAAAGCAACTATTTCCCAGTGCCATCTCTGAGAAGAAGCGTAAAGGATGATGAGGCCTCCTAAAATTCCAGTAATTCCATTTACTAATAACAATTTATTTGATTTCATAGCAATCTCATTCTTTCTTTTTTAAACATAGTATACCTAGCTACTTTCTAATCTGTCAACCATTATAAAAGAATGACTGTTTCATCCGATAAATCCGTTTTCATTCAAATTATCTTATGATAAAATAACTTTATGCACAAGAAAACGATTATTGATTTTAAGCAGTTGGGCCAACGCCTGATTTTTACGAATCCCATCAAGGAGCTAAAGACTCGCCGTCTTGACCACGTGGAAGAACTTTTGACAGAGATTGAGGGCTGGCAGGAGAAAGGATACTATGCTGTCGGCTATGTCAGCTATGAAGCAGCTCCAGCCTTTGAGGAAAAGTTTCAGGTTCACTCAGCTCCGCTCCAGAAGGAATACCTCCTCTACTTTACTATCCACGATAAGGCCGAGCAGGCTGCCATTCCCTTGACCTATGAGGAAGTGGAAATGCCAGCGGCTTGGCAGGGGCTGACTTCTGAGCAAGAGTACCAGAAGGCTATTGAGACCATTCATCATCATATCCGCCAGGGTGATACTTATCAGGTCAACTACACGGTACAGCTGTGCGCGGAGCTCAATCCTGAGGATAGCTTGGCTATTTACAATAGGCTGGTCGTTGAGCAAAATGCGGCCTACAATGCCTATGTAGAGCATGATGAGACCGCCATCTTGTCCATCAGCCCCGAGCTCTTTTTCGAGGAGCACCGAGGTCAACTGACCACTCGTCCTATGAAAGGAACTACCAATCGGGGACTGAACTTAGAGCAGGATAGGGAGCAGGCTGCATGGCTGGCCCAGGATGCCAAAAACCGAGCAGAAAATATGATGATTGTCGATCTGCTACGCAATGATATGAACCGCATTTCTCAGACGGGCAGCGAGCGGGTTGAGCGTCTCTGCAACGTCGAGCAATACTCTACAGTCTGGCAGATGACCTCTACCATTAAAACCCTACTGCATGAGGGAATCGGACTGGCAGAGCTTTTCAAGGCGCTCTTTCCTTGCGGATCCATCACAGGTGCTCCTAAGATTTCGACCATGGCTATCATCAAGGCGACAGAAAAAGCTGCTCGCGGGGTCTACTGCGGTACAGTAGGTATCTGCCTGCCAGACCAGAGACGGATTTTCAATGTCGCCATCCGCACCATTCAGTTGGATGGAAGGAAAGCCATCTATGGCGTTGGCGGCGGAATCACTTGGGACAGCACGTGGAAATCCGAATACATCGAAACCCAGCAAAAATCTGCCGTCCTCTATCGGAAAAATCCGCGATTCGACCTGATTTCTACAGCAAAAGTGACAGATGGAAAGCTGACCTTGCAAGACCAACACCTGCAAAGACTGACAGAAGCATCTGGCTACTTTGCCTATCCTTTTGACCAAGACAAACTGAACCAAGAGTTAGAAGAAACCTGCGCTCAGCTAGATAAAGGGCAGGATTACAGGCTACGTATTTCTCTAAAAAAAGACGGTAGTATTAGCCTAGAAACAGCTCCTCTGCTGCCATTACCAGAAACTTTTAAAAAGGCAAAATTAGTTCAGCAAACAGCCAACTTGGCCCAGCCTTTTACCTATTTCAAGACCAGCTATCGGCCCCATCTGACTTTGGAACAGCAAGAGCAGATTTATTACAATGCCCAAGGCCAGCTGCTGGAAACCTCTATCGGAAATCTGATGCTGGAGCTTGACGGCAAGCTCTACACGCCTCCAGCTGAACTGGGCCTGCTCAAGGGCATCTACCGCCAGCAGCTACTGGATAAAGGACAAGCTACTGAGAAAGTTTTAACGCTGGCTGACCTAGCTCAGGCGGAGAAAATCTACGCCTGCAACGCAGTCAGGGGATTGTACGAGCTGGAGGTTGATAAAGGAGAGCTCTGATATGAAAGTTATTTTTCTGCACGGACTAGGGCAAGATGAGCATTCTTGGAAGAAAGTTCAAGAAGCCCTAACCGATGTCCCAACGGAGGCGCTGGCTCTTTTTCCAAGGGGAAATGAAAGCTACCAAGAAATTCGACAAGCAACCCTCCATCACCTTCAGACCCAAAATCAGCCTTTCATCTTAGTCGGTTTGTCACTCGGTGGCCTGCTGGCACTGGACCTAGCTGACCAAGATCTTCCTCATATGAAGGGCTTGATTTTATCCGGGACTCAATATAATTTAGCAGATAATTTTCTCTACAGACTGCAGATTCTTGTATTTAAACTAATTCCCAAAAGCGTCTTCTCCAAGCAAGGAGCCGATAAGAAACATATGCTGCAGATTTTGACCGAGCTGCGTAAGGTAAATCTTACTGATAAGGTAAAGAAAATCATGCTCCCCAGCCTGCTTGTTTGCGGCAGCAAAGACAAGCCCAATCTAAAAGCTGCCTACAAACTTAACAAGCTGCTTAAAAATTCTCAGCTTTGCATTATAGAAAAGGGCGGCCATACTCTGAATAGCCAAGCGCCAGAAACATTTGCTCAAATAATTGAGAAATTCCTACATGAGTTCTGACCCTTTTATAAAACCAATCAAAAACTTTAGAAATATTTGAGAAATTCTTTAGAAATATTTGAAAGTTTGGCGCTATACTAGTTAATAAGAAGGGGAGTTTTCTCTCCTAACATCATGAAAAGGAGACTTGACATGGAAAATGTTTTGGTTTTACAGCAAGTCAGCAAGAAATTCGGCCGGCAGTACGCTCTGACCAATGTGAGTCTGACGATAAAAAAAGGAGATATTTACGGTTTGATTGGCAAGAACGGGGCCGGAAAGACCACTCTGATCAAGGTCATCACCCAGCTTTTGGAAGCAAGCAGTGGCAATATCTCCCTCTTTGGCTCTCAGAACTATCAAGAATGGACGCAGAGCCTCAAACGGGTCGGATCAGTTATCGAAACTCCGGTTGCTCACAACCACCTGACAGCCTACGAAAATCTCAGCTACTACTGCAAGCTCCGCCATATTCCCCATGCGGATAAGGTCATCCGTGAAACCTTGGAATACGTGGACTTGACGGATACCGGCAAGAAGAAATTTCGCGACTTCTCACTCGGGATGAAACAACGGCTGGGTCTAGCTATCGCGCTTCTTACCAGACCTGACCTGATGATACTGGACGAACCTATCAATGGCCTGGATCCAGTCGGCATCAAGGAATTCCGCCAGCTGGTGCAGCGGCTAAACGAAGAATTTGGCATGACCTTTATCATCTCCAGCCATATCCTGTCTGAACTCTACTTGGTGGGTACTCGGTTCGGCATTATCGAGGAGGGACGGCTGATTCGCGAGATTTCCAAGGCGGAGTTTGAAGAACAGAGCGAAGACTATATCGTGCTTAAAACGTCGCAGTTAGAAGAAGCCAGCCGGCTGATTCACGACCAGCTCATGCATCGTATCAAGGTGGTCAATGCTTCTGACGAGATTCATATCTTTACCCATTCACATGAGATTAGCAAGATTGTCAAGGAACTTGCGGTCGCAGATATACCGGTGCAGGAGATTTACTATGCACGACAAAACCTAGAAAACTTCTTTACAGACTTGGTCAAATGACAAAGGGAGGCTTATCATGATGGATTTCATTAGAGCCGATTTATACCGGCTCATGCGCTCAAAGGGCTTTTGGATTACTGAGTTTTTATTATTCTGTGTGATTTTCTCAGCAACCTTCTTCCAAGCAAATATTCATTTTGGAGCAAATATCTCAAGTAATGCGTCTGCTAGTCAATCTCTAGGAAAACTAACCGGCCTTCAAGCTCTGGACTATTTTGCAGGCAATACAGACAGTCTGCTCTTTTTCACCATCATTGGTATCAGTATGGTCCTTGGAGTGGACCTGTCTCGGAAACTTTATAAAAACTGTCTGAGCTACGGCATCTCTAAGCTCAGCTATTATTTTTCTAAGTTCTTTGTCTGCGTTAGCATCGCAGCCTTTCACTTCCTGATGATTTTATCTATCTCCTTTGTGACCGCTAGTCTGTCCAACGGAATTGGAAGTGCCCCCAGCTCTTTTTTGCCTCAGCTGGGAGCTGCTCTCTTCGTCCAATTTCTCGGCACGATTGCATGGATTGCCATCATTTCTTTTGTACTCTATGCCAGCCACTCCATCGTATCTATCTTTCTGACCTATTTCCTTGGTGGTACCTTACTGACTATTCCCCTCATCTTTTACCCTGATAATGAATGGTTGCTCTATCTGACTCTGCGTTTTAACACAAATATGGCAGCAGATGGCGGGGCTGTTATCAAGGCTATCCTGACAGTGGTAACGGTCACCCTAGTCTTTCTGATTAGCGGACTGATGGTTTTCAAAAAGAAAAATTTATAAAAAGCAGGAACAATCTTAATCATTCAGAGGAGATTTCATGTTACATACTATTCAGGCGGAACTCTACCAGCTTGTCCGCTCCAAACCTTTTTGGCTAATAGAAGGGCTGCTCTTTTTTCTCATTTTCATCAGCTCTCTTGGTGAAAGCAACTTTAATTTTTATATCTCTACGTCTTCTGATCCAGAAGAAATAGTCATCCAAGGTTGGACAGGATTTGAAGCTCTCGGGGAGCTTGCTAAAGATTTCCTGCCCTTTGTCATGATTACTGTCCTTGTGCTCGTTATCTTTCTGTTAGGTCGTGACCTGACTAGAAAATTATACAACAATATATTAGCCAGCGGGGTTTCTCGGAAAGAATTTTACTTATCCAAAATAGCTCTTCTTGTCACAATTATCATCTTTCAACTAGTAACAGCCTTTGCTATAGCCTTTATCTTTGGGAGCCTCTTCCACGGACTTGGGACTATGCCAAAGAACTTTTTCTGGAGCTTTTCCTTGTCTTTCTTTCGCTCCTTTCTCTTTATTATGACCTGCAGTTCCGTAGTTACCTGTCTTCTCTACCTGACCCGCTCTACCCTAGCCAGCTATCTCGTCTTTTTCGCCCTAATTATGCTTCAGTCTAGCCTCGTCATCGTTTTCCCCCAGATAAATTCTGAACTATTCTTATTCCTTATCCTTGCTGGTTCTCTCTTAGGTGGTTACCAAGCCTTTCAGCACAGAGACTTATAAATTTAAGCAGTCAGCCCTTTGGCTGCTTTTTTATTGCTTTTGGATTGGTTCTGCATTTCTTTAGAAATATTTTAGAATTTCTTGAGAAATATTTGAAGTCTAGCTTGTATACTAAAATCAAACCTAAGAAAGCGAGAATATACCATGCAAACTGTTTTAGAAGTAAAGCAAGTTACCAAACAATATGGCCAGCAATATGCCCTTGATCAAGTCAGCCTATCTATCCAAAAAGGCGATATTTATGGACTGATTGGCAAGAACGGAGCTGGTAAGACTACTCTTCTCAAGACCATTAGCCGGCTCATTCATGCCAACAGCGGAACCGTTTCTGTCTTTGGTTCGCAGAACTCTAAGGAATGGAATGAAGCCCTGCGCAAGATAGGTACCGTCATCGAAACACCGGTCGCTTACAATCAGATGACTGCTTATCAAAACCTCAACTACTACTGCAAGGTCCACCAGATTGCCCAGCCCGACCAACTCATCAAGGAAACCTTGGCCTATGTCGGATTGAGCAATACTGGTAAAAAGAAATTCCGCAACTTTTCGCTAGGAATGAAGCAGCGCTTGGGGATCGCAATTGCACTTATCAGCAAGCCTGAACTCATGATTTTAGATGAGCCCATCAACGGCCTAGATCCTCTTGGAATCAAGGAATTTCGACTGATGATTCAGCGACTCAATCAAGAATTGGGAATCACTTTTATCATTTCCAGCCACATCTTGTCTGAGCTTTATCTGGTAGCCACCAAGTTTGGCGTGATTGACCAAGGACGCCTTGTCGCAGAATTCACCAAAGACGATTTTGACCGAGCCAGCGAAGATTATATCGTCCTCAAAACCAGCGATAGAGATCAGGCTGCCAATCTCATCCAAGGCAAGCTCCACTATCAGCTCAAGGACGCTGATAAATCTGACGAACTGCACATTGTCGCCCAAGAGCAGGAACTAAATGACATCAACAGGGAGTTGGTCCTATCCAACATTCATGTCAATGGTATCTATGCAGCTCACAAAGATTTAGAAAAATACTTTACAGATTTAGTCCAGTAAGGAGAAAAAACATGTTACATACTTTTCAAGCAGATTTTTACCGTTTCTTTCGTTCCAAGGCTGTTTGGATTACCGAATTCATCTTTCTACTGACGACCTTGAGCGCAGTCTTTGGCAAATTAAATGCCGTCCAGCTTATACAAGCGGTGTCCAACGCTATCGGTAACAATACTTTTATCATCATTATCCTCTCTATGGTCGTCATCGGGACAGATCTGAACAAGCAGCTTTACAAGAATACATTAACCAGCGGCGTTTCCCGTACCAGTTTCTTCGTCTCTAAAGCCCTAGTCATGGTCTGCGTAACGTTCCTGCAGTTGGCTCTCTTTTATAGCATCAACTTTATCCTAGCGGCCATTCTAAACGGTATTGGTGATTTATCCGCCACCTTCCTGCTTCAGTTTATTCTTCTATTCTTTGTGCAGTGCCTGACTGTCATTGCTTGGACAGCTATTATCTCCTTTATTCTTTATCTGAGTAAATCTATGATTGCTGCTTTGGGAGGTTACCTTTTCTGCGCATCCTTAACCGGAGCTCTTGCTCAATTTTATCCCAAATCTTTATGGCTGCAGCATTTCACCATGAGCTTTGATTTTGAGACGCTTCAAAGCAACGGTGTAACCTTAAGAATTGTTCTAATCGCCTTGTTTTTAGGAACAGTCTTCACCGCAGCAAGTCTCTATACTTTCCACAAAAAGGATTTATAGTAAACAATGAGCTGGCTCTCGACTGGCTCATTTTAATCTTTCCAATTTTAAATTTCTTTAGAAATATTTTAGAATTTCTTGAGAAATATTTGAAATTTAGTTTGTATACTAAAAGTATAAACAAAGTAACTAAAGGAGAAACATCATGCAAAATGTTTTAGAAGTGAAAGGACTCACTAAAAAATACGGTGATCAATATGCTCTGAAAGATGTCAGTCTTTCCATCAAGAAAGGAGAGATCTACGGTCTCATCGGAAAAAACGGTGCTGGTAAGACCACTCTGATCAAAATCATCACGCAAGTCATCTATCCTAGCGGAGGGACCGTATCTGTCCTGGGCTCTCAGAACCAACAAGAATGGACCAGAGCCCTCAGCCATACTGGATCTGTCATCGAATCCCCTGTAGCTCATGCCCACATGTCGGCCTATGAAAATCTGCGCTACTACTGTACCGATCGGGGCATTCCAAATGCTGACAAAGTCATCAAAGAAACCCTGCAATATGTCGGCCTGACCGATACTGGAAAGAAGAAATTCCGTAATTTCTCTCTGGGGATGAAACAGCGATTGGGCATTGCCATTGCCATTTTGGGGCGTCCCGACTTGCTCATTCTGGACGAGCCCATCAATGGTTTAGACCCCGTTGGGATTCAGGAATTTAGAGAAATGGTCAAGCGCCTCAATCAAGAACTGGGCATCACCATCATCATTTCCAGCCATATCCTGTCCGAGCTTTATCTAGTCGCAACTCGCTTTGGTTTTATCAATCAAGGGCATTTCATCAAGGAGCTGTCTAAGGAAGAATTTAACCGAGAAAGCGGCGACTATATCATCCTCAAAACGGATAATATCAAGCAAGCTGCTCATTTAGTGCAAGACAAGCTAGGCTACCAGCTCAGACCGACCAACAAGGAAGATGAGCTGCATATTTCCGGTAAGGTACAAGAAATTCGCAAGATTGCCAAGGAATTAGTCCTAGCCGACATCCCAATCGGGGAAATCTACTACGCCCACAAAGACTTAGAAAAATACTTTACAGACTTAATCAACCAACAAGGAGGAAACACTCATGTTTAATAGTATCAAGGCGGATTACTACCGTCTCTTCCGCTCCGTAGGATTCTGGGGAGTGCAGGCTTTCTGCATCTTTGGAATTCTCCTCGCCATTTTCACTTCCAAAGTTGTCAGTTCCGACAACGGTATCTTTTTTGCCATAGATGTCGTCTCCTACAACAGCGGCATGCTCTTTATTGCCTGCAATGTCATGACTAGCTTGCTTCTCGGTGTTGATCTCAATGACAAACTTTATCACAATAACCTGACTACAGGCAAGACTCGGACCCAGTATTACTTCTCTAAAGCACTGGTTATCGGTAGCTTACTGCCTATGCAGTTCATACTGCTCTACATTTTAGGTATTGTCATCGAATTTGTCCGAACCGGCGGTAATATGGGAACCCTGCCAGCTAATTTCTGGGGACAATTTGCAATACTCTTTGTCATGCAGGTCATCTGTACCTATGCTTGGTACTGCATTACCAGCTTTGTCCTCTACTTGACTCGAAACTATAGTGTCGTCTTTATCACCTATATCATGACCTACATCTTACTCGGCCTCCCTAGTCAAATGGTTGATGCCAATAATGAATGGTTCAAGGCTATCAAGATGGAGTTCGTCTACGGAGACGCTTCAATACCAGGTGTCATCATCAAAACAGCTATCTTTGCTCTCAGTCTGATCACGGTCTTTAGCTTAGCAGGACTGGCTACACTGAAAAAGAGAGATTTGTAAAATAAAAACTCAGCTAATCACTAAATTAGCTGAGTTTTTTGAGCGGATTTCACTCCTTCTGGTCTAGCACCGCTTTATCGGCTTTCTTTCACTACTTCCAATCTTGCTTTTTCAAGAACAGACTGATGCAGACTCCTAGGATAAGGTAGAAAGTGACAAAGGTAAGACTGGCTGCCAGACTGGTCGGATATGGAAAGATCTTGCCCAGAGGAAAAAGAACATTAGATAGAAATCCGAGGGGAACAAAGAACAAGAATAAAATCAAGGCTAGCTTAACCTGAAAAGAAGGTCTTACCTCGGATAGATTGCGGCCCGTTCCCCACACCAGCAGCCCTACTCCCTGAACGATCAGCACCGGCGTTAGCAAGATACTGATCTTGAGAAAATCAGCTAGGATAATGGAGAGGATGATGCCCAGACCGACAAAGCCAAGAGAGAGCTGATAGCAAATATTGCTGGCTATTCTCCTGTACTTGATTGACTGCTCTTCCTCTTTCTGGACTACAGGCTCAATTCCCTTGAGCAGATAGTCTGTGGTCACCTCAAAATAGTCACTCATGGAAATGATCTTATCTAAATCAGGCATACTCTGTTCACTCTCCCACTTGGAAACGGCCTGTCTGGACACACCGAGTTGGTCGGCTAGCCCCTCCTGAGAAATGCCCCGCGCTTTTCGCAGGTACTGGATTCTGTCTGATAGATTCATGGATTGTTTTACCTAATCTTTCTTATTTTTTATACTTTCTTTCATTGAAACTTATTATAGCACAAGGCGGATAGACTACAAAGTCTGATTGTCATCTCTTCATACAATGCTAGATTTCTTCTTTAGATGGAAGTGCTTTTTCCTCCCTATCCGTCCGATACCAGAGATAGATACTATAAAGTGTCAGGAGAATCACACCTCCAAAGTAAAAGAAGGGATTGACTTGAGAGAAATCCAATTGATTGTTAGCTTGAGCTATGCCAACAAAAGTCGGGATAAGGGTGTTGGAGAGCGCATGAAAGATGTTACAAGCAAGAACAGACTGGGTCTTCTTATAAAGTGCAGCAAGCCAGAAAGAGAGAAGGATACTGAAAATGATAAAAACTGAGAAAAGATCATGGCTTCGATCATAAAAGCGATCGTAAAACCAGAGAGGAATATGCCAGATGGCCCAAATAATACCGGTCATCAAGGTAGAGACAAAGAAAGAAAACTTTTTCTCTAAGGCCGGCTGTAGGAAGCCACGCCAGCCGAATTCTTCAATCCCGCCCGATAGGACAATACAATAGATAAAAAACCAAGGAAATCTTACTAAAGCGCCGTCTACCAGCTTGCCGCCAGAAGCTAGGGCATAGAAGGTGGTCAGACCGCCACCATAGATTAGCAAGTAGAGCCAGGTCTCTTTCTTGCCTGAAAAGAGATAGGAGCAAATGGCCTTGAAGCCTTTCTTTTTCAGTACGATCAGGCTGGCCAGCATAGGCCCAAACATAGCAATACCATTTAGAATAGCTTCAAGAGCAAGATAGGCTGTAGGTGGGCTGTCTGGCCAAAGGTTTTTGAGGATAATGTCCAGCAGCCAGAATCCCCATGTCCAGCCGAAGTTCCAAGCTAGGAACGGCAAAATTAGTTTTGGTTGTGGTTTGATAGTTGTTTCTGTATTCATGAGAATACCTCCTTATAATATAATTAAACTCAAGTTTTTAATCCAAATCTTCAAAGACAGCGACTCGTTCATTCCGAAATCAAAAACTTGGCTTCTGCTTTCAGATTAACAAAAAAGCCAGTTGCCTTTCTAGCGACTGGACTTGGAATAAAGAAAAAATCTAGTTGCTTTTTGAGTGATTGAACTTGGAATCATTGTCAACTGTCAGTTGCAAGTCAGTTATATCAAGGGTTTAGAGCAGTTGGCTGATTTTTCACTTTGACTGTTAAAATGACCTCGCTGATATGACTTGCTTTTCAAATCACAAAACAAAAAGGCATCTTTATCATGCCTTTCTTCGACTTAATCTAAAAACAAACCTCCGCCAATTCAAAAATTAGCTTAGGTTTTTTGAGCGGATTTTGAGACTAGCTGATAGAGCTGAGCCTTCCTTATTTTGCTTTTTCAAGTCTTTTTTACAAAGTCACAGCTAGTTCAAACCAGTCGTCCTCGGCTTTCATTGTCAAGTCTCCGCCTAGGATTTCGACTAACTGCTGGGTGATGTAGAGCCCCAGCCCTGAAGACCCCTCGCTGCTGGATAGATTTTCTGAGTAAAAGCGATTGGTCAGCTTATCCAGATATTGGATAGGCTGCTGGACGATATTTTTGACGGTAAAGATACAGTGCTCGCCGTCTTTTTTCAGCGAAATGCTAGCGGCCTTACGACCGTGCTTGAGGACATTGCTTATCATATTTTGGACAATACGCTCAAGAATTTCTGGGTCTGTCTCTAACTCTAGACCTTCAGCTAACTCTACCTGCAAGTCAATCTGGGCTTTCTGGAAGGCGTCATAATAGGTAAAAAGCTGCTGGGTTACCAGCTGAGATATATCTGTCGGCTGGACATTGGCCCTTATGGCCCCCTCCATCAGCCGGCGGTACTCCATCAAGGCTTCCAGCCGTTTGGATACCATTCCCAGACTATCTGCAATTTTGATTAACTGCTGACTTTCCTGACTATCATCCTTCAGCAGCTGCTGGGTATAGCCGCTAGCAATGGTCAGAGGGGTGCGGATATCATGGGCAATATTACTGATAGCCATATCCAGCGTCTTCTTTTCCTGCTGGACAACAAAGGTCGTCTTATCTAGCTCCCGAAAGAGCAACTCTGCTTCCTCTGTCAACTCCAAAATACTGGGGGCATGAGCAGCAGGAGCCAGACGATTCTGGCTCCCTGTCTGTCGCTTCCGACGAATCTGCTGTGCCACATCCTTGACCGCCAGATGATAGCGTATGAAACCAATAGCCAGAAACAGACTGATAAGGGCAAATAAAATGACTAACACCAACATATCAGTCCTCCTTGAGCCGGACACCCAGTCCCCAAACAGTCTCTATGTATTCCTCTGTTGGGTCCAACTGAGCCAGTTTCTTACGTAGGTTGCTGAGGTGAGTATTCAGGGTATTATCCCCAGGCAGATAGCTCTCTTCCCAGACCTGCTCAAAGAGCTCTTCCTTGGTGTAGATCTTCTTGGGATGACGAAGCAAGAGCTGGAGGATATGATATTCTTTCTTGCTCAGACGGACGCTTTTCTCACCGCAGGCCGCCTCAAAGGTAGCCTTGAGCAGACGAATATTTTTAAAGGACTGGCCTTCTTCTTCGCCAGCCAAAGTCTGCTGGCTGCGCAGCTGCACGGTGATACGGGCAAAAACCTCATCCAGATTGAAAGGTTTGACGATATAATCATTAGCACCATTCAGCAGGTACTGGCTAACCAGCGCTTTCTCACCAAGGGCTGTCAGCATAACCACTGGCACCGTAGCATTGCTGCTGCGAATTTCCCTCAACACTTCATCGCCATTCTTCCCCGGCAGCATGATATCCAAAAGGACCAAATCAATCTCCTCCCGCTCAAACAGCGAAATGCCCTCTGTCCCCGAATAGGCAGAATAAACCGTGTGTTCCTTCTGAAAAAGTTCTTTTAGAATTTCATGAATATCACTATTGTCTTCGATGAGTAAAATATGAGCCATAAACACTCGCCTCCAGAAATTTCCTATCACTAGTGTAGCAAGGATAAGAGGCTAAGTCAATAAAAGATGGACTATTCGAAAAACTTTAGAAATATTTTAGAATTACTTGAAGGATATTTGAGAATCGGACTTTAAAATAGAAAGAAATAAGAAATGTATGTGCTATAAAAAGGAGGCTTAATATGTTTAAAATTTTTTGCAAAATCATTTTTAGAAGTATCACTTTCGCCCTTGAGGGCTAAAGAAAAAGGAGACTCGCATGAAAAAATTGATTTGACTGATTCTTTTATCAAGCTTAAGGTCAAGGATTTTTCAACAAGAGCTGAAGTGCAAATGCCGTCTTTTATACAGAGTACAGCTAAACGAAGCAAAAAATCAATGACCTTATCAGAGTACAAAAATCAAACCATTTAAAGGAGAAAATCCTATGACTAATAAAACAAGAATAGAACCACAACCAAAACTAGTCTGGCCGTTCCTAGCCTGGAACTTCGGCTGGACTTGGGGATTTATGTTGCTAGCTATCATTCTCAAAAATCTCTGGCCGGAAAATCCACCTATACTCTATCTGGCTCTGGAAGGCCTCCTAACGAGTTTCAGTATGTTCGGACCGGTGATAGCAAGCCTAATCGTGCTGAAAATAAAAGGCTTCAAAGCCATCTGTTCCTTTATCTTCTCAAGCAAGAAAGGGACTTGGCTCTATCTCCTATTCTTCAGTGGAGGTCTGGCTGTGACTTTTGCATTAGCTTCCGGAGGCAAGCTAGTAGACGGAGCTCTGCTTTCATTTATTGGATCCTTTATCTACCTTATGACCTTGGCTGGTGGCATGGAAGAGCCTGGCTGGCGAGGCTTTCTGCAGCCGGCTTTGGAAAAGAAGTTCTCTATGTTTATCGCCTCCTCGATAACCGGACTAGCTTGGGCTTGCTGGCATATTCCTCTCTGGTTTTATGACCGCTTTTATGATCGAAGTCAGGATCCCTTTCTAGTCTTTATCATTGTAAGTATAGTCCAGTCCATCTGGTTTGCTGCACTGCATAAGAAGACGAAATCTGTCCTTGCCTGTATGATTTTCCATGCCCTACTAGATATTCTGATAGCAACGTTTGTCGGCATCAACCTAGCTGATAAGTTTGATTTCTCTCAGGTTAACTCCCTCATTTACCTTGGCGGCTTGGGTATTCTGACCCTTTACAGTATTTATCTCTGGTATCGGGCGGATAAGGAAGAGAAAAACGCATGATAAAAAAATAAGAATAACCTAATTCTAAATTAAAAGGAGACTGCGCCGACTATCTGAACTCAGCTTATGTGAATACTTAAGTTGAACAGAAAGGAAATGCTATGAAAAAAACATTTATTCTAACGCTTCTAACGATTATAACTCTAGGACTCTTCCGGCCAATTACTGCATCGGCTGAGGAGTCTCAAAAGCTGCCATCTGGTATCGAACGTGACCTGATCAGCCAGAAAATCCAAGACTATGTCAAGGAACATGAAAAAACAACAGCTGGCATGGAAACTGCTATCTTTGACAAGAATGGTACCATTTATCAAGGCAACTTTGGATACATGGATAAGGAAAAAGGCATTAAGGCTGATGATGATAGCGTTTTTGAATGGGGCTCCGTAACCAAATTAACCATCTGGGTCTCTGTCATGCAGCTCTGGGAGCAAGGTAAGATTAACCTAGAAGAAGACATCCGCACCTATCTGCCAGAGGGCTTTCTTAAGAATCTCCGCTATGACAAACCTATCACCATGTTGGATCTGATGAGTCATCAGGCAGGATTCGATGAGGTAACCATGTACCTACAAGAAGATAAAAGTATCGAAGAAATCCTTAAAGAACAACAACCTATTCAGTCTTTTGAACCCGGTACAGTCACAGCTTATTCAAATTACGGTGCTGGCTTGGCTGCTCTGATTGTCGAGCGGATCTCTGGTCAGACTTTTGCCGACTATGCCCATGAGCATATTTTCCAACCACTGGGCATGGATAAAACGGCTATTTTGCCGGATCTATCAGACAATTCCTACGTTCAGAAAAAGCATCAAGAAACCAAAGGTTACGACACTAAAGGAAACTTACTGAGCAAGGACCATTTCATCACTAGCATCTATCCTATCGGAGCGGCTACTGGCACCTTGAAAGACTTGGAGAAGTTCGCCCAAGCCCTGCTGGCTCGCAAGACGCTCTTTGAGCGCCCAGAGACCTGGAACACCCTCTATACTGCCAGTTCCACCTATCCTGACACGGATATCATCCGCAATGCTCATGGCTTTTGGGCCAACGAATACGGTACTACTGTGTTAGGCCACGGCGGAAATACAGCTGGCGCTACTTCACGGATAATCTTGGACTTGGAACACGGTATCGGCTATGTCGTCATGACCAATCAAGGTACAGAGCAAAATTATAATTTCCAAATGCCAGAGCTCGTCTTTGGACCGCGCAAAACGGCCAGCAAGGAAACCAAAGAGCAGTTCAGTCCAGGCTATTATCGCACTCTGCGTAACTTTAATCAAGGGCCTCTGGCTATCTTTAAAATGATTCCAGCCTCCGCAGACTACTTACAGGAACCATCTGACGATCAGCGATTGCCAAACAACTTCTGGACCATTTATCAGAGCCAAGGCAAGACCCGTATCGCAGTGGCTGTCGCAGACTATGAGAAAGTCTCTGACTTTGATTTCTTTAAAGACTATGTTGTTCTAGGCTTTGCCGGACTTGGTATCATCTACGCCCTCGGCCTGCTCATCATCAGCCCGCTTCTAGGAGTCTATCGGCTTATCTTTCGCAAGAAACAAGACCAGCCAGACCGCACTTGGAAGGTCTGGAACCTCCTAACAGCTGTTGGTATTTTGGCTGTCCCAATCAATCTCTTTCTGCTATTCATGTCAGCAACTTCAGGAGATTTCAGCGAAATCGCTCAGTGGCGCTACATGCTCTTTGCTGCTTTGGGACTCCTGCTAACCGCAGCCGCTCTGTTACCTCTCTTCAGAAAGTCCAGAGAAAAGCTCAGCAAAGGCCGCCTCTTCCTGACGGCCATGACTAGTCTATCTGCCTTAGCAGTGACCGCTAATATCCTCTATTGGTCCCTCTATCAGTGGTGGGTATTCTAATATGAAAGGAGCCAGCTATGAAAAAAACATTTTCCCTAATCCTTTTAACTTTTCTGACTTTAGGACTCTTTCGAACAATTACCGCACTGGCTGAAGAGCAGAAACTCCCATCTGGCATTGACCGCAACCAAGTTGGCCAGAAAATCCAAGACTATGCCAAGGAGCATGAAAAGACGACTGCCGCTATGGAAACAGCAGTATTTGACAAGGATAGCACCATTTACCAAGGCAACTTCGGTTATATGGATAAAGAAAAAGGCATTAAAGCTGACAACAGCAGCGTCTTTGATTGGGGCTCTGTGACCAAGCTGACCGTCTGGATAGCTGTCATGCAACTCTGGGAACAAGGAAAGATTGACCTAGAGGAAGATATCAAGACCTACCTGCCAGAGAATTTTCTTAAAAATCTGCACTTTGACAAAGCTATCACGATGCTGGATCTCATGAATCATCAGACGGGATTTGATGAATCTCTGTCTTACACAAAAGGTGACAAAAATATAGAGGAAAATCTACGCATGCTCCAGCCTGTCCAATCCTTTGAACCTGGAACAGTAACCTCTTATTCTAACTATGGTGCTGGGCTCGCTTCTCTGATTGTCGAACGGATTTCCGGCCAGACCTTTGCTGACTATACCCACGAGCATATCTTCCAGCCGCTTGGCATGGACAAGACAGCTCTCCTACCGGACTTATCTGATAATCCCTATGTTCAGAAAAAACGCCAAGAGTCTAAGGCCTATGATACAAAGGGAAATTCACTAGGGACAGCTTTTTATGAATATGGTCTCTACTCAATTGGCCAAGCAGCCGGTACCTTGGAGGATTTACAGAAATTTGCTCAGGCTCTGCTGGGGCGCAAGGCTCTCTTTGAACGTCCAGAAACTTGGAATACCCTCTACAATCCCACTTCGACTTATCCAGGTACAAACATAGCCCGTAATGCCCACGGTTTTTGGATCAACGAATACGGAGTCAGCATCATTGGCCACGGCGGCAATACTGATGGTTTCAGCTCTCGTCTCATACTAGACTTGGAAAGTGGCATCGGCTACATAGTCATGACCAATCAAAGCATGGAAGAGAATTACAACTACCAAATGCCCGAACTGGTTTTCGGAAGACGCAAAACAGCTGACGAAGAGACTCAAAAGCAGTTTAAACCAGGCTACTACCGTTCTCCGCGCACCTATCTCCATGGTCCCTTGTCCTTTCTAAGACTCATGATGCCCTCAATAGAAAAGATTGACAATCCTGCTCAAAACCGAATCTTGAGTACCAATTTTTGGACCATCTATAAGAGCAAGGGAAAGATTACAATCCCCGTCGCTGTGGTGGACTATGAGAAAATCTCTGCTTTTGACTTCTATAAGGACTATATCATCTTAGGATTAGGCATCCTTGGAATTGTCTATAGTTTTGGAACGCTCATTATCAGCCTTTTATTAGGAGCTTATCGCTTGATTTCCCGAAAAACGGTTGAGCGCACAGACCGCACTTGGAAGGTCTGGAATCTACTGACTTCTCTTGGTATTCTGGCTGTTCCCCTAAACCTACTAATGATTATGATACCTTTGATGTCAGATGACCTTGATTCTCTAGCTCATTGGCGCTACATGCTCTTTGCTGCCTTGGGGCTCCTGCTAACCGCTACTGCTCTGCTGCCGCTGTTCAGAAAATCCAGGAAAAAGCTCAGCAAGGGCCGTCTCTTCCTGACGTTCATGACCAGTCTATCTGCTTTGGCAGTGGTCGCTAATATCCTTTACTGGTCTCTTTACCAGTGGTGGGTGCTGTGATATAAGTTGCCTGCCTTCCTTTGGGAAGGTGGGCTTTGGCTTTTTGGAAAAATATGATGTCCTCCATATTAGCTGCTTAGAGGTACGAGGGAAAGATGTAGAGAAGCAGTGTCAGGTTGACAGAATAGATAGGCGAGAAAGAGAAAACATATGCTTAGCTATCAAATAGTAACATGTCATACGTTTTTTGATTCATACTCAAGTTATTCCTGCCTAGTGTGAATTTTCATTATTTGAGTATGAATGCCAAACTGATAATTTGTTAATTTGTTCTTGAATAAAGAGGGTTAGTTCCTCAACTGTTAAGGGAATATCCTGTCTGGCATATTTTTCTAGCAGCGCGAAAATCCCTCCCATTACAAAATCAAAAATCAAGTCTAATTCTGTATTTAGTTTTTCAACTTTTAAAAATGCCAGCAAATGAGGTTGCAAGGCTTGTTTGTAAGATTCATAAAAGGAAGAATCTCTGTTTAGAAATACGATTATTTCACCATAGACTTTATGAACAGTAATCAACGATTTTATAAATTTCTCGTCTGTCAGATTTGGTTGCAGACTGATTTCAGAAATGATAGAGTGAATCAAATTGGTTTCCACTTGCTTCCTGAGATCATAAACATCCTCAAAATAGTAGTAAAATGTCGACCTATTATAACCCGTCCTTTGACAAAGTTCTTTTACTGATATTTTATTTAAAGGCTTTTCGCGTAAAGCCTTGAGAAAAGCTTCCATAAAAAATTCTCTGGTTTCTTCTAATGCAAATAACAAACTCATGACTTTCCTTTCGGACACTTTGGGCAAAATTGTTGGTATCATTCATGGCAGATTTTGTCTATACTAGACTTATCTTATACAAATGAGGTATTGTTATGTCCAAACTGATTTCTGTTTGGTTAAAAATCTGGATTCCCATTCTCTTTGCTATGGGAATCGGTATTCTCTTATATCTTATCACACATTGGACCACACTAGATGCTGGAAGCAGATTTGTCGCTATAATCTATGTCATGCTCCCTTTACACTGTCTAGAGGAATGGAGATTTCCTGGCGGTTTTCATTATAACTACAACATGCTTCGGCGCTCTCAACAGCCCGATCGCTATCCTATGAATCAATTTTCTGATATGCTGACTATCATGTTAGCTGAATTAATTGGTATTGTCTGTCTCTTCTACGGTGTCAATCAGATCATTGTCATCTGGAATCTTATCTTTTGCTTTTTTGAAATGATTGGCCACCTGATTTTTGGGTTCAGTATGTACCGACGTTTTCGTACAGTAGGAAAAAGAACCATTTATAACCCAGGTTTTGCGACAGCGGTTGTCTTTACGCTTCATGCTCTCTACTATGTTCTGAACCAGTATCCTACAAATCTCCCCAGCTTGTCAATAATCATTTTAGCCATTATCAGTGGAACAGTTCTTGTAAGTAGTGTCGTTCTTATCCCTGAGCAACTGTTCAAATCAAAAGAGACCCCTTATCCTTTTGATAGCAATCGTTATTATGAAAAATATATTGCAAGAGAAAAAATCTGAATTCCCTTCCCTATTTCATAATCTTCTTTAAAAATTCTATGAGAAGTCGAAGGCATAACTGAGCGACTAATACTCACCGAAAATCAAAAAGTGACCTAGTTTTATTCTTCTATTTTAAGTTTGGCCTTGCGACTCAATCAGACATATCTAATGTTTGTTAGCTGCTATTTCCAACTCTGTCGCGACAGAAACAATAATATAGACACACCTGACCAGTCTCTCTGCTTTGGCAGTGGTGGGTGCTCTAAGGCAAATTTTATATATCAGTCCCTCTGGCTTTCTATTTTTTGACCACTAAATTGTATTTAGTTTTTTCTTGATTTTTTATATTTTATTTATTACAATATGAACAAATTCATAAAATGAACGCATTCATATTTTGAAAAGGGATTTAAAAATGAAAGTAAGTAAAAAAGAAAAAAATCGTCAAGTTATTTTAGAAGTGGCAGGGGAGTTGTTTCGCTCTAAGGGCTTTGGAGCAGTTTCTATGCGAGAGATTGCAGAAGTCTGTGATATAGCTACTGGAACTCTATATAATTATTTTAAAAGCAAGGGGCAAATTTTTATTGAAATAGTTATCCAGAAGCAGTTTAAGTTGACTACAAAATTTGATGAAAATGCTGAGACTTATACAGAGCTTGTGGCAAGTATTAAAAAGCAGATTATATCTGATGTTGGCACTATAACTGAAGTTGAAAAGTCCGACTGGCAGAGCATTTTTCAAATCCTCACCTCTGATACTGATTCAAGTCAATATTTGAGCAATTTGCTGTATCTTGACAGCCAATATCTTCAATCAATTAAGACTTACTTGGAAAGCAAGGCCCATCTACTGCCAGAAAACTACCCAATCGACCTCCTGCTGGAAATACTTTATAACAGTTTAGGGCTTTTGGTAATCCGATATCTTTATACGGATATGCCATCATCACTTTTAATGGAAAAAGGATTGGAACAGATAGAATTTATCATGGGGCAGGGAGGAAAAAAATATTGAGAGATATTTGCACACCTAAGTTTTTACAGGAACTATTTGGACGGAAAACAAGTCTGATGACCATAGTTATCACGATGACCTTCTCTTTTCTGGTAACTGGATTACTCTGGCGTCTTTCCTTGCCAGATCAGAATTGGCCATTATGGCAAATCATCACTTTTTGCCTCTTATCTGTAGATATCAGCGGAGGAGTGATCGCTAATTTATCTCAAGGGACTAATCATTATTATCGGGAGTCTGTAAAACGACGATGTATTTTCCTCCTGATTCATATTCAGCCCTTACTTCTAGCTCTACTTTTTAATCAATCTTTACTAACCTGTACTATGGTCTGGCTTGGTGCGATGATAGGCGCTCTGTTTGTTAGCGAACTACTGAAAGATTGCAGGGAGCAAGCATTAACTGGTGCTTCTATGGCGGGGTTGGGTTGCATTCTTCTTATTAGTTACAGTAAATTGCCAATCAGTATGACAGCTCTTTTATCACTTTACCTGATTAAACTTCTATTCGCTTTTAGTGTAAATCACGATATGACCGCTTGGAGTAAAGATTATAAATAAAAGTATGCGAGTCTAAAATACGATGAACAGAAAGGAATCCCTATGTTGAAAAGAATCTTTATATTTATCCTTAAAACAATCACTTGGCTGGTAGGACTCTTAGCTCTGGCCTTATTGGCTATCTTTCTCTATCACCGCTTTCAAATAGCTCAGGAAAGCAAACTCATTGAGAAGCCGATTGGCCAGCTAGTCGAGGTAGAGGGTAAGAAGCTTAATGTCTACACTGCCGGCAAGGGCAAGAAGACCTTGGTTTTTCTAGCAGGTCTAGGCACCAATGCTCCGGTTCTGGATTTCAAGGCTCTTTATTCCAAGCTGGAGGATGATTATCGCATCGTCGTGGTAGAACGTCTAGGCTATGGTTACAGCGATGATGGAAACGATGACCGCTCATTGGATAGACAAGTGGAGCAGACACGTAAGGCCCTCAAAGCTGCTAAGATATCCGGTCCCTATGTTTTGGTTCCGCATTCGATTGCTGGTTTAGAAACGATTCACTGGGCCAATCATTACCCAGAAGAAGTAGAAACTATTATCGGGCTGGATATGACCATGCCTCATACAGAGGTGGCCGACCAGCAGAAATTTTATGGTTCTTATCAGACTATCCAGCTGGGGAGAATGTTAGGCTTAGCCCGCCTACCGATTTTCTTTGATGAAAATAGCAGCCCAGCCATAAAGTCTGGGGCTCTCAATGATCAGGAAAAAGCTGTCTTTAAAGCCTTGTTCCACCAGCGGTCAGTCACCCAGGCGGTCATGAACGAAGTCAAGAATCGGAAGAAAAATGTTGAAACGATTAACAAAGAACCCGTGCCTCAGATTCCGACTCTTATCTTTGCGGCTGTCCAGAAAGGCGGAGAAGCTCCCAAGTTAGAGGAAGAGTTTGCCGCGCAGAATGCCCAAGCCAAACTTGTGACATTAGAAGGCTCCCACTATATCCATGATGAAAAGCCAGAGGAAATCGCCCAGCAAATAAAAGAATTCTTGAATTAATGAATCTTGTAAAATATTTAATAAAAATACATCCTTGAAAAAAGCTGAGAAATTCATATCTCAGCCTTTTTCTTATTTCACAGATGCTCCGTTAGTCGCGATGACTTCCTTGTACCAGTCAAAGGATTTCTTCTTAGAGCGTTTGAGTGTCCCCCTGCCTTCATTGTCCCGGTCCACGTAGATAAAGCCATAGCGCTTCTTCATCTCGCCAGTGCCGGCTGATACCAGGTCGATACAGCCCCAGGTCGTGTAGCCCCACAGAACTACCCCATCCTCATTGATGGCTTCCCGCATAGCCTTGACATGGGCCGCCAGGTAGTCAATCCGGTAATCATCAGCCACATAGCCATTTTCATCTGGAGTATCCACTGCACCCAGACCATTTTCCACGATAAACATGGGCTTTTGATAACGATCCCAGATGGTATTAAGCGTAATGCGCAATCCCAGAGGGTCGATCTGCCAGCCCCACTCAGAAGCTTCCAAATAAGGATTCTTGAGAGAAGCAAAGATATTGCCCTCGGTCAGCTCATTGACCTTAGGGTCGCCCGAAGCCACTCGGCTAGAGTAGTATGAGAAGGAAATGAAGTCCACCGTATGTTCCTTAAGCAGCTGCAAGTCTTCTTCTGTCATTTCGACAGTGATGCCCTCGCGCTCCCAAGCTTTCTTGGCATAATTAGGATATTCGCCATGCGCCTGCACATCAATGAAGAAATAGTTTTCTCTATCTTCCTGCATGGCCGCCCAATAGTCAGCTGGATGAGCTGTATTGGGATAGTATGGACCCGCCGCTAGCATACAGCCGACCTTGTTTTCCGGGTCAATCTCATGAGCCAGCTTGGTGGCAATAGCTGACGCGACCAGCTCATGATGGGCTGCTTGATATTTGACCTGTTCTTCGTTTTCACCTTCTTCAAAGCAGAGCCCCGCCCCCATAAATGGTGCATGGAGGATCATGTTAATCTCATTGAAGGTCAGCCAGTACTTGACCAAGCCCTTGTAGCGGGTAAAGAGAGTTCGGCAGAGACGCTCGTAAAATTCCAGCATGCGACGGCTCCGCCAACCGCCATATTGCTCAATCAAGTGCATGGGACAGTCAAAGTGAGTAATGGTTACCAAGGGCTCAATGCCATACTTGTGGCATTCCTTAAAGAGGTCTTCGTAAAATTTCAGGCCAGCTTCATTGGGCTCCAGCTCATCCCCCTTAGGGAAAATCCGGCTCCAAGCAATGGACAGACGATAGGTCTTAAAACCCATCTCACCAAAGAGGGCAATGTCCTCCTTGAAGCGATGGTACATGTCAATAGCTTCCTTGGCTGGGTAGAAATAGCCTTCCTCAAAGTCAAACATCTTTTTCTTACCCGTGATGATGGCCAGACGGTCCTCACCAATCGGCACCACATCTACATTAGCCAGCCCGCGACCATCCGCATCATAAGCGCCTTCGCACTGGTTGGCAGCTGTCGCTCCGCCCCACAAGAAACCAGCAGGAAAAGTCCGTTTTTCAGTCATATCTTCCTCCTTAGTAAGATAAAAGATTTTCTATACTTTATAGTATAACAAAGTAAAATCTAAAATACTTATAACATAATGTCGAATAATAATATTATTCTATGACCGATCAATTTCACAGCTGAAATAACAAATTCCCAATCTGGCATTTCTCTTCAGACCAGTGATAGATTTTCCTTATCAGTGCGATAAAAAATACATATTACTAAAGGTCTGTTATCTATGCTAAACTAGGAACATCAAGTGTTTAAGGAGTGAGAGCCGTGAACTGGGACATTGTAAGTGACTACTATCCCCTCTATCAAGAGGCCTTTCTTTTAACCATGTTCATCGCCTTTTGGGGGATTTTGGGGTCGATTGCTGTTGGATTTTTAGTCAGTCTGATTCGCTTTTACAAGATTCCCGTTTTGAAGCCGCTAGCAACCGCCTATATTGAGTTTTCCCGCAATACGCCGCTGTTGCTGCAGCTTTTCTTTCTTTTCTTTGGCCTGCCTCGTGTTGGCCTCGTTCTGTCCTCTGAGGCTTGCGCAACGATTGGGCTAATCTTTCTGGGTGGTTCCTATATGGCTGAGTCTTTCCGAAGCGGCCTTGAAGCAGTCAGCCGAACGCAGAGGGAGGTCGGACTATCTATCGGCTTACGACCAGTGCAAGTCTTCTACTATGTCATCCTGCCTCAGGCTACAGCTATTGCCCTGCCTTCCTTTAGTGCCAATGTCATCTTTTTAATCAAAGAAACCTCAGTATTTTCAGCTGTTGCCTTGGCAGACCTAATGTTTGTAGCTAAAGACTTGATTGGCCTTTACTACGAGACAGATACGGCTCTGCTCATGTTGGTCATCGCTTATCTGATTATTTTGCTGCCAATCTCACTTGGCTTTAGCTGGATAGAAAGGAGGCTGCGGCGTGCAGGATTTGGGCATTCAAGTACTCTTTCAGGGGAATAATTTCTTACGTATCTTACAGGGGCTGGGCGTTACCATTGGTATTTCTATCCTCTCGGTCATCATCTCCCTTATCTTGGGGACTATTTTTGGCATCATCATGACCTCGAACTCAAAAGTCGTGCGCTTTCTGTCCAGAGCCTATCTAGAGTTTATCCGCGTCATGCCCCAGCTGGTTCTGCTCTTTATGGTTTACTTTGGCCTAGCCAGAAACTTTGACATCAATATCTCTGGTGAGCTTTCAGCCATCATCGTCTTCTCTCTTTGGGGAACGGCGGAGATGGGAGACTTGGTACGAGGGGCCATTACTTCCCTGCCCAAGCATCAGTTTGAGAGTGGTCAGGCACTGGGACTGTCGCAGCGCCAACTCTATGTCTACATTATCATCCCACAGGTACTGCGACGGCTTTTGCCGCAGGCGATTAACCTAATCACGCGGATGATTAAGACAACCTCACTCATCGTCCTTATCGGAGTCATTGAGGTTGTCAAGGTCGGCCAGCAGATTATTGATAGCAATCGTCTGTCTATCCCTTCTGCTGCTTTTTGGATTTATGGCTGCATTCTGCTGCTTTACTTCGCAGTCTGCTTTCCTATTTCTAAGCTGTCCTCTTATTTGGAAACCATCTGGAAGGAGTAACGGACACCATGTCGGAAATCATTTTAGAATTACGAGACATTCGCAAGTCTTTCGGCAGCAATGCCATCCTTAAAGACCTGTCTCTTTCTGTCCAAAAAGGAGAGGTCGTGGTCATCCTAGGATCATCTGGCTGCGGCAAGTCGACCCTGCTTCGCTGTATCAACGGTCTTGAAAGCATCCAGTCTGGCGATATTTTACTGGATGGCCAGTCCATCCTCAGCCAGAAAAAGGACTTCCATCTCGTTCGTCAGAAGATTGGCATGGTCTTTCAAAGCTATGAGCTCTTCCCCCATCTGGATGTCCTGCAAAATCTGATTCTTGGTCCCATAAAAGCTCAAGGGCGCAAGAAGGACGAGGTCATCAAGGAAGCTGAAAGCCTGCTGGAGCGGGTCGGCCTGGCTGATAAAAAGCACAGTTTTGCTCGCCAACTGTCTGGCGGCCAAAAGCAACGGGTAGCAATCGTCCGTTCGCTCCTCATGCACCCAGAAATCATCCTTTTTGATGAAGTAACTGCCTCGCTGGATCCCGAGATGGTCCGCGAAGTGCTAGAGCTCATTAATGATCTGGCTGAGGAAGGCCGGACCATGTTGATTGTGACCCACGAAATGCAGTTCGCCCGTGCCATTGCCGATCGGATCATCTTCATGGACCAAGGTGGTATCCTCGAGGAAAATACCACCCAGCAGTTCTTCAGTCAACCCAAAACCCAGCGAGCTCAGGAATTTCTCAATGTCTTTGACTTCAGCCATCTAGGCTGACAGTTAGGTCTACCCCACCACTGATGTGGCTGCTCTTTGGTAGCTCTGTATTTTCTTCACATTCCCATATCTTATAAAGGAGTCTCCTATGAAATTATCTAAAACAATCTTTGCTTTAACAACCCTTACTCTAGCTTTCTTCCTTGTCGCTTGTGGCAGTTCCAGCAAGAAAGATGCTGGTAACAAAGACGCAGCTTCCAGCAAAACAGTCAAGGCCCGCAGTCTTGAGGAAATTAAAAAGAGCGGTAAGCTTCGTATCGCGGTTTTCAGTGACAAGAAACCTTTCGGTTATGTAGATAACAAGGGCAAATATCAAGGCTATGACATTTATCTGGGCGACCAACTAGCCAAAGATTTGGGTGTTAAGCCAGAGTACGTGCCTGTAGATGCTGCTAATCGAGCGGAATACTTAATCTCCAACAAGGTCGATATTACCCTAGCCAACTTCACTGTCACAGACGAGCGGAAAAAACAAGTTGACTTCGCTCTGCCCTATATGAAAGTATCTCTTGGAGTTGTATCACCAAAAGGCTCAGTTATCACCAAGCCTGAGCAGTTGGAAGGTAAGACCCTGATCATCACCAAAGGAACCACAGCTGAAACCTACTTTGAAAAGAACTATCCGAATATCAAGCTGCAAAAGTATGATCAATACAGCGATGCTTACCAAGCCTTGCTGGACGGCCGCGGCGATGCCTTTTCTACGGACAATACTGAAGTCCTTGCCTGGGCGCTGGAAAACAAAGGCTTTGAAGTCGGCATCACTTCGCTAGGTGATCCAGATACCATTGCTCCAGCTGTGCAGAAGGGCAATACCGAGCTGCTCAACTATATCAACGACGAAATCAAGAAACTCGGCAAAGAAAACTTCTTCCACAAGGCCTATGAAGAAACTCTCCACCCGACATACGGCGAAGCTGCTAAGGCTGACGACCTAGTTGTTGAAGGCGGGGAAGTTAAATAAACCTGCTGATATAGAGCAAGAAGTTAGAAAAAACTTAATTTCTAGCCGAAATATAAGAACAGTTCACATAAAAACGCATAAAATCAACACTTTTGTAATCAGTTGATTTTATGCGTTTTTTCTATGTCAAACAGACCTATTTCATTCGATAAAAATCAATCACTAGACCAGCAGGTCCTTTAACTAGCAGGGATTCTGTTCCCCAATCAGTTACAGCTGGGCCGTGTAAAATTTCAGTACCAAGCTCTTTCAACCGCTGGTAATTCTGGTCTACATCCTCAATCTCGATGTGGAGAATGATTCCTGATTGGAAATTTTCCAAAGGAATCAAATGATTTTGGGACAACATGAGGCAATGACTGCCAATCGTGAACTGAGCAAAACTGTCGTCAACATAATCGGCTTTTTTATCAAAAATACGCTCCAAGTCAGCACAGACTTGGGGAACATCTGAAACGATAATATCTAATTGATTTAAATTCATTGACTATTCTCCATAAAAAGACCAGATTGCTCCGATCTTTTCAAGTTCGACTCTAAGAAAATCAAGTTATAAACAAGACATCAAAGCGCAGGCTGTACCGCTATGCGGCAAGGTGAAGATGACACAGTTTAAATTTGATTTTCAGCGAGAGGAATTATTTAATTGCGCGTGATTGCAAACCTTCTTCTTCCAAGAAGAGGCGGAATGGTACGAGTTCTTCTGCTTCGTATTTTTCCTTGAAGGCTTTGATTTCTTCTTCTGAGTGAAGTTTTGGATCCAACTCAAGAACTTCTACCGGAAGCGGACGGTGTTGAGTGATGCGGGCATCAATAACAACTGTCTTACCTTCTTTGTTGAGTTTCACAGCTTCTGCAACAACTGCGTCGATGTCTTCGATACGGTCAACTGTAAATCCAACAGCTCCTTGAGCTTCAGCGATTTTCGCGTAGTCAGCGTTAGGGAAGTCAACACCAAACAAGTGTTTGTTGGTATCTTCGTATTTATTCTTGATGAAGGCATATTCAGCGTTTGAGAAGACAAGGTTGATAACTGGAAGGTTGTATTGAACGTTCGTGATAACGTCTGGGTAGCACATGTTGAATGCACCGTCACCCATGATGTTCCATACTTGGCGATCCGGATTGTCTTTCTTAGCAGCGATACCACCAGGAAGGGCGATACCCATTGTCGCAAAGAGTGGAGATGTACGCCACATATTCTTAGGTGTCATGTGGAGGTGACGAGTAGATGTTTGAGTTGTGTTACCTACATCGATTGAGTAGATAGCGTCTTGATCAGCGTATTTGTTAACTGCGTTGTATACTTGGTACAATTGCAATTCACCCTCAGTTTTACCTTCGAGTTTGTTCATGTAATCACGCCAGTTTTGGTTGTTCTTAACGTTTGCACGCCACCATGGAGTTGACTCAACTGCGTCTACCTTATCAAGAATCGCTTTAGCTGCTTGACCTGCATCACCAAGGATAGAAGCGTCAAGGGCATGGCGTTTACCAAGTTTGTAAGGGTCGATATCTACTTGGATGAATTTTTCAGTGTTCTTGAAGGCTTCGTACACTTCAGCAAATGGGAAGTTTGATCCAAGGAAAAGAACTGTATCTGCTTCGAAGACCACTTCGTTGGCTGGTTTCCAACCAACACGGTAAGCAGAACCTGTCAAACCTTCATAGTTCCACTCGAAAGCTTCAAAGTTTTTACCAGTTGTGATGATTGGTGCTTTGATTTTACGTGACAATTCAGTAATCACTTCACCAGCTTTAACACCGCCAAATCCAGCGTAGATAACTGGACGTTCGGCCTTGTTCAAAATTTCAACAGCTTTGTCGATTTCAACTTCGTTCAAGGCAGGAGCGATGAATGAACGCTCGTAAGAACCTGATCCATAGTATGAGTTTTCGTCGATTTCTTGGAAACCAAAGTTTACTGGAATTTCAACAACAGCTGGACCTTTTTTAGATACTGCAGCACGGCAAGCTTCGTCGATAACTTTTGGCAATTGCTCAGCGTAAGCTACACGTTTGTTGTATACAGCGATTCCGTTGTACATTGGGTTTTGGTTAAGCTCTTGGAAGGCATCCATGTTGAGTTCGTTGACTGGACGTGATCCAAGGATAGCAAGGAATGGAGTGTTGTCCATAGCTGCATCGTAAACACCGTTAATCAAGTGAGTCGCACCTGGACCACCTGAACCAACTGCAACCCCGATTGAGCCGCCAAATTTAGCTTGCATCACCGCAGCAAGAGCACCAGTTTCTTCGTGGCGAACTTGCAAGAAACGGATATCCTTGTCTTCAGCCAAAGCGTCCATCAATGAGCTGAGTGTTCCTGATGGGATACCGTAGATAGTGTCTACGCCCCATGTTTTCAATACGTTGAGCATTGCTGCAGATGCAGTAATTTTTCCTTGAGTCATTGTAACTCTCCTTTAAATCTATTTTGATCCTTTAAAAATGTAGCATAGCGCTTCTACTCCATCTTTGCGATCAGGTTTCGTTTTGAAAATGAGTTTTTTCTGACATTTCTCATGAAAACGATTTACAAAACGATTACAGTATTAATTTATCACAAAGAGATTCACATATATAAGAATCTGCTCAGAGATGCTCAATCCCTATTACATAACAGATGCTCTTTTTTTGAGAAAATTTCACAAACTATAGTAGAATAGGATATTTTATTATAATTTGCATGCGCCTCTAAGACTTGTAGCTGTAGGAAATCAAACAAAAAGCGATACAAAATTCTGTATCACTTTTTATTTCATTTAATCAATTTTCTCAACATTGAGAAGCAGCGAGCTAGTCAAAACAGACAAAGAGCTAAGGGCCATAGCAAGACCTGCTAGTTCTGGATTGAGGGTCAATCCCAGTCCTACAAAGACTCCAGCAGCAATTGGAAGCCCAAGGATATTGTAGATAGAGGCCCAGAAGAGATTGAGTAATATCCTGCGGAAGGTTTTTTGACTCATGTCAAAGGCGCGCACAACGCCAAGTAAATCATTTTGCGTGAGCACGATGCCACCGGACTCGATCGCAATATCCGTTCCAGATCCCATAGCGATCCCCACATCCGCGATCGAGAGAGCTGGAGCATCATTGATCCCATCTCCAACAAAGGCGACCTTGCTAGCTTCTTGCAGTTTTTGGATGGCGCTAGCTTTTTCTTGAGGAAGGACATCAGCAATGACGGTGTCAATTCCCACTTGCTTAGCAATAGCTTGGGCCACCCGTTCATTATCCCCCGTTAACATGACCGTTTTCAAGCCCCGTTCTTTGAGCTTTTTGATCGCTTCTTTTGAGCTGGCCTTCGGAGCATCTTGAATGGCAATCAAGCCAATCACTTGCCCATCCACAGACAAACTGATCACTGTTTTGGCCTGCTCTTGCAACTCTACCATCCGTTTTTCAAGCTCCGGATCCATCGCTGTCCCGTCATGAAGTTTGCCATTTCCCAAGGTCACCAACTGCTGGTCGATCTGACCTTGGACCCCTTTTCCTTCAATCGCTTGGAAGTTTTCCACAGGGAATAACACCAAACCTTTTTCTTCTGCTTGGGATAACACCGCTTGGGCTAGTGGATGTTCTGAAAAAGTTTCAAGACTAGCAGCCAGTGTCAAGACACGCGCTTCATCTCCTACAACATCGGTTACAAGTGGTTGGCCAATGGTAATAGTCCCTGTCTTATCAAACACAACGGTTTGAATCTTTTGCACTTCTTGAAGAACCGTTCCATTTTTAATCAGAACCCCCATCTTGGCACTACGGCCGGTTCCGACCATCAGGGCTGTTGGGGTTGCTAAACCAAGGGCACAAGGACAGGCAATAATGAGGACAGAGACTGCATAGAGCATGGCCTCTTGAAGCGACGCGCCCAGAAGCACGGACCAAACCCAGAAAGTCGCAATGGCCAAAATCGTCACCACTGGAACAAAGATACCTGAAATCTTATCCGTCAAATCTTGAATAGGAGCACGACTGGATTGGGCCATTTTGACAAAGTCCACAATTTGAGATAAGAGGGTCTCACTACCGACTTTTTCAGCCTTAAAGAGAATGGTCCCATTGCTGTTGATAGTGGAGCCGATAACTGCATCACCAACTGATTTTTCCACAGGCAAGCTTTCACCTGTCACCATCGACTCATCAATGGTCGTACTTCCTTCTACAATCGTCCCATCAACCGCAATCTTTTCCCCAGGACGGACCCGAATCAAGTCATCAATTTGGATATCTTCTGCCGCCACCTCGACATAGTTCCCATCACGGAGAACTTGAGCCGTTTTTGCCTGCAAATCCAACAACTTTTCCACAGCCTCGGAGGCATTGTTACGCATCCGTTCTTCAAAGATTTGCCCTAAGAGGATAAAGAAGATGATAAAACCCGCAGCCTCAAAGTATACTGGCTGACCAGTAAAAAGGGCAAATACACTATAGACATAGGCTACCAGGGTTCCAAGAGCTACCAAGGTATCCATATTGGAATGGTGCTTCTTAAATGAGGCCCAGGCACTCTTGATAAAAGGAACTCCTGCTACCAACATGATCGGCGTTGTCGCTAGAAAAGTCCCCCAGCGACTGACTGTATGGGATACAAATCCTGCCATCATCCCGATCATCAAGATCAATAAAGGAAGGGTAAAGATACTAGTAATCCAAAAGCGATCCCGTAAACTTAAGACACGACGGCGTTTTTCCACAACCGTGTAGGAACCCTTTTGCATCTTCATTCCACATGAAAACTCGAAGTCCCCTGTTTCTGTCGGGGTAAAGGATATCACCTTATCCACACCGACTTCCAAAGGCTCTAAAATCCCCTGATCTTCAAACAAAATTTCCTTGTAACAGCCGGAAAGATTGACCCGATGGAAGGTGATTTCAGCAGGGATCCCTTTTTGAAGTTGAAATTCTTTGGGACTATAGCCCTTTTCTGCTGTAATACGGATCTTTTGCACTCCGTTTTCCACAACTGCTTTTTGTTTTTCTACCATACCTACTCCTTTATTCCACAATCATGTGACCATGCATCATGTTCATTCCACATGAATACCCATATTCGCCCGCTTTTTCTGGCGTAATTTCAATGACATGTTTTTCACCTAAAGGCAAATCTTCGTGAACGCCAAAATCTGGAAAGATCACTTGAGCCAGACATGAAGATGGATCCTTGCGATTAAAGATGATCCGGGCTGGAACATTCTTTTTCAGGACAATGGTTTCAGGCGAATAGCCCCCCATGACTTCGACTTCAATTTCTTGATAACCTGATTTCTGACGAGCGTGGCCGCTTACCTTTTCATGCTCTGCAAAGAACCACCAAGCAATAAAAGCAACCACAAGTAAACAAACAATACTAATCAACAATCCAAACATGGAATTTCCTTCTTTCTACTACATACAATTGCAAGGGACTGTTTCGACAGCCTCTGCTTTCTTTTCATCGAGGACCCGCTGCAGCTGATTAAGATCTGCAAGCGTAAAGTCACTCTCCTGAATCAAGTTTTCAAGCACCTGGACAATTCTTTTTGAGCAAACCTTGTCTTTCACCTCCTCAACCACCAAGTCTAAACTCTGGTCCTGCTTCAACAAAGCCGAGTAAACAAAGGCTTTGCCTGATTTTTCTCTAGTCAAACATCCTTTCTCCACCAAGCGGGTCAAGAGAGTCTTGACCGTCGACTTCGACCAGTCAAAGCGCTCGGACAAGACGGCGATCAAATCCGTGCTGGTCTGCTTGCCTTCCATCCAGATAATCTTCATGATGCGCCATTCCGCATTGGAAATTTTCATGGCTTCTCCTTTCAAAATCTACATTTGTAAATTTCATAATGCTATTTTACCTCTAAGATTTACATTTGTCAACCAAAAGTTTTAAAAAAAACAAATCTTCCTTTGAAGATTTGTCTGGTTGGGCTTTTTTCGCTCCCTATTTTTATCTCTATAACGTCTCCTGCAAAACCTTGGACAGGGCTGCATAGCCAGCAATGGTCAGATGGAGGCCGTCCCTTGTGTAGTCTGGGCGCAGCTGGCCTTCCTCGTTCAGAAAAGCATCGTAGAGATCGATAAACTGGACGTTCATGTAGGCGCTAGCCAGCTGACGATAGGCCTGATTAAGGGCCTGAATCTTTTCATTGCTGCGGACATAGACCGTGCTCTTGTAGGCTGGAGCTTCATTGACGGGAAGGACAGACAGCAACTGGATCTGAGCCAGAGGATAGTCACGAGAAATCTCCTGAATAACGGCTTCCAAATTAGCCAGCGTTTCTGTCTGAGGCATCTCCTTGCCAATATCGTTGGTACCTATCAGGATAAAGACCTTATCCAAAGCCTGCCCAAAGAGATGGGCATCTAGGTTTTCTAAAAGCAAATCAGTCTTATAGCCCCGAATGCCACGGTTAATCAGTCTTTTATCCGTCTGTAAGAGCTCCTGAAGCGGATAGTATTCTACGATGGAGTCTCCAATAAAGATGATGTCTGGCTCCTTGACAGAGAGTTGATTGAGCTCTCTGTAGTTTTGCTGCAATTTTGCCTGCTCCTTGAGAAGCCATTCTTCTAGTAATTGTACTGCCATTATTCCCTTTCCTCTTCTAAGTATTGCTCAAGTATCTGTAAAACACCGGCTTCTGTATTTGCTGGCGCTAGGTAGTCCGCTATCTTTTTGACCCGCTCATCGCCATTCTCCATAGCGTAAGAAATACCTGCTAATTCAAGCATTTCTATGTCATTTTCACTATCCCCAAAAGCCATTATTTCTGAGCTTTGAATCTGCCACTTAGCCATCAGCTGCTGCAAGCCCCAAGCCTTGTGCATCCCATCTTGGAGGATGTCAATCGCACCGTAACCACTGGCAACAGCGCTCAATCGGCCAGCAAAATGCTGATTAATCAGACGAGCATGCTCTGCTGCTGCAGCCTCTTCTACCATCATACTCATTTTTAAGACCTTGTCAAAGGGATAATCCTGAAGGCTTGGCAAAAAGTTCATTCGCTTGTAGAAGAGCTGAGCCATTTCCTTAGTCATGACTTTTTCAATCAAGGGAAACTCTGTCCCCTCCTGGACAAAGCCGCCTATTTCAGAAGTCACAACCAGCTGAAGCTCCCTTTCACGACCGGAAAAATAATCCAGCGCATCCCTAATCAATCCAGGTTCCCAGAAGCTGCTCATGCTTAGCCGATTCTTTTCAAAAATCCTCGCTCCGTTGGCGACTACCAAGGTCATTCGTTCTACCAAATCTCCCAATAGCAGGCGCATCCGTGGAATTTCATTACCAGTAGCCACCACAAAGCGAATGTCTCTCTTCTCCAGCTCATCTAAAATAGTAGTCAGACGCGGCAAATCCAGCTGTCCCTGTCCGTCCAGCAAGGTTCCATCCATGTCTGTCGCTATCATCTTTATACTCATTTTTTATCCATTTCTATTTTTAGCATCTGGTTTTTACTGTTCCTTTTCCAGAAAACCTCTGACTTTTAGACATATTATACTACTTAAAAAAGTAAAAAGAAAGGCAAGAAGAGGCGGATAAGACGGTCGATTTTACAAAGGGCACTTTTCAATCCTCCAGTTTTATATTATAATCATAGCTATATTCCTGTCGTAAAATTGGAGGTCCTCATGAGCAAAAAAGAAGTCGCATTCCCACGCTACCAGCAGATTGCCGTCGCCATTGCCGAGCGAATCGTTGACGGCAAATATCCTATCGGCAGCAAGATCTATGCTCGCTCTACCTTAGCCAGCAACTTCAATGTCTCCCCTGAAACAGCCCGCAAGGCTATTAATGTGCTGGTAGATTTGGAAATCATGGAAGTCCGTCATGGCAGTGGGGCCTTCATTTCCTCCAAGGAAAAAGCTCAGCAGTTTCTCAAGACCTATAAAGATGTCAACTCTCTGCAGGACCTCAAAAGCAAGCTCCACCAGAGCATCCAGCGCCAAGAGGAAGAATTTGCAAACTTTTCCCAGCTCCTTAACCAGCTTCTCAGCCGAACTAAAGATGTCCAGCAGCGCTTCCCTTTTAATCCCTACGAGCTGCAGCTCTCAGCAGACGCTATCAACCTAGGAAAATCTATCAATGAACTCAATATCTGGCACTCGACTGGTGCTACCATTGTCGCAGTCCAGCAGGGAGACCAGCTCCTAATCTCGCCTGGTCCTTATACCAAGCTGGAAGCCGGCAATACCATCTATTTTGTTGGCAACGAATTATCAGTCGGTTTGATGCATAATTTATTTTTTAATGAAATTGAAACAAACAAGTGAAACAGCACTTGTTTTTTCTTTGTCAAAAAACAGAATAGACAGGCGAATCCGCTGTCTGACAAGCTTTTTGCTACTTTCAGAAATATTCTAGAAAATCATCCTCCTTTTTTATAATAGCCGAAAAAGGCCGGTCTGACGGCCTTTTGGGTTTGACAAAGTGACCACACGATGTTATACTGTGATGGTCTTTTAAGTGACAACTTATCAAAATAAACATGTAGTCACTTGTGCAAAAGGAGAAATACGTTGAATAAACTAGAAGTAAAACATTTGACTAAAATTTTCGGTAAAAGGCAAAAGCAGGCACTGGAAATGGTGCAGCAAGCCAAAAGCAAAACTGAAATTTTAGAAAAAACCGGTGCTACTGTCGGAGTTTACGATGTGAACTTTGAGGTTCAGACCGGAGAAATTTTTGTCATCATGGGACTGTCCGGTAGTGGAAAATCTACCCTTATCCGCCTGCTCAACCGATTGATTAACCCGACATCAGGCGACATTTACATCGACGGCCAGGATGTTGCCAAGATGAACGAAGAGGAGCTGCGTGAGGTTCGCCGCCACAAGCTCAATATGGTCTTCCAGAACTTCGGCCTCTTTCCACATCGGACCATTCTGGAAAATACAGAGTTCGGTCTGGAAGTTCGAGGTGTTGATAAGGAAGAGCGCACGCGCCTAGCTGAACAAGCTCTGGACAATGCTAGTCTCCTCTCCTTCAAAGACCAATACCCCGAACAGCTCTCTGGTGGGATGCAGCAGCGGGTTGGTCTGGCTCGAGCTTTGGCCAACAATCCTGATATTCTGCTCATGGACGAGGCTTTCTCAGCTCTAGACCCCCTCATCCGCCGTGAAATGCAGGATGAGTTACTAGATCTGCAGGCAGAGCATGAGCGTACCATTATCTTTATCACGCACGATCTCAATGAGGCCCTGCGTATCGGTGACCGCATCGCCATCATGGCTGACGGTCAGATTATGCAGATTGGCACCGGTGAGGAAATCCTGACCAATCCAGCCAACGACTTCGTTCGAGAGTTCGTTGAGGATGTGGACCGCTCCAAGGTCTTGACTGCCCAGAATATTATGACAACGCCACTGACTACCAACATTGACATCGATGGACCAACCGTGGCTCTCAATCGCATGAAAAAAGAAGAGGTCAGTATGCTGCTGGCTGTGGATAGGAAGCGGCATCTCAAGGGTAGTCTAACTGCCGAAGCCGCCCGCGATGCCCGCAAGGAGCATCAAGCACTGGCTGACGTCATTGATAAGAATGTCCGCAAGGTCACTCAGGAAACCCTGATTACTGATATTTTCCCGCTGATTTACGATTCACCAGCGCCTCTAGCCGTTGTAGATGATATGGACAAATTAGTCGGTGTTATTATCAAAGGTCGGGTCATCGAAGCCTTGGCCAATACTACTGAATCTGAAGAATAAGGGAGGTTCGCATTTTGAATATTTTACAACAGCCAATCCCCGTTTCTCAATGGGTTGAGGCCTTTACTAACTGGGTAACGGATACCTTCTCCGGGCTTTTCTCGGTCCTTCAGGCTATCGGAAATGCCATCATGAATGGGATGACAGACACCCTGCTCTTCATTCCGCCCCTGCTCTTTATCGCAGTCATCACTATTTTTACCTATTTGATTTCCAAGCGTAAGCTGGGACTGCCCCTGCTCACCTTCATAGGCCTGCTCTTTGTTTACAACCAAGGCCTCTGGGAAAATCTTATGAACACTGTGACCTTGGTTATCGTCTCCAGTGCCATTTCCATTATCATCGGTATTCCACTGGGGATCTGGATGGCTAAGAGCAACCGCGTCGAAGCAGTTATCAAGCCCTTGCTGGACTTTATGCAGACCATGCCGGCCTTTGTCTACCTGATACCGGCTGTGGCCTTCTTCGGTATCGGTATGGTGCCTGGGGTCTTTGCCTCTGTCATCTTTGCCCTGCCACCGACTGTCCGCTTTACCAATCTAGCCATTCGTCAAATTCCGACTGAGCTGATTGAAGCGTCAGACTCCTTCGGGGGCACTGGCAAGCAGAAGCTCTTCAAAGTCGAGCTGCCTCTGGCTAAAAATACCATCCTAGCTGGGGTCAATCAGACCATCATGCTGGCTCTTTCAATGGTCGTTACCGCCTCTATGATTGGGGCGCCAGGACTGGGCCGCGGCGTTCTCTCTGCCCTGCAGCACGCTGATATCGGTTCCGGATTTGTCAATGGGGTATCTCTGGTTATCCTGGCCATTATCATTGACCGCCTGACTCAGAAGCTCAACCAACCTCTGGCTAAAAAATCACCGGTCACTGCCAAGGAAAAACGCAAGAAGATTATGCTCTGGTCTGCTCTGGCCGCTGTCATCCTGACAGCCTTTGTCGGAAATCAAGTGACCAAGCTTCAGCAAAGCAAAAAAGAAAAGGTCAACCTTGCCTATGTTGAATGGGACTCCGAAGTTGCCTCAACCAATGTCGTAGCGGAAGCTCTCAAGGAAATGGGCTACGATGTCACCATCACACCGCTGGACAATGCCGTTATGTGGAAGTCCGTTGCTAATGGCGAAGCCGATGCCATGGTTTCTGCCTGGTTGCCGACCACCCACGCTGCTCTCTATGAGGAGTACAAGGACAAGCTAGTGGACTTGGGGCCAAACCTTGAGGGCGTTAAAACAGGGCTAGTCGTACCAAGCTATATGGACGCTGACTCTATCGAAGACCTGTCAGACCAAGCCAAGAAAACCATCACAGGTATTGAGCCCGGCGCTGGTATCATGACCGCGACTGAGAAGACTATGCAAGAATACAGCAATCTCAGTGGCTGGAATCTTTCTTCTTCCTCAACAGGAGCCATGACCACTGCTCTGGATCAGGCTATTAAGAATAAAGAAGATATTATCGTAACCGGCTGGTCACCTCACTGGATGTTCTCCAAATACGACCTCAAATACCTAAAGGATCCCAAGGGAACCATGGGCGGCAAGGAAGCTATCCACACTATGACTCGAAAAAATCTAGACAAGGACTTACCAGAAGTCAACAAGGTCCTAGACAACTTCAACTGGACTCAAAAGGACATGGAAGAAGTCATGCTTAAGATTAACGAAGGCAGCTCACCAGAAGCTGCAGCCAAAGAGTGGATTAAAAACCACCAGAAAGAAGTCGAAAGCTGGAAGAAATAAAAGTATAGAAAACCCTGAGATAACAGTATCTCAGGGTTTTTGATTGGCTTCTTCCTTGCCTTACAAGACTTAGGCATCATTTAAAGATTGCTTCTATTTGGAGCATCATTCTTTAATAGCATCTTCGTATCTGTCAAAGGCATAGTGACTCTGTGCGTAGAGTGGATTATCCATGGCCAATAGCAAGTATTCATTTTCTGTTTTATTACTGTCTCCATCAGAGTCATTCCAGGTAACATCTAAGGCCAGCCACTGACCATCTACTTTTGCGTAGTTCCAAGCATGCGGGTCAAAATCATCTGTATTTCCACTCACATACATGGTTTCGAGACCAGCTTCCTGAGCTAGAGCCTGGAAGGTTACAGCATAAGCTTGACAGACTCCCTTACCCTCAAATAGCGGACCAGTAATATCAAAACTAGATTCGTACTTGCGAATACCGTCTTGCATATCTTTAAACGCTTTTGAAATAGCCTCTTCTGATTCTTTATTCTCAATAGATGTTTTGTAATTCAAAAAGCCTTGGTAAGCAGCCTTATCATAGCTAATATGCTCAATCATATACTGATTAATTGCCTCAATCTTTTCTCTGTCGCTCATCTGGTCTTTGATGATGTCTTTGACAATCTCTTTGACCTTTTTACGGGCTTTCTTATATTTGGCTGTTTCGTCAGCATCATATTTAAAGTGTACCACATGTTGCTTAGCATCAATGGCAGGAAGTACTCCCTGCTGAATGACTGGATTTTGCTCTAAAACATCGTGAAGCAATTCACTGACATCTCCTTCACTCAGCTCTGGAAACTCACTGTAATCAACATATTCTGCATCGGACAGAAGGGCCTTGGCAAAATATTCCTGCGCTGCACTTCTGGCTGCCACTCTTTCCTCAATATCACTAACATCATGAACGACTGTTTTACCCTTGAGATCCAGGTCAGCCTGTTCTACACTGATATATTTATCTGAAACACCCGACTTGCTTTCCTCTTTATTGACCTTTTCATTATGCCTATCTACAACAGGCTGCACTTCTTCGACACTGGCCTGTTCAATGAAAAAGTCCGTTTTGACAGTAGGCATGCCCTTGATAGAGACCAGACATCTGACATCCCGGCCTTCTTTTTCAATTTTTTCATAGACGATTGGAAAGTTCTGAATCTGGCCATCCATCATCTGCAGTGGTGCTTCTTCAGGAATGTTTCCCTTCTGCCGCAGAGCGGAAACCTGGTCAGAAAAAGTCCGAAAATCGATTTGATTCGGCATCAATTTCGCAAAGTTATCAGATGAGATAGGATTACTGATAGTGCCTAAAGCTTCTTTGTCTTTGAGGGGAACAACAAGGAGTTCATAAGGCTTTTTCTCAACCGTTTTCTTACTGTAATCCTGGTCGTAAGCCTGCAGCAACCGTTGTCTGGCAAGTATCGGATCATCACCGGAACGGCCGCCGTTGCGGCTATCATAGTGGGTAGGCAAATCTGTCCGATACACTGTCGAAGTGACCCGATCGACCTCTTTATAGTTATAAAGACCTGTCTTGGTATCACTGCCAGGCATGGTCACATACTCTCTTTTTATAATGGAATAAGAGTCCGCTCCCGGTACTTCGGTCCATTCCAGCTGCAAGCGACCATCTCCGAGCAGACCGCTCTTGGTCTTCAGAGCTAGCTTATCGCGCCCTTTCTTATCTATCTTAACGATCCAAAGTTTTGGCTTTTTAAGCTTTTTACCTGTGCGCTCATCATCCCGTTGCAACAGATAGAGCGTATCAAAAACACCCCAGCTCTCACCTTGCTTGGCTAGACCATATTCCGTATGCTCTCCATTTGCCTCCACTCTAGTAGCAGAGAAATGATAAGCTGGCTCAATCACTATCTGCCGCTTATCATTCAGCTTAAAGTCGCCCCCTAAAATAGCTCGTAAGTTGCTGTCCCCATAAATTTCAAAGGAAGAAATCAACTCAGTCTGTCCTGCACGTGGCAGTGTCTCAAAATCGTTAGGTTTTTGTACCTCTGTCGGAAATGTAATAGGCTCATTTTCCTTGATCTGAATGACCTTTTCTTGGACATCATAAGGAGTATTTTTGCTGTATTTTTCTCTCAGCTTACGAACACTTTCCGAAAATTGGCCGCCTTGCTCTCCCGTACCGCCACCATTCTTTTGAAAAAGACTGCAGCCCATCAGAAAACAAATCAACAGAGTAAGCAGAGAAATGAAACGGATTTTCCTACTCATGATTTTCCCTCCTGAAATAGATATTCTTAACATATTATACCATATTTTATTTGAGGCGTCTTTGTTTTTTGTAAACGTATTCATACATCTGCAATTTTGCGAATAAATTCTTATTTTTTATAGAGACAGCTTCCCTCAAACTACTGCCTTCCCTCATCTTGCTTTTAAAATCAAGAGGGATCAAGCAATTCTCAGCTTAAAATATAGAAAAAACCAAGCCAGATAGGACTTGGTTTATTTTATAAGGAGCTATTTTGTTTAAGTCATTCAATCCTGATAGAGACTGTCTCCATTCGTCGCGATGACTTCTTTGTACCAATCAAAAGATTTTTTCTTATAACGGGCTAGAGTTCCGCTACCGTCATCGTTGCGGTCAACGTAGATAAAGCCGTAACGCTTGCTGAGTTCTGCCGTGCTGGCTGAAACCAGGTCAATACAGCCCCAAGTTGTGTAACCTAGCAGTTCTACGCCATCTTCCAGCGCTTCTCCTACCTGTTGCAAATGCTGTTTAAGATAATCAATGCGGTAGTCATCTTCAACCGTTGGGCCAGTTAGACCATCCACCAAGACATCCTTGGCACCGAGACCATTTTCCACGATGAAGAGAGGGAGCTGATAGCGGTCATAAAAGCTATTTAACACCAAGCGCAGGCCGACTGGGTCAATCTGCCAACCCCATTCTGAGCTAGCCAGATGAGGATTTAGGATGCCACCTAGAAGATTGCCTCGGCCGGAAGAATAATTTTCCGGATCATGAGCCGCAACCACACTCATGTAGTAGGAGAAGGAAATAAAGTCTACAGTATTTTCAGCTAAAAGCTCTTTGTCGCCCGGCGTAAACTGAATCTCAATCCCATTCTCCTTGAAGAAACGATTGATATAGGCTGGATATTTTCCACGCGCATGGATATCAGAGAAGAGGTAGTTTTGATTTTCAAATTCCCGAGCTGCCAGAACATCTTCAGGTTTAGGTGTCATGGGATAGGCCGGCATGGCGAGAACCATACAGCCAATCTTAAAATCAGGATTGATCTCATGACCAATCTTCGTTGCTAAGGCAGACGCCACCAGCTCATGATGGACCGCTTGATAGAGGTCCTGCTTGGATAACTCTTCAGCTGGCGTGGCAATGCCGCCACTCATAAAGGGCGCATGGAGAACAGAGTTGATTTCATTAAAGGTCAGCCAATACTTGACCTTGTCCCTGTAGCGGGTAAAAACCGTGCGAACATAGCGCTCGTAGAAGCCAATCAAATCACGGTTGGCCCAGCCATTGTATTGACACGCCAAATGCAGGGGCGTTTCATAGTGAGACAGGGTAATCAGCGGCTCAATGCCATATTTAGCCAGTTCATCAAAAAGATTGTCATAGAATTGCAGACCAGCTTCATTGGGCTCCAGCTCGTCCCCATTTGGAAAAATCCGAGACCAGGCTATGGAAGTCCGGTAAACCTTGAAACCCATCTCCGCAAAGAGGGCGATGTCCTCCTTGTAACGATGATAGAAATCAATCCCTTCCAGCTTGAGATTATCTGCTGTCGGCTCCTCGGTAATCAAAGGGTTGCAATCACCTGGCTTGGCTGGCACTCCGCCTTTTGGAGTCACATCCTGAACAGACAGGCCTTTTCCATCCAGATTATAGGCGCCTTCATACTGGTTGGCTGCAGTTGCACCACCCCAGAGGAAATTCTGCGGAAATTTACCCATTTGCATTTTCTCGCTTTCGTTTTTTTTATATTTATATTATAATAGTTGTCAAACATATTTTCTAACACAATTATCTTAATAAATTGTACTATTCTATGAAAGAGTGTCCCCATGATTGATTTAGGCCAACTACATAAAAATACCGTTTTTAAAAACCAAGGAACCCCTTATTCTCTGACCCGCACCATCACTGAAAATGGTCATCCAGATATTCTTTTCCACTGGCATACCGATGTTGAAATGATTTATGTCCATGAAGGAAAAGCACAATTTCATATTGACGACGACTACTTTAACAGTGAAAAAGGTGATATTATCCTGATTCGCCCCAATGCCCTGCACTCCATCCACCCCATCAACGACGAGCGCCATTATATGGACGCTATTAATTTCCATCTGGATCTGATGGGCTACTCTGCCATGGATCAGGCCAGCATCAACTATCTGCAGCCCCTCTACAATGGTCAGCTGGACTTGACTCATGTGATCAAGCCCAATGATACAGCCTATGCGGAGATTCGCCAGTGCCTCTTAGCAGCTATGGAAACAGGCTATTTCCGCAAATCTCACTACGAGTTTCAGCTCAAAGCCCAGCTCAACCAGCTCTTCTACCTGCTCTTTGAGAATGACTATGTCATTTCCAAAGACCTGTCACCCGAAGGCTACCGCAAGGAAGAAAAGATTCGCTCTATCATTGACTACATCAATGCCCACCACCAAGAAGACCTGAATATTGACCAACTGGCTGGCATTTGCGGCTACAGCTCCACCCATTTCATGAACTTCTTCAAGAAGCATCTGGGCGTTTCCTGCATTGAGTACTTGATCCAATTCCGCTTGCGCAAGGCCGCCGAACTCCTGCAACACTCTAATCTCTCTGTACTGGAAATCTCCAGCCAAGCAGGCTTTAATAACCTATCCAACTTCAACCGCCAGTTCAAAAAATACTACCAAATGACACCAAGCCAGTATCGGAAGAAATGAAGCACTAAAATAGAAAATAAAAAAACGAATACCTGCTAAGCTAAATGAACTTTGAGGTATTCGTTTTTTGTAATGCTAATATTATAAGAAGTATTGAAACAGCACCATGTTTTGTAAGATATTATTCTATATCTCGGTCCCTGCCTTCTGAGCCATAGACTCTGTGATAGGCTTTGACATAAAAAGATATGGGTTTATCTGATTCGTTTTGGACAGTGATATCTTGATCACTGTCGCTTACACTAAAAACAAACGTTCTATTTTGGGTAAAGTTGACATCAATGCTATAGTTTTCGTTAAACTCAACACCTAAATCGGATAAAGCCTGTTCGTTTGGGATTGTTATCCCCCCATCCTTTTCATTATAGTAGTGAACAGACTTTTTTTCTGCATCATAGATATACTCATTTTCATCTATCTGCTCTCTCAAATAAGAATCATAAATTCTAATTTTCCCATCTGTTTTATCTTTAAATTTTAAAACACTGACTCCTGAACCCTTTATTAGGTCAAGATAAGGCTTTTTAATCTTTACATAAACAGCTTCGCCTGGCTTTAATTTGACTAATTGATAGGAGCCGCCATGATCTTCTTCGACAAAATAAACCAGATTCCAAATCAAGGTTCCCAAAAAGAGTAGACTAATCAATTTCCCATAAATGCTTTTGTAGAAAGGTTTCTTTATACAGATATAAACTATCCATGAAACGATAAAAACAACAAAGATAAATAAGAGTGGTAAAAAGTGAATTAAAAAGTCTATTAAAAGAAAAAGTTGTTCAAAAAAATTCATATTTCGCCTTTCTTTAATTCTCAACCAATATTTAGTTTCAACGAACAAGGATAAAGCTAGTTCCTATCATCCAATCATTTCTATACTAGCAAGTTCAGCAGGAGATTGAAGAGCCCCAGCCAAAAAATAGCTAGCAGCAAATTGCGCCCCTGCTTTTCTTTGAAGAAATTTCTCCGCAAAAACAGGCAGAAAATCATCAAAACCAGGGAGCACACTAGCAACAAAAACAAGATAAGCGTAGGTATAAAATACAAAAGCAGCCACAAACCAAGATGCATTTCATTTTCTTTCCAATCAAATAAGTCAAAATAATAGACGAACTCGAAAGCGGTCAGTTTCATTCATTAACAGTTCTATAATCCTTTTTAATTATAACAAAATCTTAAATTTCAAAACAGCAAAAACCAGATTGGTAAATCCAATCTGGCTAAAATCATATTCAAGCAATTTATTGCCCCGGCCAATTCAGTCCAACATGAGACTTCATTTCCTGATAGGCGGTATCAATCCGTGCTCTGCTTTCTTGATCCAGTTTGTCTCGATACTTGCCACCTTCGACAAAGTCGTCCAAAATCCAGGTCTGGTAAGTGTATAAAGGAAGACCGTCTGCTGAAGTAGTGCCCTTTTCAACTCGGCTGACCCAGCTCGGATGAGCCTGGGCACTTTTTATCTGTGTGCCCTTTGGTGTCTTTTCAATGGTAACATCCATCAGCACTCCGCGCTCGGTCCAATGAGCATTTTCAATTCCCTCCATGGTTTCAATACGCTGATTGGAAATGAAATTCCCCATAGAATACATGATTAGCTTCTTCTGGCCATCTTTCTCTAAAATCTCTGCCGGCTCAACCACATGCGGATGCCCTCCAAAGACGATATCTGCTCCCCAGTCAACCATTTTATGGTAGAGGGTCATCTGCTCCTCTGTCGGCTCCAGCTGGTACTCTATCCCCATCTGAGGCATGACGACTGTAATATCTGCTTCCTTTTCTGCCCGCTCAATCTCGGCTCGCATCTTTTCTTCATCCAGATCGGACAGACGGTTATCATAGTCTTCCTGACTGAGCAGCCCCTCCATGCCATTGTAAGCATAGGAGTAAGCCAGCAGTGCAATCTTAATGCCTTTGACTTCCTTTATCAAGAGCGGTGCCTGACTGCGGCTTTCATGCGGATAAACACCGATGGGAGTGATTCCCTCTTTTTCAAATGCCTGAGCTGTAGTGAAAACTCCCTCCAAGCCAGAGTCTAAAATGTGATTATGAGCCAGGTCCATCACCTGATAGCCAGCATCCTTGATTGCTGGAACTACGGCTTCTGGAGCATTAAAAAGCGGATAGCCATTCAAGGGATAGTCCGGCCGAATCGTGCCTTCAAAGTCTCCTAAGACCAAATCACCCTGCCGAAGCCATTCCTTGGCATAGTGGAAATTCTCAGAAAAATCATAAGTGCCGTCTTCTTTCTGAGCACTCAGATAAAGACCGTCATGATAAAGTAAATCCCCAGTCGCCATGATACGAACCGTCTGATCCTGAGAAGAACCTGACTGCTGCTCTTTCTTACTAGGAGACCGAAAGGTAAAATCCTGCAAATGTTCTGACAAGAGGATTAAGCTGGCTGACAGCCCTACTACGGTCAAAAGTACTCCGACAAACTGGCGATTGCTAAGCTGTTTTTTAAAGATTTTGGGACGAGGAAATGGAAGTTCCTTAAACCAGTCCCGCCAAGCATGGTAAGCATCTGCCAGCAGATTATGTTCCGCAGTAAAATCCGATATCTTTTTCCAAAGTTCCTGAAAAAAAGTCCGAATCTTCTCCCAAAGAAATTTTTTACTCATCACATCTCTCCACTTTTTCTTACTTGATAATAGTGCATCAATATTTACTATATTGTACTATTTTTACCGTCAAAAGGAAAGCGAAGCAAAAAGCAGGAGCGGGGAGAAGCGTGCTACAATCTCCAAATTGCGGCATGCTTCCACCATTCTCCTGCTTCATTTTCTATTTTTTCAATTCTAATAGCTGATTGCCGAGCTGAACTTCTCCTTTTGCAAGGACTTCAATCTGCTTATAATTAGCTGTGTTAGTAACAATGATTGGAGTTGTCACTGGATAACCAGCCTCCTTGATAGTATCGATATCAAAGCTAAGCAAAAGCTGTCCTTTCTTGACTTTAGAGCCTTGGACAACATGGGCTGTAAAGCCTTTTCCGTCAAGGGCTACTGTATCCATACCGACGTGAATCAACAGTTCTGCTCCATCATCCGTAGCTAAACCGATTGCATGGTTGGTAGGGAAGAGCAGGCGAATGACTCCATCAACAGGGGCCACTACTTCACCAACACTTGGCTCAATGGCAACTCCTTTGCCTATAGCTCCGCTGGCAAAGACTGCGTCTGGAGTATCCTCAAGAGCGATTATTTCGCCAGCTAATGGGCTTGTCACGACTTGCTCAGTAGCTCCGTCAGAGACTCTTTCGTTTTCAACATTTAAAGACGGAGTAGCATCTTTTTCAGACGGAGCACCGAAAAGGTTTGGAATCTTGACCAGCTGAGTCAGGCCAAAACCTAGCACAAAGTTTGCCACAATGGCAATGAGGAAGTGAATCAAAGTCATGCTATTGCCAGCTTCAATAAAGGATGGAATGGCAAAAAGTCCCATACCTCCCATAACCTGCATTTTGACATCAAAGAAAGCTAGATACGCACCAGTCAGCGCTCCAGAAATACAGGTCATGATAAATGGCAAGCGCATAGGGAGCGTGATCCCGTAAATAGCTGGCTCCGTCACACCAAAGAGAGATGAGATGAAAGCTGGAATCGAAAGCTGACGAACCTTATCTTCCTTGGTACGCATCATGATATTAAGCAGGGCACCTGCCTGAGCGAAACAGATCGCAATAGTGGCAACAAGGATGACCCCCGGACCTTTTTGGAGCTCCAAGATTGCTAGCGGTACCAAGCCCCAGTGAAGACCAAACATGACCAGAACCTGCCAAGCAGCCCCTAGGACGATACCGTACAGCACCGGACTAAGGTCATAGATTCCTGTAAAGAGAGCACCAACCAAATCAGAAGCCCAGCTCATAACCGGACCGATGACCAGAAAGGCCAGTGGCACTGTAATTAAAAGGGTAAAGAATGGTACGATAAAGACTTTGACAACATCGGGAATGATCTTTTTAAAGCCTTTTTCAATCTTGGCCCCAACCCAAACAGCTGTAATCACTGGAAGGACTGTTGATAGGTAGCTAGATGCAGGGAAGATAATAGGAAGACCAAAGAAAGTCGAGAAAATCGGAGACTCGATCGGTGTACCTGCAAAAAGTGTATAAAGCGGTTTTTCTGCTGTAAAACTAGCTGCGATATTTGGATAAACCAAAGCAAAACCGATAGCCAAAGCGGTAAACTGATTCATCTTGAACCGTTTAGCAGATGTAATAGCTAAAATCAAAGGAAGAAACTGGAAGATACCATCACCGGCTGCATTGAGAACAACATAAGCACCATCTGTTTTGGAAACGCCTAAGGCTGCCATAATAGCTACCACACCTTTTATCATACCAGCTGCTGACAAGGTACCAAGCATCGGCTGGAAGAGACCGGATACGAGCGCAATGAAGCGGTCAAACAGATTTCCTTCTACAGCGTCATCATCTGCATCAACACTGCCCTCACCAGAAATACCAGAAACCTTGAGCACAGTTTCATAGACATCAGGCACATGATTGCCAATAACAACTTGGTATTGACCACCAGCCTTGACAACCGTTACAACTCCGTCGCGCTTCATCAGATAGTCTGTATCTGCTTTAGATTCATCCTTTAGAGAAAAACGCAAGCGTGTCACGCAGTGTACCAGTTTTGTGATGTTGTCCTTGCCACCTACATGGGCAACAATATCCTGAGCTAATTCAGTATAGTCTTTAGCCATAATGGAACCTCCTTGTATTTTTTAGGTTAGCAGTCTGTTCCTATTCCCGGAAAATAGGGCACGAAAAAAACCTAAACACACACCAAATAGAAAGCAAGAAACTGCTTCATATCTCGTATTTGCTTAGGTTTTGCCTGCTTGACCAGTAACAATCCATAAGTCCATTATATCAGAAGCCAGAGAAATTGCAAGCGTTTTCTTAACAATTTGTCAAATTTTATAAAAACAAATGGAAGCAAGGCTTGTTCCTCACTTCCATTTTAAGCTTTTACACTTACACAAAATTTCCTACATCAACGGTCAGCACTTGGCCATTTCGGACAACCTGCTGCCCTGCAATGTAGACATCCTGAACATCGCTGCCCTTGACTGCGTATACTAGATGAGACAGCATATTTTCCAAAGGATAGAGATGAAGCCGTCCCTTAGGCTGAATGACAATGAAATCGGCTTGCTTGCCCGCTTCCAGACTACCGATTTTGTTATCCAATCCCAACGCCTTGGCTCCTTCAATAGTCAAAGCTTTCAAGGCCTGCTCAATCGTAAACTGGGTTGCATCGCCTGCCCGCATCTTCTGAAGGAGAGCAGCTGTCCGGCCTTCTTCAAACATGTCCAGATTATTATTGGAAGCGACAGAGTCTGTCGCTAAGCCAACGGTCACCCCAGCGGCTAGTAAGTCGGTCACCGGAGCTACACCGGAAGCCAGCTTGAGGTTGCTGATAGGATTGTGGGCGATGCTGACTGGTGAAGCCGCCAAATCCGCAATCTCTGACGGATTCAGTTCAACTCCGTGAGCAAAAATTGCTGGCTGCTCCAAGTAATCCAAACCCTTTAAGAAAGCCAGAGGCCGTTTGCCATAGCGCTCCAGTATGATTTTATTTTCATCCTGTGTCTCCGCCACATGGATATGAAGCTTCAAATCCAGTTCACGCGCTAGCTCAAGACTGCCCTTGAGCAACTCTTCGTCACAGGCATAAGGCGAATGAGGCGCCACCATAACCTGAAAATCTTCATCGTCATAGGAGAGGATTTTCTCAATAATGGCCTGAGTACGAGCCAGAGTCTCTTCTGCAGTTTCCGCCTCTGAGCTAAAGAGGGTTGGTGAGAAATAGCAGCGCATACCAGACTGCCGCACAGTTTGATAAATCCGGTCAATCTCTACTCCCTGAGGATTATACATGTCGTTAAAAGTTGTTGTTCCTGACAGCAGCATTTCAGCCAGAGCCAGCTGGACAGCCTGGGTCGTTAGATCCGATGTGAACTGACTTTCTGCCGGCCAGATATAGTCCTCTAGCCATTCATGCAGATTACTGTCATCACGAATCCCGCGTAGCAAGGTCATGGCCGAGTGAGTATGACAGTTGACCAGCCCTGGCATGATCCAAGTACCTTCATAATCCACTGTTTCACTACATTTCCCTAGCCAGCTTTCATCATAGGGACCACAGTAGGCAATGCGGTCGTCCTCAATCACCAATAGCCCTTCCCGGTAAACATGAAATTGGCTGTCACAGGTCACCAGATTGACATTTGTATAAGCTTTCATCCGCCATATCCTCACTTTCCCAATACTTGGCTTCAAGAGATTTTAGCTATTATAACAAGCCTAATCTAATTGCGCAAGTCTTTTTATACAATTATGGCATTAAAAAGAGCCCCATATGGAGCTCTCCAAAACCAACTTAACGTTTATCAACTTTCTTAGTAACGAAGTCACCAAGAATTTGAATAATAAATACCAATATCAAAATACAAACTGTTGATACAAAAATAACATCTTGCATATTCCGAGTAAAGCCAACTTGATAAGCAAGGTTACCAAGACCACCTGCACCAATTACCCCAGCAATAGCAGTTGACCCTACTAGAGCAATAGCAGTTACAGTAATACCAGAAACAAGTGCAGGTAAAGATTCTGGAATTAGCACTTTCCAAATGACCTGAAAAGTATTAGCTCCCATAGATTCTGCAGCCTCAATGACGCCAGACGGTATTTCATTTAGAGCAATAGAAACTAAGCGGGCATAAAATGGAGCCGCGCTGATAACCAGAGTTGGAATGGCGCCTTCCGGACCAATAATTGTTCCCATGATTGAACGAGTAAAAGGAATCAATAAGACCAAAAGGATGATAAAAGGAATGGAACGAAATACGTTAATAATCCCTGCCAGTAAAAAATTAACAAACCTGTTGGCTAGAACTTTGTTAGGACCTGTAAGATAGAGAAATAATCCCAAAATCAATCCTATAACAAAGACATAAAATGTTGATACCAGAGTCATATACAAGGTCTCTTGAATAGCAACAATTAAATTTTCCCAAACAACATTTTTAAAACTCAACATTTCGTTCAGGAGAGCCAAGAACCCTCTTTGTTCTACACTAGCGAACATTATCTAACACCTCCACACTGACACCAGCCTGACGGAAACGATCCAGAACTTCGTGTGTCTTTTCTTCATTTTCTTCGACCACAATAACCATGGAGCCCAACGGGCCTTTTTGGGTTACATTGACTTTGGCTTGCAGAATCGTAATCGTAGCATCCAAATCCCGAATAACGTTCGAAAGCATGCCTTCTGCTGTCTTATCTCCCAGATATTGGATGCGAACCAGAGTTCCAGATTTTAGCGATTTTTCTAGATGATGATAGACATGTGTCAGGTCATCTTCCGCAAATTCTTCTCCGACAAACTGTTTGGTGATTTCCTGCTGAGGATTCTTAAAGACATCAATGACTTGCCCTTCTTCGACTACACGCCCATTCTCCATAACGGCAACCTTATGGCAAATCTGACTGACCACATGCATCTCATGGGTAATCATAATAATAGTCAGTCCAAGTTTCTTATTGATATCCACTAGAAGTCTCAGTATATCATCGGTTGTTTTAGGATCTAATGCACTCGTTGCCTCATCACAAAGAAGAACTTCTGGGTTATTAGCTAATGCACGAGCGATCCCTACACGCTGTTTCTGACCACCAGATAATTGAGCTGGATATGATTTTTCTCGCCCTTTTAAACCTACTAACTCGATCAACTCATTGACACGTTTAAGACGATCATCCTTAGGAACTCCCGCAACTTCCAGCGGAAAGGCAATGTTTTGCTCCACTGTTCGAGACCAGAGCAAATTGAAATGCTGGAAAATCATCGCAATCTTTTTACGTGCTTCTAACAAGTCTTTCCGTTTCAGGCTGCTAATATTTTTATCGTTAATGGTTACAGTACCTTTGCTAACCGTTTCAAGACCATTCAGCAAGCGAACTAAAGTGCTCTTTCCTGCGCCAGAAAAGCCTATAATCCCATAAATCTCACCTGTTTGGATATCTAGTGAAACATCATCAACAGCCTTTACCAAACCTTGCTTGGTATGGTAATACTTAGATACATTCTCAATACGAATCATTATTAGTCCTTTCATTTTTTCATGATGCGCAATCATTCATTTTCTTACATAGAGTGGATAAAATAGCTTATTCTATGAAAAAAACGAACTTAGGAGGAAATCTGTGCTTGATGTAAGTCAGAGTCGCCTCCAAGCGTTCGTCTTTTATATCTCATTATTTTGCTGGAATAACTGATCCGTCCTTGTATTTATCCTTGATGAATTTTTGAATCTCATCACCTTGCAATACCTTAATCAACGCTTTGATTTTTTCGGAATCTTTGTCAGCTGGTCTAACAGCAATCAAATTTGCATATGGTGATTCACTATCCTCAAGAGCAATAGAGTCCTTGACTGGAGAAAGCTTCGCATCAATAGCAAAGTTTGAGTTGATAATAACTGCATCTCCTTCATCATTGTTATAGGTTTGTACCAACAATTCTGGAGCAATCTCTGTTTTGATCTGGATATTCTTTGGATTTTCAACAATATCTTTCAACTGAGCATCGACTGGATCTACCCCATCTTTAATCTTCATCAAACCATTTTTGACAAAAAGATCAATAAAGCGACCTACTTCAGCAGGATTGGTTGAAGCATATACTACAGCATCGTTTGGCAAATCTTTGATAGACTTGTATTTCTTAGAATATAACGCCATTGGCTCAATATGAACATTCCCCACACTTACCAAATTTTCATTATTCTCTTTGTTAAATTTATTCAAGTAGGGAGTATGCTGGAAGAAGTTTGCATCTGCGTCACCATCAAAGACTAGTTTATTAGGTGTCACATAATCATTGACAATTTTAACTTCTAAATCATAGCCCTCTTTTTTCAAAATCGGTTTAGCCGCTTCCAAAATCTCAGCATGAGGTGCTGGCGAAGCAACTACCAAGATTTTTTTATCATCACTAGCAGCATCTTTATTTTTTGCACCTCCGCCGCAAGCTGCCAAACCCAAGGCTGCAAGGCCGACTAAGCCTACTGAAAAGATTTTTTTCAAATTCATCATTTATTCTCCTTTAATGGATAAAATTCTAAATCTTCTATTTTATAAGATTACTTCTCATTTTACCATGTTAAAGGAGACTTGGCTTATATAAATAATTTATCGCCGTGATAAAAAAATTATATAACGATTTGAAGCATTTGAGTTGATTTTATGCCCTTTTACTGCATGAAGGTCAGCAGATAGCCATATCCTTCTGCTTCCATTTTTTCTTTCGGAATAAATCGCAGAGCTGCTGAGTTGATGCAGTAGCGCAAGCCGCCTGCTGCTTCTGGACCGTCAGTGAAGACATGGCCCAGATGGGCATTACCAGAACGGCTGCGCACTTCAATCCGCTCCATGCCATGACTCTTGTCTTCATAGTATTTTAGAACATCTCTGGCAATCGGCCGGCTAAAGCTAGGCCAGCCGCAGCCAGATTCAAACTTGTCTCCAGCAAAAAAGAGGGGCTCACCAGTCGTCACATCTACATAAATTCCTTCTTCAAAAGTGGCATTGTAGGCATTATGGAAAGGGCGCTCTGTCGCACTATGCTGGGTCACCTGATACTGCTCTTCCGTCAGCTGCTCTTTTAGTTCCGCATCTGTAGGTTTCTCGTATGGGCTAGGATCGACCAAGGGCTGATAGGCATCATTGACATTGATATGACAGTAGCCACCGGGATTTTTTTTGAGATAATCCTGATGATAGTCCTCAGCTAGGACATAGTGGCGCAAAGGTTCTAGCTCAACAGCAATCTTTTGTCCCAGCTGCTTTTCCTGCTCAGCAAAGACCTGCTCAATGACCGCCTTATCGGCTTGATCCGTATAGTAAACGCCCGTCCGATACTGACGCCCCACATCATTTCCCTGCTTATTGACCGACAGAGGATCAATAACTCGGAAATAATAGAGCAGGATTTCCCGCAGGCTGACTCGCTTTTCATTATAGATTAGATGAACTGTTTCTGCATGGTCCGTCTGGTGAATCAGCTGGTAGTTGGTTGTTTCTACTTGTCCATTGGCGTAGCCCACTGTCGTTTCCTCCACACCCTCAATGCGAGAAAAGTACTCTTCCAATCCCCAGAAGCATCCACCTGCTAAATAAATTTCTGCCATAAAAGCACCTCATTTCTTTGCGTCTATTTTCTCATAAAAGGAGTAAATTTTATAGTGATTCAACTCAAAAATGATTTCTGCTACTGACTATAACCACTATTATACAGGCAGAATCTCATCATATTTATTTTTTTGCTCACCGACAACTTGCTTCACTTTTTTAGCCATAGCACCCATCATACTTTCTGAAGTATCTAATTTATTATATAGATTTTCAATCGTTTCTTTTGTTGATTTAGCAGCCTTTCTTATTTCGTCTTCACCTGCTTTCTTAATCTTTTCTTTCTCTGCCTTCATCATCGGCACCCAAAAGAGCTTAATGCGATTTGTTTCAAGCTTCTTCATGAAATCCTTGGTATCGCCAAAGGCATTCAGTTCACTCAAAGGTTTTTGCATATTCTCTCCTCAATTCTTCAATATCTTCTTCATATAAGGCTCGTTTTTTATAAAAAGCTTCTCGCAAATCTTCCTCTTCTACTTCTAACTTTCCTTGTTCTATTTTATGAGCAAGTTCAGTCTCATCTAAAAATTCAGTCAGTTTATTGTAATAACCATTTAGAAATGAAGAATCTGATACTTTCATGGTTCTCACAAATTGACGAGCTTGTTCAGCTTCTTGATTAATCAAAGTCGTTCTGAAACGAAAGATTTCATCAATATCATTCCATTTATTAGCAAGCTCTCGCTTATTTCTCCGATAGAAGATTTCTAGCTCCTCTAACTCACTCTCTTTCGCTCTTAACGAACGATAAATCAAATCTTGCTCCATTGATTAAAATCTCCTGCTAATTGGGCATCCTCTTCTGTCATTTTTTTGATCGCACTTTCGATGTCTGATCGGACATTTGAAAAAGCAGTGGCAATAGCTGTTGCTTTTGTAACCTCAGCATCAAAATGACTACGTAAAGGTTCCACGATATCCGTCTTACTGACACCCTCACTAATTAAAATTGTCTCAATCTCGCCAGCACTCAAGGCAGTACAGGTTGTTTCTAAAGCTGTTTTAGATAAATCATAAAAATTTTCCATCTGCATTATAGCCTCATTCCTTGCTAGACTAATTCTTGTCAAACCTGCTTGAGCAGCACTATCCAGACCAGAAGCAATAATTGAAGATTGTTCACTATCTAAAAAAATTTTCTCATTACTAGAGTAACCATCTGAAGCAAGGGTGTTTTTATGCCTTTCAAATGCAGATAGTTGTATAGCAACAAGTTCTTTTATTGGTTGCATTTCTGTGCTTGTTTTGAGTATAATATTTCCCTTTTCATCCAATTGATAACCGTTAGTCATGTGTTGACCAACAAAGCCTACCTCTCTACTCTCTACAAAGTGAACAATTCCAACTGATCCATCACTTCCTTTCTCAATCTTTCTGCCTACCATGCTAATCATATCTTTTGGATCAGCATAGTTCTTTATCCTATCTTTAATCAAATCAACAGTTTCTCGTTGCTTATCACTTAAAATCCCATAGACATTGGGGCCATTATAGATATAAGCTTTCTGGATTCTCTTAATATTCTCAGGTGATAAATCAGCCATTGAATATTGGGCATCCATAGAGCCTAGTGAGTGGCCATAAATATTAATCTTAGCATTTGGATATTTTTCCATAATATCCTTTAAGGCTCTCGAGGAGGCTTTCAATTGTCCCGTTGAACGGTCGTTACTAAGAAAAGAAGGTTTACTTTCTTGATACCATACACGAAGAGCAAGGAGAGCATCATTTTCTATCCAATCATTCCATACATCTCCAGGATTGGTCCCTATTTTATCTGGAGCGGTTGAGCCACGAAAAAGAACGGTTACTTCCTGAACTTGCTCAGCTGGAACTTCTGGATTATCAACTACAGCATAGACTTGCTCACCAGCACCAGAAGTCGTTGTCACAACTGGATTGATGATTGATGATTCTGGAGTTCCATAATAAGAAGGAAGAGCAACGTGACCAGTATTATCGTAAACTTGAGAGACTGTGCCAACACTTCTATCATACTGATCTTTTACTTCACGATTAAGAGAATTATCGTTATATTCAGTCATAGCCGTCTGAAGATTTTGTTCATTCACATATTTTTTGCTCATTTAACATTTTCCTTTAACAAAGCTGATAATTTAGGTGATACGGTATATCCATATGTTTCATACTCTCCATTGTCATTTTTTATCAATCCAAAATGAAAGTCCAACTCTTTATTGTTATTAAAATACAATCGAACCATCAGTCCCCCCATCGGATTATATTCTAATGTCTCAGTATCAATTTCATAAGATTGAATAACTCCTTCTCTGGTTAGAGCATTAGGATCATTCGCTCTCATATGTTCTTCATAAACCTTTCTTGCTTCTTTACTAGTTGCAATGCGTATCATTTCCTGTTTCTTCTGATGTTGGTACATACCAAATCCTCCTACTACTATCCCAATAACTGCTAGAATGCTAAACAAAACTATCAACCATCTTCTTGTGCTTTTCATAATTCCTCCTTCATGATATTAAATATTTAGTTTAATTTGTAACTTGCTACCTTACTTCTATTATACTATAAATAGATTACATAGAAAATATTTCCGCAACAGTTATTTACCTCTCTGTAATATTTTTCTTAAATTTTCCAAAATTTAGAGGAGCTTTTATAATGAACTGAATGATATGATTCATCTTCATTATTTATTTTACTCGTAGTGTAATACAATTTTAAAATATCTTTAAAAAGCGGAGGTTAGTAGTTCTCAGATATTACCGTTGCCTTAAAAAAGATTGAAGAAAGTCTTCAAATATGGAGCTTTCTTCAATCTTAAACAGTCGTATTTTAATTACTCCTCAATATACTTCAATTTCCCTCGGAAATCTTCCAGATTTTTATAGCCTTTTTCTTCCATAATAGCCCTGAGTTCTGAGGTGATGCGTTCGAAGGCTGCCACTCCTTCTTTATGAAGGGTTGTTCCTACCTGTACCATACTGGCTCCACAGAGGATATGCTCAAAGGCATCTCGCCCCGTCAGGACACCACCAGTACCAATGATTTGGATTTCTGGTTTCAGGCGTTGATAAAAAGCATGGACATTGGCCAGAGCGGTCGGCTTGATGTACTGACCTCCGATACCTCCAAAACCATTTTTCGGACGAATGACCACTGACTCATCTTCTATATAAAGGCCGTTTCCGATCGAGTTTACACAATTGACAAACTTAAGAGGATATTTGTTAAAAATCTCAGCGGCCTGGTCAAAATGCACGATGTCAAAATAAGGAGGCAGTTTGATACCCAGCGGTTTGGTAAAATAAGCAAAAACCTCTGACAAGATTTTTTCCGTCGTTTCAAAATCATAAGCAATCTGTGGCTTGCCAGGGACATTGGGGCAGGAGAGATTGAGCTCAGTAATGCCTTTAAAGTCACTTGCCTGCACTTTCTTAAGAATGGTGTGAGTTTCTTCTGGCGACATACCGACTAAAGAGAGGAAGAAGGTCCGGTTCGGTTCGCTTTCCTGGAGTTCCAGCAGGTAGTCAAGATAGTAGTCCAAACCATTGTTGGGCAGGCCCATGGAGTTGATAGACCCCAGCGGAACATCCTGATAGCGCGGTTCTGGGTTTCCCTGACGAAATTCCAGCGTCGCTGTCTTGGTCACAAACGTTCCCGCAGCAGAATCTTTGACTTCCGCCAGTTCCTCTTTTGTCATGCAGGCAACCCCAGCTGCATTCATCAGGCAGTTGTCAAATGCAAAACCAGCAATCTGTGTATATGTAGAAACCATAGTAAAACGCTCCTTTTTCTTCTGAAGGCGAGTGCCCTTAGCTCATTTCCTCTATTATATCACCAAACTCCACTTTTTCGTTTTTTAAACCGGCAATTCCTGACTAACGTTAGGAAAACATCCCGTTCGATCAGCTATTTTCTGGAATATTTCAGAAAACAAATTGTGGAAATTTTTAGAAAATTCAACTTTTTTCTTTACAAGATAAAAAAAGTCTGCTATAATGTTCCATGTAATAAAATATGACATCTAAAAGATGCCTGTTTTAAAAATTTAAACACATCCTCGTCACACAAGCTGCAAGCAGCTTCCGACAGGATGGTTTACTATTTTATTTAAAGGAGAATGACAGATGACAACTGCTAAAGAATATATCCAAAGCACTTTCGAGACCGTAAAAGCCCGCAACGGACACGAGGCAGAATTCCTCCAAGCTGTTGAAGAGTTTCTCAATACTCTGGAGCCCGTTTTTGAAAAACACCCAGAATACATCGAAGAAAACATCCTAGCGCGTATTACTGAGCCTGAACGTGTAATCAGCTTCCGTGTTCCTTGGGTAGACCGCGAAGGTAACGTACAAGTCAACCGCGGTTACCGCGTACAATTTAACTCAGCAGTTGGCCCTTATAAAGGCGGACTTCGTTTCCACCCAACTGTAAACCAAGGTATCTTGAAATTCCTCGGATTTGAGCAAATCTTTAAAAATGTTTTGACTGGCCTGCCAATCGGTGGTGGTAAAGGTGGATCTGACTTTGATCCTAAAGGTAAAACTGATGCTGAAGTGATGCGCTTCTGCCAAAGCTTTATGACAGAATTGCAAAAACACATCGGCCCATCTCTTGACGTTCCAGCTGGTGATATCGGTGTCGGCGGACGTGAAATCGGCTACCTCTATGGCCAATACAAACGCCTTAACCAATTCGATGCTGGTGTCTTGACTGGTAAACCTCTTGGCTTTGGTGGCAGCTTGATCCGTCCAGAAGCAACAGGCTACGGCTTGGTTTACTATACCGAAGAAATGCTCAAAGCTAACGGCCAAAGCTTTGCTGGCAAGAAGGTGGTTATTTCCGGTTCTGGTAACGTAGCTCAATACGCTCTTCAAAAAGCAACTGAGCTGGGAGCAACTGTTATCTCTGTTTCTGACTCAAACGGTTATGTCATCGATGAAAATGGTATTGACTTTGATCTTTTGGTTGATGTTAAAGAAAAACGCCGTGCTCGTTTGACTGAATATGCAGCTGAGAAACCAACTGCTACATACCATGAAGGTTCTGTATGGTCTTACGCTGGTAACTATGATATTGCTCTGCCATGTGCGACTCAAAATGAAATCAATGGCGAAGCCGCTAAACGCTTGGTTGCTCAAGGTGTTATCTGTGTATCTGAAGGTGCCAACATGCCTAGCGACCTGGATGCTATCGCTGTTTACAAAGAAAATGGTATCTTCTACGGACCTGCCAAAGCTGCCAACGCTGGTGGTGTAGCTGTATCCGCATTGGAAATGAGCCAAAACAGCCTTCGTCTGTCATGGACTCGCGAAGAAGTTGACGGCCGCCTCAAGGACATCATGACAAACATCTTCAACACAGCTAAGACTACCGCTGAAACTTACGGACTTGGCAAAGACTACCTAGCTGGTGCTAACATTGCTGCTTTCGAAAACGTAGCCAACGCTATGATTGCCCAAGGTATTGTTTAACTAGTCGATACATCCTATCGGAGGACAAATCATGAACTTACGGCCAATGGAAGTGAGAGACAATCCAGCTGTAGCGCAGCTCATTCGAGCCAGCCTAGAAGAATTCGGGCTTGACAAACCAGGAACTGTCTACTTTGATTCTCATCTAGATCATTTGGCCGACTATTATCAACATCAAGAGAGGGCAGCTTACTTTGTTCTGGAAGACGAAGGTCATCTCGTTGGCTGCGGTGGCTTTGCACCTGTGTCTGATAAAATTGCTGAATTACAAAAACTGTATGTCACTAAAAACAGTCGTGGCAAAGGTTATTCCAGTCGGCTGATAAAGCAGATATTCCAAGAAGCCCGCCTAGCAGGTTATGAACAGCTTTATCTAGAAACCACTACTGAACTGGCTACGGCCGTGGCCGTCTATCAACACTATGGTTTTACATCACTGCAACAACCACTTTCTAACGCTGCCGGCCACCCAGCTATGAATATCTGGATGATAAAATCCCTCTTATCAGATGAATAGATGTCGGTATACTCTGGCTGTCTCAAGAACATCATGACAAATATCCTCAACACAGCTAAAACTACCGCTGAAACTTACGGACTTGGCAAAGACTACCTGGCTGGCGCTAACATTGCTGCTTTCTAAAACGTAGCCAACGCTATGATTGCCCAAGGTCCTGTTTAAGTACTATTTAACTAGAACTCAAAGAAATCCGACTGCTTATAAAAGCGGTCGGATTTTTATATATCTAATTTTTCAAAAAACTTGCCTGATGACTGCTTTTCTTTTAGCTTCTCCAGCAGCTCATTCTCCAGAAAAGGACTTAGTTCGTCAAAATCTTGACAAACCTTAAAGACAGTTTCTCTGTCCAACTGGTCATAAGCTAGTTCGTAATAATCCTTCTTATGATGCCAGTTCTGGTCATAATTGACATCTGTTCGCTGATAGTAAACGATGTTTTGCTTCGGTGTCAGGTAAAGCTTCTGCGTCAGAATGCTTTTCTGATCTTTGGACAGCTTGCTACGATTGAAAATCTTGACACCTTGAAAAATCTTGTGCTCATGGATACCTTGATTTGTGACTTTTAATTCAATTCTTTTATAATGCATACTGATCCCTCCAGAAATTACCTACATTATATCAGGTTCTGGCAGATTTTCAAGCAGAAATGTGTCATTGCCAAAAGTCTTTCGTCGCCTCTAAAATCTCTTCTGCCGATGTTACTGTCGCTTCAATAATGCTCTTGCCAGTCTTTTTCAGATAGGCTTGTATCAAATGATAGCCATAAGCATAGCCCGCAGCATAAGGCATACCGATTGGTATTTGACCTTGAATCTCAGCGATTTCATCACCGTAGAGATAAGGAGCCATTTCCGCCATCCCTGTTAGCTGAAGCTGACTTGAGATGATGGGCTTTATCTCCTCTAATTGCTCTGGACTGGTTGAAGTTACCCAAGGTCCAATGAGCTCCTTGACATAGAGTTCAGCTGCAAAAGACTCTGCCAATCCTTCACTAACTACCCAGTCTGCTAATGTCGTCTGCTGATTCCATTTGATAAATTGGAAGCGGACATTGTGATTGCACTCGTGGGCTAATGCCGCCTGCACACGTGGCAAAGTATAGTCATTTGGTAGTAGACTAAGCATGAGGTAGCCTGGGATTCCACCATCTCCGCTGTAACCCTTATTGAGCTGTAGCATAGGCTTGTCTGGATTGCCCAATAAAATAGTAAAATGGTAATCTTCAACCTCTAAATCATAGCCAGCCTGTTCAAAAAGACCAATACTCCTTTTGATGGTATCCTGGCAGTCTTGCCAGAGTTGATCAGAGCTCAGAGAGTCGATAGCTGGTCTATCCTTTTCCGACAGAGTTCCAGGCATCTGATTCATAAAGCCAAGTAGAAATAGAGCATCAAATCCTCCAGGATACTTCGCTTTTAAAGGAATGTGCTGAGTTTGGTATTTAGGAGCAAATGGAGCGAGTATTTTCGCTCGAAAACAGCCCTCCCTTTTATCAAATGGAAGTTCAAGCAGCTCCTGATAAACTTTATCAGAGCGAATAATATTAATTTGCATAGTGATCTCCTTTTCTAGTTTTCACTAGTATACACCCTCCCCTAAGGTTAGAGTCAAGAAAAAGATTTGAAACTTTTGTCTCAAATCCTCTTTCATCTATAACATTTGCTGCCTCCACTTTCAAATCTGGGTGCGGAAAGTAGCAAAGGTATTAGAGTAATAGGATAATTTTTCCTATTGCTCCTTCTTTTTCTCTTGCTTTGGCTTGCTTTTCTCCTTTTGCCACTTAGCATTTTCGTAGGTCACGGTATAGGTATCCTCATCGCCGCCTTCCCCGTCAAAGATTAGGTCAAAGCTGATCGACTTGCCAGGCGCCAGATTGGTGCCGATTTGGGTATTGTCAAAGGTTGAGCCGTCCAGTATATAGACATTTTCCTTCTTATCATAGAGCCCGAAGTCATAGGGACTGACAAGAATGGACTTTCTAGAAGTATTTTCAACCGTGATGGTCGCAACGACAGCTACTCCTGTCGACTCATCGCTCATGACTCGCTTGCTGTCTTCCACTGCCGAATGAACTGTCACCTTGAGTCCACTGGAAAATTCAACTGTTTTCTCAAAAGCATGGCTGGAATAGGTCTCTAAGGGCGAGTTATGATAACCTGTGAGGGACTTGAGATGGTCATTTTCCTCCATAAGGCCAATCGTGGTGATGACGAGGAGAATGCTGAGTAAGGCCAGAAGAAAGATGATAATACCAGACACCAGAGCTGCCCAAAAGAGCCCCTGCTTGTGGAGAGGACGTTTTAAACGGTAAACAAGATTGTCCTCACTGACAATCTCCTGCTGAATTCGCTGATTCATATGGACCTTTCTAAATCAATAATTACTTGCCTTTTGAAAGAGGTCCAAGCGTCGGAAGCTCAATCCCCTCTCGCAAAAGCGCCTCATGGTAAAGACGGTAGAAGATATGGTAAATAGAAATCTGCATACCTCCCTGCACTATCATGCTGATACGGAAGTTGAACTGGCCATTTGAAGCCATCTGCGGTCCCAAGACATCCGGTTCCTTGAGAATCTCTGGATGTTCTGGCACAGCTTCTTCATTAACCTTGGAAATAATGCGGTAAATCTCGTCCAAATCCGTCTGGGCATAAATGGGAATGTCAATCAGGACACGCATATCTCCACGAGACAAATTGCTGACGACCATGATATTGCGGTTTGGCACAAAATGAAGCGTTCCGTCCGCGTCCCGTACTTGCGTCGTCCGAATCCCGACACTGATTACTGTTCCAGCGATGTTGATAGGACCGTTAGTTAGACGAACATTGTCACCAACATCTAACTGGCGCTCGAGAAGAATAAAGAAACCATTGACTAGATCCGACAAGAAGCCCTGGGCTCCCATCCCGATGGCCACCCCGGCAATTCCGGCACCAGCTAAAAGGCTGGAAACCGGCAGTCCCAAGATGGATAAAACCCAGTAAATCAAGAGAAAATACAAGACATAATTAAGCAGATTCTCAATCAGACGGGTAATGGTTTTCTGTCTGGCTACATCCTGCTTGGATAGTTTGAGAGAGGGGGCAATGATCTTGGTCACTGACAAATGCAGGATTTTCTTAACGATGTAAAATAAGATAAAAAGCAGAAGTAAAGAGACCAGCTTGGAAAAAAGGTCATCTGCAATCTTGCTCCAGTCAAACTGCTGGATATAGCGGGAAAAGACATTTCCGGTCTTAGACATAGGCTACCTCCAAAAAGATTACTACCATTATACCACAAAGACCAATCAACGCGGACATAGAATGGTTAGTCCGACCTAGCATTGTTTTCACTCCCTTTCTATCGTATAATAAAATAAGTATCTAAGACAAGAAAGGAACTGACATGCTCCATCGCTTCATCACCATTTGGAATAAAACCAATCTAATCAAGCGGATTTCCATCGGTATTGGCATTGGTGTCCTGCTGGCTATCATCTTCCCCCAAGCACAAGTCATCGGACTTCTGGGCCAAATCTTCGTTGGCGGCCTCAAGGCCATCGCTCCGCTCCTAGTCTTCGCTCTAGTGGCAAACGCCCTTTCTCAGCAGCAGAAAGGACAAAAGAGCAATATGAAGACAGTCATCTTGCTCTACCTTCTGGGAACCTTTGCGGCGGCCTTGGTAGCGGTCCTGGTCAACTTCTTCTTTCCCATTAGTATAGAGTTGGCTTCGTCCTCACAAGAAGTTTCTCCACCAGACGGAATCGGACAAGTCCTCAGCAATCTTCTGCTTCAGCTGGTGGACAATCCCGTCAACGCCCTCATCACCGCGAACTACATCGGTATCCTATCCTGGGCTGTCATCTTTGGAATTGCCATGCGGGAAGCCAGCCACCACAGCAAGGAACTGCTCCAAACCTTGGCAGATATCACTTCTAAGATTGTCGAGTGGATTATCAATCTAGCCCCTCTTGGTATTTTAGGCCTGGTCTACACGACCATTTCCGGCAAAGGTTTCCAGGCTCTAAAAAGCTATGGTATCCTGCTGCTGGTCTTGATAGCCAGCATGCTGATTGTCGCTCTGGTTATTAATCCTTTGATTAGCTTTATCATGCTGTGGAAAAATCCCTATCCCTTGGTCTGGCGCTGCTTGCGAGTCAGTGGTGTGACTGCCTTTTTCACGCGCAGCTCAGCAGCTAACATCCCTGTCAATATGAAGCTTTGTCGGGATCTGGGACTCAATCCAGAAACCTTCTCAGTTTCTATCCCTCTGGGTGCTACTATCAATATGGCAGGGGCTGCCATCACTATCAATACCCTGACCTTGGCTGCTGTCAACACGCTGGGCATCAGGGTTGACTTTGGAACGGCTCTAGTTCTCAGTATTGTAGCAGCAATTTCTGCCTGCGGGGCTTCCGGCGTAGCTGGCGGTTCTCTTCTGCTCATTCCGGTCGCCTGCAGCCTCTTTGGGATTTCCAATGATTTGGCCATGCAGGTAGTCAGCGTCGGTTTCGTTATTGGTGTCATTCAGGACTCCCGCGAGACAGCCCTCAACTCTTCTACTGACGTTCTCTTTACATCTGTGGCCGATATGAGCAGCTGGCCAAAAGAAAAACGTTATTAATTTCAACATAAAACCTCTAGACTTCCATCATTACAGAAAGCTAGAGGCTTTTTTACGTGCGAAAATTAGTTCTTTCGATGCTTGTCAAAGTATTTCTTTGTTTCACTGATGACAATAGGAGAAAGCGCCAGAAGAGCGATTAAGTTGGGCAAGGCCATGAGGGCGTTGACAATATCTGCAATAATCCAGACCGCCTCCAGACCCACAAAGCCACCGAGAACAATCATAAGGACAAATAGCAGACGATAAACGCGAATATAGCGAACCCCAAAGAGAAACTCAAAGCAGCGCTCACCATAGTAGTTCCAGCCCAGGATCGTAGTAAAGGCAAAGAGAACCAGAAAGACCGAAAGCAGAACTGGACCCAAATTAGCAAAAACAGTCGCAAAGGCTGCCTGAGTCAGGGACACACCATTGAGATTGCCATCCCAGACTCCTGTGATTAAAATCGTCAAGCCTGTCAGGCTACAGATAATCAGGGTGTCGATAAAGGTTCCGGTCATGGAAATCAAGCCTTGTTCTACCGGTTCCTTGGTCCGAGCTGCCGCTGCTGCAATGGGGGCTGATCCCAAGCCAGATTCATTGGAGAAAACTCCACGCGCGACCCCGTTTTGAATTGCCATCTGGATGGTCGCACCGGCAAAGCCACCGACAGCAGCCGTCTGACTAAAAGCTGAGCTAAAGACCAGCTGGAGAGTGGGTAGCAGACGATCTAGATTGACCGCTAAGACAGTCACAGTGCCCAAGATATAAATCGCCGCCATAAAGGGCACAACCTTGGTCGATACTCGAGCAATAGACTGGATGCCGCTGAAAATAACCAGAGCTACTAAAATAGCCAAGATAGAAGCTGTCACAACTGGATGCAACTGAATGGTATTCTGCATGGCCTCTGTGATGGAATTGACCTGCGTAAAGGTCCCAATCCCCAAGAGAGCCACCAAGATACCAGCTAGGGCAAAAAAGATGGCCAGCGGGCGCCACTTCTCGCCCATCCCTAGCAAGATATAGTGCATGGGACCGCCTGCCATGGCTCCGTGAGCATCCTTGCGGCGGTACTTGATAGCCAAGAGACCTTCGGCATACTTTGTCGCCATCCCAAAGAAAGCAGCTACCCACATCCAGAAGAGAGCGCCTGGTCCACCGGTTTTAATGGCCGTTGCCACTCCGATGATATTTCCCGTTCCCACAGTCGCAGCTAGAGCTGTACAGAGAGCCGCAAAGCTAGAGACATCGCCCTGATGCTCCTCGTCTGATACAAAGATTAGCCGAAAGGCACGCGGAAGACGAAAAATCTGCAGCAAGCCCAGACGCAGACTGAGATAGATACCGGTACCAACCAGCAAAATGAGCAGGGGCGGACCCCAAACCAAAGAATCCAGACGATTCAATATTTCCAACATGATATAAGCTCCTTTTCACACCGAGAAAAAGAAAGAGCACATGCAAAACATGTACTCTGGATGTGCTGGAGTAGGGAAATCCCTGCCTCTTCGCTCTGTCCTTTTACCTGAGAGTTTGAGCGGTTCTAAACCGCCTTGCCCCTTCGGTGCCATTCATGGTCTCTCCAGAGTTCCGTCCATTTCACAGTCAGAGGCGCTCGCCTCTTTCTGAAAAACTTCGTTCGGTGTTGATTATTAATTTTCTATTATTCTAAAAGAACATTCGCTTTTTGTCAATATTTTATAAAAAATTTTAAGGATGTAAACGTTTTTTGATACAAAAAAGAAGCCCAGAGGCTTCTTACTTAGCTTAATTCGGCGATAATAGCCTTGAGCTGGTCTTTGGTATGAACACCTGCGACTTGCTTAACGACTTGACCGTCTTTCTTGAACAGAAGGGTCGGAATGGACATAATGCCAAATTCACGGGCAGTATTTGGATTTTCATCCACATCCATTTTAAGGATTTTCAATTCGTCCTCATGGACTTCCCCTGCCAACTGCTCCAAGATAGGTGCCTGCATACGGCATGGACCGCACCAAGTTGCCCAAAAGTCAATCAGAACCAGTCCGTCTTTTGTTTCTTCTGCAAATGTTGCATCTGTAACTGCTGCTACCATAAATTTTCTCCTTTAATAGCTTACTTTTGATAACATTTTACAACAAAAGCCAGAGAAAGAAAAAAATTCTCTAGCTAAGTAGAGAATTCTTATTTTTCCAAACAATTTTTTAAAATAAAAATAGATTGAGGAACATCTGAAAAAACTTGGCTTAAAAAACCCAAATGTTGCTGATCTACGCTATTTAAAGCTACGGTGTGCTTGACATTTACAGTGCCATCATCGTTCTCAATGATCTGATGACCAAAAAGGATATCTCCAAACGGGGTCGCTGTTTCATCCCAAAATTCCTCAAAGGGCTTGACAAGTGTCAGCTGATATTCCATTGGGGGCATTCCTTCGAGTTCCATCATCCCACAAGATCCTGTCTCAAATTCACCATTTAATGTAATATTTTTTAAATCTTCTTCCCAGTCATACCACTTTTCAATATTTTCATAGTAGGCCCATACATCTTCTTTTGATGCTTTTATGGTTAAACTAAAACTAAATTCCATTATAAAATCTCCTTTATATTATATACACTTATTATAAGTATATTTATGAAATTTGTCAAATGGTTTTCCTCTCTAGCATTAGCATTTCTTCTAAATGAGCTACCTGCTTTGGTTCTTCTTTTCATACTGATAAAATGGAATCAGAACGATGTCTTGGTCGTATGGCTTGATTTTCGCTCTCTTATTTAACCATTTAGGCAATAGTGCGATTCCTTTCCCGTTTTCAACTAAGCTGATAATGTTCTCAAAAGAATCAATTTCTACAACTGATTTTAAATGAGCAAACTTCATTAAGCTTTGTTTTCTAAAAGGGCAATTTTTATCTTTATTAACGAATATAGGCATTTCCTCAGTAGCCTTTATATTGCTCGAACAAGCATAAACTGACTCGATATGCCCGATAGTCTCATCATAATGCTTTAAATTTTCAATTTTTTGAAAGCAAAAAATTTTATCAAAGTCTTCCTGATGAGCAATGATTGGTATATCCGAAGTTTTTTGGATATTGATCTCACTTTTATTCAAATCAATTGTTTGTGAATTATTAATATCGTGATTGAACAATAATTCTGAAATTAAGATGGATATTTTCGAGGTTTCACATTTCTTTTTTAATTTCTCTAAATTGTTAGAAGTTTCCTTACAAAATTGATAAAATAAATCTCCACTTTCTGTCGGAATTAAACCATTATATTTTCTGTAAAATAATTTTGTATCTAATTCAGTTTCAAGCACCTTCAATCTAGCACTGAGATTAGATTGCGCATATTGTAAGATCTTTGAACTTTTGTTTATTGACCTTGTCTCATAGATTGTCACAAAAATGTTCATATCATTAAAATTCATTTAAAACACCCTATCACTTTTTATGATAATTATATCATTTTTAAGTATTATTCAATATGATATAAATCATTTATACTATCAATAGTTCATTAGAAAAGGGGTACTACAATGCAAGCAATGCAATATACTATAAAATTACCATCAGATTATGATATGGATATCATTAGACAACGTGTCCGAAATACAGGTCATTTGATGGATGGATTCGACGATTTGTTTTTCAAAGTTTATTTAATCTCTGAAGAATCTGAAGGCCAATTATTTAACAGTTACTGTCCGCTATATATTTGGAAAAATACCAACGGAATGACAAAATTCATATTTGATGGTTACTTTGATCATATTTTAAATTCGTTTGGCAGGCAAAATATTGAAATCGGAATAACTTCATCAGTCGAAATATCTGATCATTTTGACTCAAGTAAATATGCTACATTAGAAGTCATTGATATAGAAGCATCTGAAAGTTTAAAATCCTTTACCATTCACGAGCAAATGCAAAACAACGAAAGTGGCAAAGCCGTTATTTTCAATCCTGATAAATGGAAAAAATGTATCTTTACTTTTTATACCAATAAACCCGACACACAACTACCAACATTTGAAATTTTGCACATTTCACAATAAGTGCTTATGATAAGTTATAGGGAAACGCCTGAGCAAACACTTCTTCAGTATTTTGCACACTATGATAGTATACTTGCTCTTCCCAAAATTGTATGACCTTTACTGTCATCGGCTAAATGAAAAAATCGTTACGACATGTAACGATTTTTTGGCTATGCTATTAACTCAATTCGGCGATAATAGCCTTGAGCTGGTCTTTGGTATGAACACCTGCGACTTGCTTAACGACTTGTCCGTCTTTCTTGAACAGAAGGGTCGGAATAGACATAATGCCAAATTCGCGGGCAGTATTTGGATTTTCATCCACATCCATTTTGAGGATTTTCAATTCGTCCTCATGAACTTCTCCTGCCAACTGCTCCAAGATAGGTGCCTGCATACGGCATGGACCGCACCAAGTTGCCCAAAAGTCAATCAGAACCAATCCGTCTTTTGTTTCTTCTGCGAATGTTGCATCTGTAACTGCTGCTACCATAATTTTTCTCCTTTGAATAGCTTACTTTTTATAACATTTTACACCAAAAACAAGAGAAAGAAAAATATTTGCTACGGGTAGCACCTCAGTCACTTAGTGAGAAATGATTGGTCATGAGATTGCTGGCATCCAAGAGAACTTTCTCCAAGAGCTGGTCTGTCGCTTCTTGCACCTTGTCGCTCATGGCTTGATTTTCAGCTTCAAAGTCCACATCCTCGCCCTTGGCCAGAGCTCGGTCTACCCGACCAATCATTTCATGACCCCAGGCCATGGTCTTTTCCTGATAATCATCCAAGTCTCCGACATGACTGCTAAAATGAGCATCAGCCAACCCAGCAATGAGTCGATTAGCCCAGTAGAAAGAATCTGTCGAAACCTTGTCCGTCGTATTGGCAAAGTAGTCTGGCGTTGTCGAGACTTGAGTAAAGAAAGGAACAGCTGTATTGTAAGGCATGGAGCCGTAGGATAGCCACTGGATCCCAGTCGTTTCCTGCGGTTGATTAGGGCGTAGCTGCAAGATAGCTGTCTGGCTGGTCCGATTGATCCCAATAGTCCGGAAGGCCCGTCTGCTGTGGTGGTCCCCCTCTGCTCCGTAAGGATCATAAGGTGAATCCTGATAGTGACTGCTCAGGACATACTTGACATCTTCGATCGTAATCTTGCGGTAAGGCTTGCGGCACCAAGGTATGAAGAAACTCCTTGGATCTTGCTCCACCTCTGGATTGAGAAATCGCTGGATATCCCAAGCTCGCGGCGTATTGTAATGGCGGTCCTTATCCTTCTGGCTGCCAAAAGCATAGCGCGGATTGAAGCCCTCATCCGAGTAATTCAGATTGAGATAATTTTCCTTGATAAAGTTTTTAAGATTTGGATGACAGAGGAAGTGCTCAGGATTGTCAAATTCAAAATAATCACTACCCAGCTGATTGGGGTTGGTCACATAGGCATCATCCGGAACGCGCCGCGCCATCCAATGATGCCCCCCAATGGTTTCCAGCCACCAGATTTCATTGACATCTGAAATGGCAATCCCATTGGACTCATAAGTGCCGTACTCCTCTAGGATTTTCCCTAAGCGTAGAACCCCTTCGCGAGCTGTTTTGATATAGGGCAGAACCAGCGTAAGAATATCTTCCTCGCTGATACCTGACTCGACTAACGGATCAGCCCCCAGCACGCGGCTATTGGTTGTAATCGTTTCCGTTGCGCTGACAGCAACATTATAACTGTTAATCCCAGCAGCTCCCCAGATCCCATCTTTGGGAACTGCATCTGGCACTGCCGTATAGCGGACTGGATTATCTGGCAACTCCATCTCAAAAGATGTCAAAACTGACTGATAATGGCGTGGCTGGTCTTGTGGCTCCACTACGACAAATTTCTTGGGCGTAAAGACCCCGTTTTGTGAATCCTCTGTACGAGCCACAATGGTTGAACCGTCGTAACTGGCCTTCTTGCCTACCAAAATAGTCGTGCAAGAATCTGATGCGTGTTTTAATCTCATGGCTTCTTCCTCCAATCTATTATACGCCTACATTATAGCACAAAAAATGGCTTAACCAGCCATTTTTCTTTATCCTTCTTACTTAAAGATCACAATCGTTGCGCCGCTCCCCCCAGCATTTTGTGGAGCATAGCCGAAAGACTTGACATGCTTGTTGCGGCGGAGGTATTTTGTCACCCCTTCACGGATGACGCCGGTCCCGATACCGTGGATAATATCCACCTGAGCCATGTTATTGAGGAGGGCCTGATCAATAAAGGCATCCAGCTCTTCCATGGCCTCTTCGTAGCGCTTGCCGCGCAGATCCAGTCTGGCTTTCGGTCCAGCAGTATTAGCCCGCTTGACCACATTGACCTGCTTGCGCTTAGGTTGCTGCTCCTTTTCAGCCTTGAGTAAGTTAAACTCCTGCTCTTCTAGAGTCATCTTGATAAGACCGACCTGAGCTTCCCAACGGCCGTCCTTGAGCTGCTTGACCAAGGTTCCCCGCTGACCATAGCTGGTGACTAGGATATCATCTCCCACCTTGGGTGCCCGATTTTTCTTGGCCTGCTTGAGCACCTTATTCTTTGATAAATCAACCGTTTCTGGTGCCAACTTTTTAAGTTGAGCCTTGGCTTCAATAATCTCATGCGGTTTAAGGCTGGACTTATCATGGAGTTTTTTGAGAATGCTCTCACTCTCTGACAAAGCCAAATCAACGATTTCCTGGGCTTCCAATCGCGCCTTATTCAGCTCGGTTTCCTTTTCTCGGTTAAACTCATTATATAGCTTTTTGAGGGCTCGATTAAATTTGAGATTTTCCTGCTCCACCTCGCGGATATTATCCAAGCGCTTGCGGCTTTCCAGCGTCTGCTCCTCTAGGCGCTCAATGATCCGATTGACATCACTGTCTGTGTCAGTCTGCTCTTGGGCATGGCTAACGATAAGTTCAGACAAGCCTAAACGGCGAGCAATTTCAAAGGCATTGGAGCGGCCAGGCACACCCTGCATAAAGCGATAGGTCGGTCTTAAACTATCTGTATCAAACTCCATGCTGGCATTTTCCACCCAGTCCGTCTCAATCCCATAGGCTTTGAGCTCAGGATAGTGGGTCGTCGCCATTGTTTTAATCTGTCTTAGCCGCAAGTCTTCCAAGATAGCAATGGCCAGAGCTGCACCCTCTTGCGGGTCAGTCCCAGCTCCCAGCTCATCCAGCAGAACCAGACTCTCGCTATCAACCTGCTCTAAAATAGAGACGATATTGGTCATGTGACTGGAGAAAGTCGACAGGCTCTGCTCAATGGACTGCTCATCACCAATGTCTGCAAAAATCTGACTGAAAATCCCGACGCGACTTCCCTTGTCTGCCAGAATCGGCAAACCTGACTGGGCCATGATCTGAGCTAAGCCCAAGGTCTTCAGCATGATGGTCTTACCACCCGTATTAGGCCCAGTAATGACAATCTCTGTCAAGTCTGGCCCGAAATGCAGGTCATTGGCCACTGCATTTTCAATCAGGGGATGACGGACACTGAGCAGTTGGATATCCTGCTCTTCCGACAGGTCTGGCACCACTGCTCCCGTCTCCTGCATGAAGCGGACCTTGGCACGCACCAGATCCAGATGTCCGATAATCCAAGCATTGTTGGCAATTTCAGCTGCATGGGGACGGAATAGGTCCGATAATTCCTGCAAAATCCGCTGAATTTCATATCGTTCATCCGCCCGACTGCTGGCGATTTCTTCGTTGAGATTGACAACTGCTCTAGGCTCGATATAGACGGTATTGCCGCTGGCTGAAATATCGTGAACCACACCAGAAATGCGGTTGCGGTAGGTATTTTTCACAGGCAGCACATTGCGGCCATTCCGACTGGCCACTACCTGATCCGCCAGCATCTCTCCCTTGTTTTTGAGAATCTCCTGCAGGATTTCCCGCACCTGATTTTCATTTTCTTGAATTTTTCGGCGGATACGGCTCAGACTTTCGCTGGCAAAACTTTCGATAAAGCCGCCATCATTCACAGCCTGCAGACTTCCTTGTAGCTTAGGGAAAACAGCTAGATTCTCAAACAGACGGTCCAGCTTTTCCAAGTGCACATTTTCCAAGTCCTCATAAAAGGACTTGAGTTCCTGAGTCACAGCCAAGACGCGCTTGAGAGCCAAAAACTCCTCAATATTCAAGTCGCTCTCCAGCTCCAAGCGCTTGGTCAAGGCAGTAATATCCTGAGTCGCAGCTAGACTAAAGTGCGGATGCTGCACAAAAATCTGCTGCATATCTGTCATTTCCAGAAAAGCCGAGGCCACCGTCTCCTTCTTGCTGGTCGGCAAAAGCAGGCCCAGCTCCAGCTGCCCCTGCTCTGTCAAAAGATAGGGAGCAAAAAGTTCTTTTATTTTCTTAAATTCTAAGGTTTCTAAAATTTTTGTGTTCATAATTTTCTTTTCTAGTAAAAAAGAACCCAGCTAGCAGGCCAACTGAGTCGTCTTTTATCCGATAACTTGATTCACCCAGAGATCTTTGAGGATATTGGATGTGATAGGGGTATACTTGACAATAAAGCGAATCATGAAGCTGCTATTGAGCCGCTCCTGAACCATCTCCATCGGCACCGTCGCTAAAATAGTCAGGCACATTCCTAAAACAAAAATAGAGATGCAGACAGCGATAGCTCCGCTGGTCACATTGTACCATTTGGTATCCAGCTTATTGGGATAGGGAATCAGATTGGCAAAAATCCCGAAAAAGCGCCCAAGGATATAGACAGCCGTAAAGATAATGAGATAGGCCAAACCAGCATAAAAAACCTGATCCAACTGAAAAAGCTGGGAGCTAGGGAAAAAATAGGTCGAAGAGCCCTGAGTTGCGCTAGCGTAAGGCACCCAAAGGCTGATAAACTTAGCCAAGCTTTTATAAAAAGCTCCAGCTACCAGCATAGAAACCATGGTTGCAACAGCATAATAGCTCTGCAGAACAATACCACGAGAGTAGCCAATATAAAAGCTCCAGGCCAATATTAGTAAAATAACAATAGAAAACATTATTTCTCCTCTATTTACCTGACTTTTCTCTCAGCTCACTGAGCATTTTGTGACGAAAATCTTCTAGTTCTTTTTCCTTGTCGTCAAACTCAATCTCGCGGCTAAGCTGAGTAGATAGGCTATTGACCGCCAGCAAAATCGCCAGGACTTCATCATCTGCCGCAGGCATCTGCTCTTTGATAGCCTTGTATTTTTCCTTCGCTACCCGTTCCACTTCTTCCATAAAGAGATTATCGTGTTCTGTTGTTAGAGTTAAGGTCTTGTTTCCAAATGTAAATTTATATCGATTCAAATTTGCCATAAAATCACCTCATTGTATTATATCAAAAAAGAAGCCCTTTGTCAGTTATTAAAACACTGGGAACTAGACAGGGACTTTCTTTTTCATCTTTTTTGACATTGCAAGCAGCGGTGCGCTCCTACAAAATTTTTGTAGGATTTTCAATCTTATGACTTTAGACTTTTCCATTTTATGGTACAATAGGGGGTATGGAAAGTATCACCCTCAGTCCCAAACAGCAAGAAATTCAGGCTTTTGTTGAGACATATCAGAGCCAGCTGGCTCCCAGCAAGAACCCGCATATTCAATATTTCTTCCGGCTGGATCAGGCGACGGTCAGTGTCTTTAGCTCCGGAAAAGCTCTCTTTCAAGGGGCTAAAGCTGCTCACTACGCTGGCTTTTTTGGCCATCAACCAGAAAAATCCAGTTCTAGTCCTACTTCTCAGGATTTTACCCTCATTGGGACAGATGAGGTCGGAAACGGCTCCTACTTTGGAGGTCTAGCCGTTGTGGCTTCTTTCGTTAGTCCCGGCCAGCACGACTTTCTGAGAAAACTGGGTGTCGGTGATTCTAAAACCTTGAACGATAGCAAGATTCGCCAACTGGCACCTGTCTTGAAAGAAAAGATTGCTCATCAAGCTCTGCTCCTATCGCCAGAGAAGTATAATGAAGTCATCGCTTCTGGCTACAATGCCGTCTCTGTCAAAGTAGCCTTACATAATCAAGCTATTTATCTACTGCTGCAGAAAGGCATCAATCCCGAAAAAATTGTCATCGATGCCTTTACCAGCCAGCAAAACTACAAAAAATATCTAAAGCAGGAAAAAAATCATTTTCCAAATCCGGTAAGTCTGATTGAAAAAGCTGAAGGAAAGTTCCTAGCTGTTGCGGTCAGCTCTATTATCGCTCGTGACCTCTTTCTGGAAAATCTAGAGAACCTCAGCCAAGAGTTAGGCTATACCCTGCCTAGCGGGGCCGGAAGCAAGAGCGATCATGTTGCCAGCCAGATTCTTCAAGCCTACGGAATGGCCGGTCTGCAGCATTCTGCTAAACTCCACTTTAAAAATACTGAAAAAGCACAAAAACTTCTAGAAAGGTAACCTATGAAAAAATCAAATCCTGTCCTCGCATTTCTCAAAGAATGGGGCCTCTTTCTCTTCTTTATCTCTGTCATTATTCTGTCACGGCTATTTCTCTGGTCCCCTGTAAAGGTAGACGGTCACTCTATGGATCCTACGCTGGCCAATGGGGAATACCTGCTTGTACTCAAACATCAGTCTATTGACCGCTTTGATATCGTTGTCGCCACTGAGACAGATAATGACGGAACGACCAAGGAGATTGTCAAGCGGGTCATCGGTATGCCGGGTGACACTATTCAGTATGAAAACGATACTCTTTACATCAACGGCAAAAAAACAGACGAACCTTACCTGACGGACTACATCAAGAAATTTAAAGAAGACAAGCTCCAATCCACTTATACTGGGGACGATTATGATGACAATGGTGAGTTTTTCAGAAAACTCGCAGCTCAGGCTCAAGCCTTCACTGTTGATAGTGAAGGTAGCCCTGTCTTCACCGTCAAGCTTCTGGATGATGAATATCTTCTTCTAGGTGACGACCGGATTGTTTCCAAGGATAGCCGCCAAGTCGGTACCTTCCAAAAAGAACAAATTCAGGGCGAAGCCAAGTTCCGCTTCTGGCCGCTGCTGCCCTTTAAGACCTATTAAGCATATCGAACTCAGTTGAACGTCAGCTGAGTTCGTTTTAAAAGAAAAACCTATAAACTATGGAATTTTACTTTTCAGGAACGATTGAACGCATTATTTTTGAAAATCCTAGCAACTTTTTCCGTATCCTGCTCTTAGATATTGAGGATACCGATGCCGAGGATTTTGAAGATTTTGAAATCATTGTCACCGGCTCCATGGCAGATGTCATGGAAGGCGAAGATTACAGCTTCTGGGGCAGTCTTGTCCAGCACCCCAAATATGGCCAGCAGCTGAAAATTTCCCGCTATGAGCGAGCAAAACCCAGCAGTAAAGGCCTAGTAAAATACTTCTCCAGCGACCATTTCAAGGGCATCGGGGTCAAGACTGCTCAAAAAATCGTCCAACTCTACGGAGAAGATACCGAAGACACCATTGACAAGATTTTAGCAGAGCCGGAAAAGCTGACCCAGATAAACGGCTTAGCAGCTAAGAACCGAGAGGCCTTTGTCGCCAAGCTCAGACTCAACTACGGAACTGAGATGGTACTGGCCAAGCTAGCAGCCTACGGCATTCCCAATAAGCTGGCTTTTCAAATCCAGGATACCTACAAGGAAGAAACGCTGGATATTGTCGAAAAATATCCCTATCAGCTGGTAGAGGATATTCAGGGGATCGGCTTTAAAATCGCTGACCATCTGGCAGAAGAGCTGGGTATCCAAAGTGATGCCCCTGAGCGTTTTCGGGCTGGCCTTGTCCATACCTTGCTGACCCAGTCCATGGAGCGGGGAGATACCTATGTCGAAGCTCGTGATTTACTAGAACATACCATCGAACTCTTAGAAAGCTCACGCCAAGTGGAGCTGGACCCTAGTCTAGTTGCTGATGAGCTGGCTCATCTAATTGAGGAAGATAAGGTCCAGAATGTAGAGACCAAGATCTTTGAAAACAGCCTATTTTTTGCTGAAGAAGGAATAAGGAGTAATCTAGTCCGTCTGCTGGAAAAAGGCAAGCAAGATTCTTTCGACCAAGATAAGATTACTACAGCTATCCAGCAAGTGGAGGAGAACTCCGGCATCTCCTATGACAGCATCCAAAAAGAAGCCATCCGTCAGGCTATCAATCAGAAGGTCTTTATCCTAACTGGCGGACCGGGTACTGGAAAAACTACCGTTATCAACTGTATCATCGCAGTCTACGCCCAGCTTCGCGGTTTGGATCTGCGAAAGGTCAATGATCTGCCTATTCTGCTCGCGGCTCCCACTGGACGTGCTGCTCGGCGCATGAACGAATTGACCGGTCTTCCTAGCGCCACTATTCACCGCCATTTGGGAATGACTGGCGATGATGATACCAGTCATTTGGATGATTATCTGGATGCTGATTTTATCATTGTGGATGAATTTTCCATGGTGGATACTTGGCTGGCTAATCAGCTGCTCAGCAATATCTCCTCTCAGACCAAGCTCTTGATTGTCGGAGATGCGGATCAACTTCCGTCTGTCAGTCCAGGTCAGGTTCTGGCAGACTTGCTGCAGATACCGACTATCCCACAGACCAAGCTGGAAACCATCTATCGGCAGAGCGAAGAGTCTACAATCGTCACACTGGCCAGCCAGATTCAGAAGGGCATTTTACCAGCAGACTTTACAGAGAAAAAAGCGGATCGCTCGTATTTTGAAGCTAGAAATGAGCATATTCCGCCTATGATTGAGAAAATCACTAGCGCAGCCATTCGCAGCGGTATCCCAGCTCAAGACGTTCAGGTATTGGCACCTATGTATCGGGGGCCAGCCGGCATTGACCAGATTAACAATCTTATGCAAAATCTCATCAATCCTGTAGAGAAAGATGAATTAACCTTTGAAGCTCCCGACTGTCAGTATCGCCAAGGAGACAGGGTTATCCACTTGGTCAATGATGCTGAAAGCAATGTCTTCAACGGTGACTTAGGCTATATCAGCGACCTGCTGCCTGCTAAGTACACTGACTCCAAGCAGGACGAGCTGACCATTGACTTTGATGGCAATGAACTTGTTTATCAGCGCAGCGAGTGGTACAAGATTCGCCTAGCCTACGCCATGAGCATTCACAAGTCTCAGGGCAGTGAATTTCCCGTGGTTATCTTGCCCATCACCAAGAGCAGTCACCGGATGCTGCAGCGCAACCTCATCTACACCGCTATCACCCGCGCCAAGAGCAAGTTGATCTTACTTGGGGAAAAAGCAGCCTTTGACTATGCTGCAAAAAACACTGGCACCGCCCGCAAAACCTATCTAATCGAGCGCTTTGGCGACTTCCCGCAAGCTGAGAGCAATATTCACAATCCTGTGGATAAAATGAAAACACCTGTGGAAAACTATGTCCTGACTGAAGAAAACTTCCAGAAAATTGACCCCCTAATCGGCCTGACCGAGGAAGATATCCACAGTATATTCAGCACATAAATAAAAAGGCTGGGACAGAACTAAAAAATTTAATTCTGTCCCAGCCTTTTTTTATGCCTTATTTTTCTGGCTAAAGAGCTGCAGGAGCTCGTCAGTAAAGACATCCAGACCGACCGAGGTCATCATAAACTGCAGAAAATGGAAACGTTCTGGCAGTTTTTCGGGCTCACTTTCAAAAGCGGTCCCATGCATCCAGAAGTTCACCAGCAGCAGAAAAACTTCTGCAGCCTCTTCCGGATACTGGGTCTGAAGGGAGCCATCTGCCATCCCTTTTTTGATAATGTCACTGACCACAGGGGCGCCTATCCGCAGATTGTCCCGCATCATGGTCAAAATAAAGCCCGCGTCCTTCTCATACTCACCCACAATGCCGTCCGTAGCCCGGGCTGTCTGACTTTCCAGATTAGACTTGAGGATGGTCTGCAGCTGCTCCCTGCCAGTCAGATTTTCCGTAGCCTTGAGCCACTGCTTCATCTCTTTTTCCATCAGCTCCTGCCGGCTCCTCAACACCGCAAGGACAATCTCATCTTTTGACTTGAAATGATGGTAGATAGCCCCCTTGGAGATGCCCGCCGTCTGAGCAATATCCTGCATACTGGTCTTTTCGGACCCCTTTTGGATAAAGAGCTGGGTTGCTGTATTTAAAATTTTTTCTCTCATGGCCTGGGATTTGTCTTTTCGCTGCGCCATTCTGTTCCCCTTTGTTTCTAATATAGCTTTATTCTACCAAAAAAGCCGGAGAAATACAAAATCATAAAAATATCTTTAAGCCTTGTCTTGCTGATCCCTTTGATACCAAAGATAGATACTGTAAGCCGCCATCAAGATATAGCCTAGGAAAAAGAGCGGATTTTCCGTCCCCTTCCCCAGGAAAATGCCTTCACCAATGGTATTGATGGCCCCGTGGAAAAGAACACAGTAAAGGATGGACTGACTGACCTTGTAAAGAGCCGCCAGCCAGAAACGGGCGAGCAGGCAGGCGGCAGTAAAGACTAGAAAAGAAGTCCCTGCCTGACTGCTGCCGGGGGTAAAGAAGAGGGGCAGATGCCAGACAGCCCAGATTAAACCAGTTGTTACAGTTGCTAAGGGAAAGGGCAGGATCTTCTCCAGACTTGGCTGCAGGAAGCCCTGCCAGCCAATCTCTTCATTGCCGCCTGTCAGAAGAGTCGTTACCAGAGCCAGAACCAAGACATTCAAAAGATTCAAACCTGGCAGCGGCCTGGTCACAAAGGCAATGGAAATCGTGTATAGCCCCACAAAAATCAATAGATAAGGCCAGCTTCTTTTCCTAGTAAACTTGATAAAAGCCAGCATTTCTTTCAAAGACTTACCTAAGACAAGCTTGGCACTTATAGCAGGACCAAATGCTCCCACTATCGTGAGAAGCGGAGGAAGCAACGGCACTCGCCCTTTCAGCACAGCCGAGAGAATCCACGCAGACCAAGTGATACCAAAAGTCCTAAGCAGAAACATTAGAATTTGCTTGACAGATGAGGAATCTTTATAGCTTCTAGCTTGCATCTTTCTGAACTCCTTTCCGATTGCCCTTCCAATACCACCAGCCGACCAGCAGGGCGGTCATGACCAGATTAGCAACCTGGAAGCTGAGATACCTTCCGCCATTTGTAGCACTGCCGACAATCGTCGCCTGAGCAAAGTTAATGCAGCCGTGAAAGGCCATGCAGGCAAAGACAGAGGCCGTCTGCTTGTAGAGAACCGCCAGACAGAAACAGAGCAAGATACCAAAGGAGAGATAGAAGGTCAAAGAAACCTGACTTTGACTCGTTCCCGGAATCAGCCAGAGGGGCAGATGCCAGGCCACCCAGACCAGAGCCGTGATGACAGTTGCCAGAGGGAAGGAGAATTTTTTCTCCAGAGCCGGCTGCAGCACTCCCCGCCAGCCCAGCTCTTCGTTCCCGCCTCCAACAAAGGTGACAAAGATCCAACCAAGAGGAAACATGAGCATGGCATTGAGCGGCGGTAATACAGGATTGGCAATAAAGAGAGTCAAAATCCGAACCAGACAGAAGGCCAGCATATAAATCCACCAGCCCTTAGCATGAGAAAAGATAAAGTCCAGCATCTTCTTAGGATGAGAAATTTTGAGGCTGATAAAAGTTCCCAAGGCCGGTCCGAAGCCACCGATGATAATGAGAGCATAGCCCAAAGGCTCAGCCCCGCTGGTCAGCTTCAGGGCGGCTAAAATATACAGAATCAGCCAGGATCCCCAGCTAATACCAAAGGTCCAAGCTAAGAAAGGCCAAATATGCTTGGGTTCTGGTCCTACATGTGTTTGTGTGTTCATACGATAACTCCTTATCAAATGTAGAATAGTGAAAAGTCATCCGAAAACTGGACAAAGGCATCCTTTACTCTCAGTCGTTCAGATGATTGCCTGTTTTGAAACGTAGTCTTTTTAAATTCCGACCATTCGGTTTGTTTTATTATAAAAAATAAAGACCTGCGCCACATAGAAAACATAGTCTTTTATTCCTTGCCTAAAATAAAAAGCAAAGATAGACTAAATGATGCTAAAAGCTATGTAAGTACCGTTTAGCTACTGCCAGCTGCTTTTTGTTTCTAAGTTGTCCTGGCTCTGATGCTTAAGACAGGTCATCTCTCTGCTACTTACTCCTTTCTTGATTTTGCAATCGCCGGATATGCCAGAGATTGGAGGCAAGGCTCAGACCCCCTACTGCCATAATACCCAGTCCTCGCCATGGGCTAAAGACAGAAGTCAGCAAGCCACCAGCAAGGACAGCATATCCAGCTTTGACTCCCCACTTAGAATAGCGTATGCCATTCTCACCCTGTGTTATCTTTTCTAGCCACACCTTACGTTTTTCTGCCTGCTGCTGCAAAAACTCTTTCTGACCTTCCCGCTGTCGATCCAGCTCCTGATTCAACTTGAGGATGTGCTCGCTTGTTTTTTCTACTACAGATTTCTTCATTTCTGCTCCTTTCTTTTTAAAAACCGACCGGGCGGTTTTTATTTTATAGACCCAGTATAACAGACACAGAAAACTTTGTCCAGTATTTTTTCAAAAAAGATTATTTTTAGTTAATGAAAATCATCAGACAACTTAGAAACTCGTCACAAGCAACTATCTCATACTAAAAACATTTTCTAAAAAAGCCTGGTATCGAACCAAGCCTTTATCTTTATTCAAACCCCGTCACTGTCAGTCCTAGCAGTCGGATACCTCGTGGTTGTTCTTCCAAGCTATCATATATCTCATGAGCCGTTCGCTCGATTTGCTCCTTGTCTTGAGTAGCTAAGGCCAAACTTTTTCTTTTAGTCAAGGTGGAGAAATCGGCATAGCGGATTTTCAGAACGATGGTTCGTCCTTTCTTATCATGCTTAGTCAAGCTATTTTCTACCTTCTGCGCCAACAGGGTCAGCTCTTTCTTAATATCCTCCTCATTATAGAGCAGTTTGGCATAGGTCCGCTCCTTCCCAATCGACTTACGAATACGATTGGATTTGACCGGACTATTGCTGATGCCACGCGCTTTCCGGTAGAGATCAAAACCAAAGCGGCCAAACTTATCAATTAAAGTCATTTCCGGTATCTTGAGCAGATCTGCACCGGTATAGACGCCCATCTCATGCAGTTTCTCGACACTCTTCTTGCCAACTCCATGAAATTTAGCTATGTCCATTGGGGCCAGAAAGGCCTCTGCCTCTTCAGGCAGAATGACGGTCAGACCATGAGGCTTCTCATAGTCGCTAGCAATCTTGGCCAGAAACTTATTATAAGAAACGCCTGCCGAAGCCGTCAGATGGAGTTCATTCCAGATATCGTGCTGAATCAGCTTGGCTATTTTGACTGCGGATTTAATCTCTAGCTTGTTTTCCGTTACATCCAGATAAGCCTCGTCGATGCTCATGGGTTCAATCAAGTCCGTATAGCGTTTGAAAATCTCTCGGATCTGCAAGCCGACTGCCTGATATTTTTCGTAATTCCCCGATATAAAAATCCCCTGAGGGCAACGCTCATAGGCTTCCTTGGAGCTCATAGCCGAATGAACTCCGAACTTTCTGGCCTCATAATTGCAGGTGGAGACGACACCACGACCACCAGTCAAACGGGGATCGCTGCCGATAATGACCGGATGTCCCTTTAGCTTAGGATTATCCCGCTCTTCCACCGAAGCGAAAAAAGCATCCATATCAATGTGGATAATCTTCCGAGATGTATCGTTAATCAGTGGAAAAATCAGCATGTCTTCCTCCTTTCTCCTGCCATCAATCTCAGCTTACAAGCTTTCACAAAGTCGGCCCTTTTTGCTCAAATAAATCTGAAACAGTTTTTCGTTCTTGTAAAAAGTATTTTAAAAGTAAGATTCTTCGTCAGTAATTTTTATATGACATTTTAATTACTTTTATTATAACTTTTTTACCCATTTTTCCAAAATATTTGAAAAGAGTCATGTTTTTCAAATCTATAGTACACATCTGCGACTTTTTACTTTCTGTATTATAAAAGAAAGTCTTTCTTTCTGCCGAAAATGGTTTGTGAAACCGATTACCGTATGATATACTTTACTTATAAATGTAACAGTTTATGTTGCTAGAATAAAGAGGAAAATCAAATGGTTGTAAAAACAGTTGTTGAAGCTCAAGATATTTTTGACAAAGCTTGGGAAGGCTTCAAAGGTGAAGACTGGAAAGAGAAAGCAAGTGTTTCTCGCTTCGTTCAAGCTAACTACACACCTTATGATGGAGATGAAAGCTTTTTGGCAGGTCCTACTGAGCGCTCACTCCACATCAAGAAAATTGTAGAAGAAACAAAAGCTCACTACGAAGAAACTCGTTTCCCAATGGACACTCGTCCAGCATCTATAGCTGGTATCGACGCTGGGTACATTGACAAGGACAACGAACTGATTTACGGTATCCAAAATGACGAACTCTTCAAATTGAACTTCATGCCAAAAGGCGGTATCCGCATGGCTGAAACTACTTTGAAAGAAAATGGATACGAACCAGATCCCGCTGTTCATGAAATCTTTACTAAATATGTTACTACAGTAAATGACGGTATCTTCCGTGCTTACACTTCTAACATCCGCCGTGCTCGTCACGCCCACACTGTAACTGGTCTTCCTGATGCTTATTCACGCGGACGTATCATCGGGGTTTACGCACGTCTTGCTCTTTATGGAGCTGACTACCTCATGGCTGAAAAAGTTCGCGACTGGAACGGTTTGACTGATATTGATGAAGAAACAATCCGTCTACGCGAAGAAATCAACCTGCAATACCAAGCACTCGGTGAAGTTGTAAAACTTGGTGACCTTTACGGAGTAGATGTTCGCCGTCCTGCTTTTGACGTTAAAGAAGCTATCCAATGGACTAACATCGCCTTCATGGCTGTCTGCCGTGTCATCAATGGTGCTGCAACATCTCTCGGACGTGTGCCAATCGTTCTTGACATCTATGCTGAACGTGACTTGGCTCGCGGTACTTACACTGAATCAGAAATCCAAGAATTTGTTGATGATTTCGTTATGAAACTTCGTACAGTGAAGTTTGCTCGTACAAAAGCTTACGACCAACTTTACTCTGGTGACCCAACCTTCATCACTACTTCTATGGCAGGTATGGGTAACGATGGCCGTCACCGTGTTACAAAGATGGACTACCGTTTCCTTAACACACTTGACAACATTGGTAACTCTCCAGAACCAAACTTGACCGTTCTCTGGACTGACAAATTGCCATACTCATTCCGTCGCTACTGTATGCACATGAGCCACAAGCACTCTTCTATCCAATACGAAGGTGTAACAACTATGGCTCGAGATGGTTACGGTGAAATGAGCTGTATCTCTTGCTGTGTGTCTCCACTTGACCCTGAAAATGAAGAGCAACGCCACAACATCCAATACTTCGGTGCTCGTGTAAACGTTCTGAAAGCCCTTCTGACAGGTCTCAACGGTGGTTATGACGATGTTCATAAAGACTACAAGGTATTTGACATCGAGCCTATCCGTGACGAAGTTCTTGACTTCGAATCAGTTAAAGCGAACTTTGAAAAATCTCTGGACTGGTTGACCGACACTTACGTAGATGCTTTGAACATCATCCACTACATGACTGACAAGTACAACTACGAAGCTGTTCAAATGGCCTTCTTGCCAACTTACCAACGTGCTAACATGGGATTCGGTATCTGTGGATTTGCCAACACTGTTGATACCTTGTCTGCTATCAAGTATGCAACTGTTAAGCCAATCCGCGACGAAAACGGCTATATCTACGATTACGAAACAATCGGTGATTACCCACGTTGGGGTGAAGATGATCCTCGTTCAAACGAACTGGCTGAATGGTTGGTTGAAGCTTACACAACTCGTCTGCGCAGCCACAAACTGTATAAGAATGCAGAAGCTACTGTGTCTCTTCTGACTATCACATCTAACGTTGCTTACTCTAAACAAACTGGTAACTCACCAGTCCATAAAGGAGTGTACCTCAACGAAGACGGTAGCGTGAACTTGTCTAAATTGGAATTCTTCTCACCAGGTGCTAACCCATCTAACAAGGCAAAAGGTGGCTGGTTGCAAAACTTGAACTCTCTTGCTAGCTTGGACTTCAGTTACGCAGCTGACGGTATCTCATTGACAACTCAAGTTTCACCTCGTGCGCTTGGTAAGACTCACGACGAACAAGTAGACAACTTGGTTACTATCCTAGATGGCTACTTCGAAAACGGTGGTCAGCACGTTAACTTGAACGTTATGGACTTGAAGGATGTTTACGACAAGATTATGTCTGGCGAAGATGTTATCGTTCGTATCTCAGGTTACTGTGTAAATACTAAGTACTTGACTCCAGAGCAAAAGACTGAATTGACTCAACGTGTCTTCCACGAAGTGCTCTCTATGGACGATGCTTTGAGCTAATAAACGACTTACAAACCATTTGAAAGAAGATTGGAAATCTCCAGTCTTCTTTTTTATATCTATGAGTCTAAATGACTGCCAACTTGATGATATTTTTTAGAGGCTTTATGGTATAATGGTTCTATTGCTATACTAGGAAAAGGACTGGGGAAATGACAGAGAAAGGTATCAGGGAAGAAGCCAAAGATTTCAATCTGGCGGTAGATGTCATCATGCTGGCTGGGACACTGCTGCTGCAGAGCGGATCCGAGACCTATCGGGTAGAAGACACCATGATTCGTATCGCTCATTCGCAAGGGATTATCGACTGCAATGCCTTAGCAATGCCAGTGGCTATTTTCTTTTCGATTGAAAATACAAATATCTCACGGATGAAGCGCAATCTCAAGACCAACTACAATATCGAAAAGGTCTGCGATGTCAATCAGGTCTCCCGTCAGTTGGTTACAGGAGAAATCAGCCTTCAAGAGGCTTTTGATGAGCTGAATCGCCTCAAAGTGAAGGAGCTGCCCTATAACAACAAGCAGCTGATTGCTGCCGCAACGCTCAGTGCTCCCTTCTTCTCCATCATGTTTGGCGGAAACTTCTACGATGCTTTAGGCGCGGCCATTGCCACCTTCTTTGGCTTTGCTTTCTCTTTGTATGTTGACAAATATATCCGTATCCCTTTTGTGACAGCTTTTGCCGGAGCCTTCGTCTTTGGACTGCTGGCTCATATCTGGACACGCTATTCTGGTTTTAACTCCACAGATGATTTGATTATTGCAGGTTCTGTCATGCCTTTTGTGCCCGGCATTGCTCTGACCAACTCTGTGCGTGACATCATGACCAACCATATCAACTCTGGGATGAGCAAGCTCTTTGAATCGCTCCTCATCACTCTTGCTCTCGGTGCAGGTACCTCTGTCGCCCTCCTTATTATGAAATAAGCCTATGACAATCTTGACTTTCTTACTGCAAGCAGTTGCCAGCCTACTGGCCATTATTACTTTTTTGATCGTCCTAAATGTCCAGCGGAGTATGCTGATTCCCGGTGGAGTACTGGGTATGGCTATTTGGCTGCTCTATCTCCTGCTCAAAGGACCGACCAATGTCATCATAGCAACCTTTGTGGCTGCTATCCTTGGTTCCTGCATCAGTCAAATCCTCAGCATCATCTACAAAACGCCTGCTGTTGTTTTTATTTTGGCCATTCTAGCCCCCTTGGTCCCAGGCTATATTTCCTATCGGACGACTGCCTTCTTTGTCACTGGTGACTATAGCCAGGCCATGATTCACGCCACTCTGGTAGTCATTCTAGCCTTGGTCATCTCAATTGGCATGGCCAGCGGCACTGTCGTACTCAAGCTCTATCACTATTTAAAAAAGCGCCAAAGCAAACTCACAGTAAATAAACAGTAGAACTATCTGCTGTTTTTCTTTTGGAAAATACATCTTAAGCCTGATTTAGCTGAGATTAGATGTTTTTTGTAAGAGTTTTATTCCTAAGTATGGTAAAATAGTTTTCGGAATATACTAGAATAAAAGGATTTAAAGAGGTCTTATAATGACAATCGGAATCGACAAAATCGGTTTTGCGACCAGTAATTATGTTTTAAAATTAAATGATTTAGCGGCAGCCCGTAGGACTGATCCAGGAAAGCTTAGCAAGGGGCTCCTACTCAAAGAACTAAGCATTGCTCCTCTGACTGAGGATATTGTTACCTTGGGAGCCGCGGCAGCAGAACCCATCCTGACAACAGAGGACAAAGAAAAGATTGATATGGTCATCGTGGCCACTGAATCAGGAATTGACCAGAGCAAGGCGGCAGCCGTTTTTGTCCACGGCCTTTTGGGCATCCAGCCTTTTGCCCGCAGCTTTGAAATCAAGGAAGCCTGCTATGGAGCTACAGCTGCACTGGACTATGCCAAGCTCCATATCGAAAAACATCCAGACAGCAAAGTTTTGGTGTTAGCTAGCGACATTGCCAAGTATGGCATTAACACATCTGGCGAGCCAACCCAGGGAGCGGGAGCCATTTCTATGCTGATTAGCAGCAATCCCCGTATCCTCGCTTTCAATGATGATAATGTAGCCCAGACACGCGATGTCATGGATTTTTGGCGCCCAAATTACTCGACAACTCCTTATGTCAACGGGCTCTATTCAACCCAGCAATATCTGGATAGCTTAAAGACAACTTGGACGGAGTACCAAAAACGCCACAAGCTAGCTCTCAAAGATTTTGCGGCCTACTGCTTCCACCTGCCTTATCCAAAACTGGCTCTTAAAGGCCTCAATAAAATCATGGATAAAAGCCTGCCTCAAGAGCAGCAAGACCAGCTTAGAAAGAACTTTGAAGCATCTATTCTCTACAGCCAAAAAGTTGGAAATATCTATACAGGCTCCCTCTTCCTAGGCCTCCTATCTCTTTTAGAAAACTCTGATAACCTCAAGGCTGGCGATCGGATTGCTCTCTTCGGCTATGGCAGCGGGGCTGTCTCTGAAATCTTCAGTGCCAATTTGGTCGAAGGCTATGAAAAGCATCTATCCAAGACACGCCTAGAGGAATTAGACCAGCGTCAGGCTCTTTCCATCCCGGATTACGAGCGCATCTTTTTTGAAGAAGCTGAGCTGGATGCGGAAGGCAATGCCAGCTTCTCTGGCTATGAGGAACAAAGCTTTGCTCTGGCGGAAATTGCAGAGCATCAGCGTAAGTACATCAAAGTTGAGAAATCATCATGAAAGTAAACTGGACTGGATTTTCTAAAAAAGCTCCTGCTGAACGGCTGCAAATGCTGAAAGATGAGGGACTTTTACAAGATGAACATTGGCAGCTGCTAGACAGTCAGCAGACTTTGCCTCTGGAAACGGCCAACCAGATGAGTGAAAATGTACTGGCCACTCTAGCCCTGCCCTACTCTCTGGTGCCAGACTTTCTGGTGGATGGCAAAAGCTATCAAGTTCCATTTGTGACAGAAGAGCCATCTGTGGTAGCAGCAGCTAGCTTTGCCGCTAAGATTATCAAACGTTCAGGCGGATTTGAGACGGAGGTTCACAAACGCCAGATGATTGGGCAAATTGCCCTTTATCAGCTTGATAATGCAGACCAAGCTATCAAAGATGTTCTCAAAAAAAAGAAAGAGTTGCTGGAGCAGGCCAACCAAGCCTATCCATCTATTGTTGCTCGTGGTGGCGGTGCTAGAGATCTTTGGCTGGAGCAAAAGGATGACTTCCTCATTTTCTATCTATCTGTGGATACGCAAGAAGCCATGGGAGCCAATATGCTCAACACCATGCTGGAGGCCCTCACCCTTCCTCTGGAAGAGCTGACTGGCGGTAAGAGTCTGATGGCTATCCTGTCAAACTATGCAACAGATAGCCTGGTAACAGCCCGCTGTGTCATCGACTATCGCTTTCTCAGTCGGGATACGGCCGAGGCGGAACTTCTTGCGGATAAGATGCAGCTAGCCAGCAAGCTAGCTCAGGTCGACCCTTACCGGGCAGCTACCCACAATAAAGGTATCTTTAATGGTATTGATGCTTTGGTGCTGGCTACTGGAAATGACTGGAGGGCTGTAGAAGCCGGTGCCCATGCCTATGCCAGCCGAGAAGGAAGCTATCGCGGCCTCTCTACTTGGACGACGGACCCAGACAAACGCCAGCTTCATGGTCAGATGACCCTGCCCATGCCCATTGCAACTAAGGGAGGCTCCATTGGCCTCAATCCCGCAGTGACAGCCAGCTTTGACTTGCTAGGGCAGCCTCATGCCAAGGACTTGGCTTCCCTCATTGTATCAGTTGGATTGGCACAAAATTTCGCCGCCCTCAAAGCACTGGTCAGCACTGGTATCCAAGCCGGACACATGAAATTGCAAGCCAAATCTTTAGCATTACAAGCTGGAGCTCAGGACGAAGAAATTGTTGCTGTAGCCAATCGCTTAACAGCTAATAAGACTTTCAACTTAGCTGCTGCTCAGGAAATACTAGCTGACTTACGAAAACAGGACAAGTAAAAAGGCCTTGATGGCCTTTTTTGTATGTCTTTATGCTTTTTTTAGTCAATCTGTTCCTGAGCTTCTTTTAGCCGACCGTAGAGTAGATAGGGAACACTCTTTAATTCTTGCAAGTTTCGGCAGGATAGGGCGCACATGATGAGACGCAGATCTGATTTCCAGCCTTCTACAATATCAATAACCTCTTCCACTAAGTGATTTTCCACCAAGTCTAGCATGGTACGAGAAAGGCCGACCGCCTTGGCTCCTAAGACCAAGGCTTTGATCATATCCAAAGGATGGCGGACACCTCCACTAGCCAAGAGTTCGACCTCATCGCGCAATGGCTGAAGCGCCAACAGGCTCTGCAGAGTAGATTGTCCCCAATCATTGAGGTAGTTACGATTGCCACCCCGCTGATTTTCAATATAGGCAAAGCTAGTGCCGCCTCGGCCGGAAATATCAAAAGTCTGAATCCCCAAGGAGCGCGCTTCTTCGACAGTAGAGCGATCCATGCCAAAGCCAACTTCTTTGAGAATCAGAGGGACTTCCAGTCGCTGACCATAATCTTCTAAGTGCTGGCGCCAAGAACGAAACTCCCGCTCGCCCTCTGGCATCAGCAATTCCTGCATGAGATTGACATGGACCTGCAAAAAGAGGGGCTGCAAACCTGCTACTGCCTGCTGGGCAGCTTGATAAGGCTTGTCTAAGCCGATATTAGTAGCCAGCAATAAATTAGGCCGACCAGTCGCCACCCGATAGGAAGGATCAGAAGGATTCTTCAAGGCCGCGCTGTAAGAGCCAGTTACAAAAAGAAGGCCACAACTTTCAGCTACTTGAGCCAGCTTTTCATTGATTTGACCGCCTTTTTGGCTGCCGCCAGTCATGGCATTGATGTAAAAAGGAAAGTCCCAATCACGGCCAGCAAAGTAAGTAGATAGGTCTATCTCTGCCAAATCATACTTGGGCAAAGAACGGTGAACCAGTTCCATTTCATCAAAACTGTTGTAACCCGGACTCTGCTCTAAAGAGTATTTTATATGGTCGTCCTTACGATTCTGGCTCATCATGGCCCATCCTTTCTCTGTATAATAACTCAATGCCAGCTTCTTGCCAAGATTGAATCAATTGGTTGCTAGATGCGGCATCAAAGCTGAGAGCAATCCCACAATCGCCACCGCCGGCACCACTGCTCTTAGCCACACAGTTCAGTCCCTCTGCCGCTTCTTTTAAGACTTTCAGCCTGTCTGTATAGATAGCTGGGCTGAGCCTTTCTAAGAGCTGGCTAGCCTTTTCCAGACTAGACTGAATAACGTACTTCTCTCCTGCTAATAAAGCTCTCTCCAAAGCATCAACCTGTGTCCTACTGCCTGTCAAAAAGGACTCTGAAATAGCTGACTTGACCTGATCGACCAAGTCCTTAGAAATCGCTGGCTGCTTGGTCCAGCCAACCAGAAAATCCATGGCTAAGCAAGGCTTAATGATGCGAATTTTAAAATCCCAATCCTCTGCTAACAGCTGTGGCAAGTCGACTTTGTCCATACGCTTACGGACCAATTCTCTATCAAAAGACCGATAGTATATCAAGTCTTCATAAGCAATGCAGGCTAGATCTCCCATGGAGCCATTGTCTCCGCACTTGAGGAGAACGTAGGAAGCCAGCTTAAAGAGTGGCTCCGGCTCTAAGTCTAGCTCATAAAGTGCCGCCATAGCCTTGATGGTCAGAATAACCACACTACCGCTGGAGCCAATCCCGAACTTCTTGCCGTCCCTTTCCATCTTGCCACTAATCTTTAGAGAAAAAGGCTGAAGTTGGTAGCCTAAGGCTAGCAAATAAGTGTTCATAACTGCTACCGTCTCCTGAATCAAGGCATAATCAGGGTCTGGCTTTAGGTTAGCGCTGTGATCAAACATATCTGATGTCAAGCAATAGGCAGAGGCTGCCTGGATGTCCCCCGTCATATAGATGGGAATGGCCTTGATAATGGCTGGCTGGCCGGCCGTCAGCACTGCATATTCACCCGCCAGATAGAGCTTGCCGCAGGTTTGAACTCTTGCACTAACTTTCATCTGACAAGTCCTTTGTTTTGGAGACGATAAGTCGGTAGTCCTTCTCAAAAATAGCCACCAGATGGTCTAGGTCTTCCTCCAAACAGAGGACCTTGACATTTGGCCCCGCATCCATGGTAAAGTAGCAACGCTCGCCCTGGTCCCGCAGCTTTCTGACAGCATCCATAGCTTGGTAAGACTCCTCTGTCAGATAAGAAAAGGGCGGATAAGCTTTTTCTGTTGTAGCATGCATTCGAAGAGCATTTTCTTCCGTCAGCTGACCCACCTTGGCAAAATCATTGCCCTGCAAATAGCCTAGCATAGCCTGATAATCCAAGGTAGACTGGGTAATCCAATCTGGGAAAATCGTGGAAGTTTTGGCACAGAGCTCCATACCGTCGCGGCTGGAAATGGGCTTTTTCTCATCGTGCAGAACCAGCATAATCATGGCTAGCTTCAAATCCGTCTTGACTGGATAAATGGCCCCGCTGTCCTTATCCCAGGCCGCTAGCGGACCAAAGAAAGAGCGAGCTGACGACCCTGAAGCAAACTTGGCCAGCTGAGCCAGCTCTTGCGTCTGATAGCCCGTCTGAAAATAAGCATTGCAGGCCTTGACGAGGGCAGACAGACCGCTGGAGCTGGAAGACAGACCCGCTGCAGTCGGCATATTATTGCTGGTATCAACGCGGACAAAACCATCTTCTGGAGAGCGGAAACGGTCAATTATCTTACTGATTTTGGCATGTTCTGCCGGGCTTTGTAGCTGACCGTCAATATAAAACTCATCTCCAGTCGCTGTATCCGGCAAAGGACTCAGCTGGGTCTCGGTATACATATTTTCCAGTGTCAGCGAGATACTGCTAGTAGACGGAATCATCTTTTCTGCATCTTTCTTCCCCCAATATTTGACAATTGCAATATTGGCATAGGATTTGACACTTACAGGCTTTCGATCCATGTGTTAATGGCCCCTTTCTCTCTCAGTAAGGCGGCTAAGGCCTCCGCCTGATTTTTTTCTCCTACAAGAGCAATGACACAGCCACCCAGACCGCCGCCGCTCATTTTAGCACCCAAAGCTCCATTTTCAAGCGCTGCCGCTACCAACTCATCCGCTTTCTGGCAAGAAACCCCTAGCTTGGCTAGCTTCTCATGAGCCTTGGTCATAGCTTGTCCCATTGTCATCAGGTCCTTGATAGAAATAGCCTTCTCAAGGATTTTCGTTAAATTCCCCAATTCCTGCAGCAAAGGCAGAGCCTTTTGACCCTGACTTTCTACAGCACGGATAGCTTCGCGGGTATGACCGTGAATGCCCGTATCTGCAATCACTAAAAAGGCATCCAAATCCAGCTCAATTTCACTGAAACCGAAATTGCGGATAAACTTAATAGCTACATCACTGAGGCAGGTCTTAGCATCAAGGCCACTGGGATTCATATGGGCAATCATCTCTGCCCGATTGGCTAGAATCTCCAGTGTTTGGTCATCCAGCTCTTCCTCAAAGTAGTCAAAGACCGCACGAATGGCCGCAATACTGACTGCGGCTGAAGACCCCATCCCCCTCTTCTCAGGGACCATAGACTCCACCTGACAGCGAATCTTAGATCCCTGCCGACCGAGATGTTCCAGACAGGCAAAAACAGCCATAGACAGTGTATCCTCAGCGTAGAGGGTCCAGGCCCGCTCAGACGGAAAGACCTGACAGGTCACTTCGATACGATTAAGAGGCAGGGAAATAGCCGGATAGCCATAGACCACCGAATGCTCTCCCATTAAAATAATTTTACTATGTGCCTTGCCGACACCGATTTCTTTTGTCATATTCTTCTCTTGTCTGTAGATTCTCTCTATCTTATTTTAATATACTTTGGCAAAAAAAGCGATTTTTATTCAAATAAAATCACTGGGGCTAGAGACCGATATTTATATAGGCAGACATGATAAAACTCCGGGGCTTGCAGCCGGAGTCTTTTAAAGTTCTATTCTTATCAGGTCCATCAGCTGGTTCCGATCCAAGATCCATTGAGCCCGCTCGTCTTTTTCATAGGTCCGGTTGGATAGGAAAATAGCCGCCTTTTGCTCCTTGCGATTATACATGATAAAGGTTCCCGTGTAGCCAGTGTGGTCCAGCCAGCCGCCCTCTAGATTCCAGGCTAGACTTCGTCTTTTGCCTGGCTCCTTGGAAAAATTCTGGGTCAGATTGGCCGCAAAGTCATCCTGCAGATAATGTTCCAGAAAGACTTCCAAATCCCTGAGAGTTGAAAATAAGCCAGCACTGCCAGCATGGATGCCTAGAACACGCGCCTTAGGGTCATGAACCTGACCATCCTTGACACCGCAAACGGTCGGCACAGCTCCTGGAACTGGTCCAAAACTAGTCTCAGCCAAACCCCAAGGCCGGAAAATCCGACTTTGAAAAATCTGATCCAAAGACTGACCGTAGATTTCTTCCAACATAAAGCCCAAGAGCAGAAAATTCACATCCGTATAGCGAAAGGTCTTATCTTCAAGCACCGTCAAATGATTAAGCGCTGCTTTCAACTCTGGAGCTGTCAGCTGATCACGATTGGGAATAAAGGGATCCAGCCCAGATGTGTGGGTCAAAAGCTGACGCAAGGTCACATCTTCTCGATGGAAGGCCGGATAGTAATGCTGCAGGGGCAAATCCAGCTCCAGCTTGTCCTGCTCATACAAAAAGGCTGCCAGAGTACCAACTCCGACCACCTTGCTGACGCTAGCCAAGTCATAGACCAAACCCGCTTGAGTGGCCTTTCCTTCTTGCGGATCTGCCAGACCAAAGTAGAATTCCTGCCACCGGCTAGCTTGATACAAGGCCAGACTAGCACCGGGATAGATACCGTCTTTCAGCTGTTCTTGGATTTTACTGATGATTTTTTCTAGAGTCATGCTTCAAACCACAATTCAATCTTACTAGAATCCTGACTCAACAGGAACTTATCTGACTTGGGTACAAAGACCTCTTGTTCTTTAAAGACAGGACGCAGGGCAGCGGTTTCTAAACGATTGACCTGAGCTTTGAGCATGGTCAAGTCCCAAGTTAGGGCATTGTCTGCCTGCAAGTCTTGTCCCTCTGCTTCTGTAAAAGTCAGGAAATCCAGCGCATTTTCAATCTTGCTGTAAAATTCTTGGGCTGCATTGGCATCAGGCACACGAATTTCTACCGTCTCTATCTCAAATTGACTAAGACCGATAAAGCCCTCTTGCTTTTCAAAGTCAGGCACCGCCGTTACTTCTTGCAGATTTACTTTATTCTCTTCTGCATGCAGGAGAACTAGGTCACCCTCTGGTGACAGAGCTTCAAAAGCATAGCCTTTCTCTCCTTGATACAGCTTAGTCCAAGCAGGCTTTTGAGCCAATAGCGACTCGATTTCTTTAGCATCTGCAACCTTGACAACGATTCTGGCTAATTTTTTAAGGCCTTTGACTCGCCGCGACCGCATACTGGGTGATTCTTCCAGCTGCAGTTTCTCTGTCTTAGTCTGATCTCCTAAAGACAGAAAAGCAGCTTCCTCTAAAAGGGCCTTCATGCCCAGCTGATTTACAAAAAATTCTTGATTTAAATGACGATTATTTATCTTTAATACAGGGATAATTCTAATAATATGATTCGCGCTCATAATTCCTCCAAACCATTTTATTGTAATGGATTTTCATCTTTTTGACAAGAAATTATGCGCAAATAAACAATTTTTAAAACAAGAAGGACTTGGATTTATTGGTAAACGGTCTGAGCAATGACCAAACCCCTAGCGGACTCAAACTCGTACTGCAGATAGGACTGGTAGGTACCGGGCGCGATAATCCCGCGAATATCCAGAATATCTGTCCCAGCCTGTCCAATAATCGAATCTGCTAGTAGGCAACAGTTGGTCGATAGGACAAAATACGTCTTGAAACGACTGGTTTTAAACTTATATAGCTGCGCTCCTAGTTCATGCTTCAACTTGTAGGAGTATGTTGGCTGGCCATTTTTCAGTTCCGCTGGCGGCTCCCATTCTACCAACAGCTGATCAATTTCAGCCAGGCGCTTCTCAACCGCCTCCTTCTCCTTATCCGTCAAAGCCAAAGAATAACCAAAAAGTGTTTTCTTGCTTTCTTTTTTGCAAAGCTCAATATAGGCGTCTTTAGGAACCTTGAAGAGAACACCATCTCCAATCATGCCCTTGCATCGCTCAGAAAAAACATCATAGCTGCCATAAGAAATCACTTGTCCCTGATAGCAAATATCTACATGACCAATGCCCCCTAATAAACTCGTCTTTGAAGTATGGACCAAAACCTCTAAGTCCGACTTTTTCTCTCCACTCTTAACAAGACTATAAACATTTTTGCGATCAGAAGCTGCATCTCCCTGAATCAGTCGATTAAAGCGCTCCAGATTTTCTACCGGAATAAAGGCTGCAAAAATAATAGGTAGGTTAATACGAATTTGTCTACGCAGCCGATGTTTTTCCCGGTCATTATCAAAAAAGAGACCATCTCGGATATTGGACATTCCCAGCATCATCAAATAGATTCCCAAAATCAAAAACTGTAAGTGTCCGTCGGTCGCAGGCGAAAGAATACTGGTCAGCCCAATCCCACCATAGAGAATGGTATCAAATAGATAGCGCAAACCTCCCTTGACATGATTTTGCCGATAAAGCAGATAGGTCATTCCGTAAATACCGGCAGTCAAGAGCTGGTAGCTACCCAAACTAATAATCACAATATTGACAGGCACATCACTGATTCGGTTGAGCCAGCTGATACCTATAGCGACTGCAATCTGAAGCAGACTATGCCAGACAGCCTCTTCTTTCTTGCGCATAAAAACATGAAGAACAATATTTACCAAGCCAACAACTGTCAGATAAAGCGAAATAAAATCGAAGGCCAGCTTGGTAAATCTGAAGCCATTGACAATGATAATCAGGCCGAAAACAAGGGCTAAAAGACCAAAGAGTAAGGTTCTGCGGCCACTGATCTTATGATATTTTGATACTTGCATCTCCATCTTTACCTTCTCTATCGTTCGAAAAAAGAGCTGGGGAAATCCCCCAACTCTGATCTTATGTGCTTATCCGTAGATTGTTTTAAACAAGAGGACCGCTGTGATACCTGCAAGAATCGGTGCCACAACTGGAACCCAAGAATACCACCATTTTGAATCACCCTTGTGTTTGCCCAAAACAGATTCTGGCAGGATGAAGTGGAGGATACGAGGTCCGAGGTCACGAGCTGGGTTCAGTCCTGGTCCAGTAGGGCCTCCCAGTGAGGTTACCAAAGCCATTACCAAGAAACCAAGTGCCAAGTGAGCGACTGAAAGGCTACCAACTTGGAATGGTGCAACTTGGTCTTTAGCCTGAGATATTGCAGCAGCAATCTGTTCTTTAGGAACTGAAGTCCCTTGTGCTGCCATCTGAGCAGCTTGCGAATTGATAGTTGCTTCAGCTTTGCTCAACAATTCTGCTCCAAAGAAGTTCTTGGTCAAGCCCATAGCAGCAAAGAAAAGAACAAAAGAACCAACAAATTCATTGATAAAACCATTGAACAAGGCTGCTTTACGTGATTCAGGCGTGCCATGGTCTAGACTAGAGATGGTAGAGAAAGTACCCAAAATATTATTAGGATTTTCTGTTCCCAAATAGTAAGGGCGATGAGTCGCAACGACCAAGGCCTGTCCGAAAATAGCTCCTAAAAGCTGGGCTGCAATGTATGGTGCAACCTGTGCCCAAGGGAAATAACCGCTGACAGCCAGTCCCAAAGTAAAGGCAGGGTTGATATGGTTACCGGACACATTACCAAACATCAAAGCTGGAATCATAACCCCCATACCGTAACCGACAGCGATGACTAACCAACCGCTCTGATGTCCCTTAGTTCCTTTTAATTCAACGTTGGCAACAGCTCCGTTCCCCAAGATAATGAGGATAGCTGTTCCTAAAAATTCTGTGGCGTATTTAACGACCCATTCGAAATCCATTTAGTGATACTCCTTAAATATTTTTTAGACAAAGTCTATTTTATCAAGTATAATGGATAATGTAAAGGTCATTTTTTATAAAAATAAGAAAAAGAGGGAAGAATATGCGTTTTAATCAGTATAGTTATGCAAGAACGAAACGGGAAAATATGTTGATAGAATTAGCTGAATTAGGCTTTTTTTATGACAGCAATCGCTCTGATAAGGAAAATCTTGAAGATTTTCTCCGCACCAGCTTTTTCACTTATAATAATACAGATTATCCCTTAAAATCCTGGGCTGCTGACAGTCAAACAGATCTGCTGAGCTTTTTCCAGTCTGACAGAGAACTGACGGCGTCTGTCTTTTACACCGTGGCCTTTCAGCTGCTTGAATTCTCGCCCTTTATTGATTTTACAGATGTTGAGGCCTTTCGCAAAGAAACAGGCTTTCCCATTACATTTGGAGACTTGTTGGAAAATCTCTACCAGCTGCTCAACACTCGGACAAAAAATGGTAATTTGCTGATTGATAAGCTAGTCAGCGAGGGTTTGATTCCTGAGGACAATACCCACCACTACTTCAACGGTAAGAGCTTGGCAACCTTTTCCAGCCATGATGCTATCCGAGAGGTGGTTTATGTGGAATCACGCGTGGATACTGATCGAGACGGCCGTCCGGACCTCATCAAGGTCAGCATTATCCGGCCCTGCTATCAAGGACAAATTCCTGCAGTTATGACCGCTTCTCCTTATCATCAAGGAACCAACGACCCCGCAAGCGACAAGGCTCTCCACGACATGAATGTGGACTTAGTAAAAAAAGAACCTCATCAAATCACGGTACAAGATCCTGAGCTCAAATTGCTCCAGCTGGATTCGCTAGCTCCAGTTCAAGAAGTCTCTGAAGCCGAGGAAAAATTAGGTCATATCGGCACCTACACGCTCAATGATTACTTGCTGCCTCGCGGCTTTGCCAATCTCTATGTGTCTGGCGTAGGAACTAAAGACTCTGAAGGACTGATGACCAGCGGCGACTATCAGCAGATCGAGGCTTATAAGAACGTTATTGATTGGCTCAACGGCCGCTGCCGAGCCTTCACCGACCACACTCGCCAACGGGAAATCAAGGCCACTTGGTCCAACGGAAAAGTGGCTACGACCGGTATCTCCTATCTGGGCACCATGTCCAACGGACTGGCAACGACTGGCGTAGATGGTTTGGATGTCATTATCGCTGAAGCTGGGATTTCTTCTTGGTATAATTACTACCGCGAAAACGGCCTTGTCACTAGTCCTGGCGGCTATCCAGGAGAGGATTTTGAATCCCTGACCGAACTGACCTACTCCCGCAACCTGAGGGCTGGTGACTACCTGCGTCATAATGACACTTATCAGCAAAGCCTAGAGCAGCAGCGCAAAGACCTAGACCGGCAAACCGGGGATTACAATCAATTTTGGCATGACCGCAATTACCTGCTCCATGCAAATAAGGTCAAGGCCGAAGTCGTCTTTACCCACGGCTCTCAAGACTGGAATGTCAAGCCCCTCCATGTCTATAATATGTTTCGGGCCTTACCGCCCCACATCAAAAAGCATCTTTTCTTCCATAACGGTGCCCATGTTTACATGAACAACTGGCAGTCCATTGACTTCCGTGAGTCTATCAATGCTCTACTGAGCAAAAAACTGCTGGGTTGTGAATCAGTCTTTGAGCTGCCAGCAGTCATCTGGCAGGACAACAGCCATGCTCAAAGCTGGCTGACCTTGGAAGACTTCGGTGGACAAGAACAGAAACTTCATTTCCAACTAGGCCAAGACTGCCAATCTATCCAAAATCAATATCCAGAAGAAGACTATAATCGTTTTGCCAAAAACTACCAAAGCTTCAAGACTGAGCTTTTTGACGGTAAAGTCAACCAGATTACTCTGGACTGGACCTTGGAAAAAGACCTCTTTCTCAACGGAGCGAGCCAGCTCAATCTTCGCCTCAAATCCAGCACTGATAAAGGACTGATTTCTGCTCAATTGCTGGACTTCGGACCAGCTAAACGCCTCGCACCGATTCCTACGCCTATTGAGCCTAGAGTCATGGACAACGGCCGCTACTATATGCTGGACAATCTGGTTGAACTTCCCTTTGCTGAAACGCCTCATCGCGTCATCACCAAAGGTTTTCTCAACCTGCAAAACCGGACCAACCTACTGACTGTCGAAGAAGTCACTCCTGACCAATGGCTGGAATTTTCCTTTGAACTGCAACCAACTATCTATAAGATGAAAAAAGGCGACCAACTGCGCCTCGTCCTCTACACTACAGACTTTGAGCATACCGTTCGTGATAAGACTGACTATCAGCTGACGGTAGATTTGGAGCAATCTAGTCTTTATTTGCCAACCATGACATCACATTAATAAAAGAAAAAGACGCTGAAATTCAGCGCTTCAGATTGAAGACAAAGTCCTAAGAACAGAAGTTTCTAAGGGCTTTTCTTTTATTGTAGATTGAGATAGTCCTCTGCATATTTTTTATAATCCGGCTTTTCCTTGCGGTTCATAGCAAAGAGCATACTGCCTGTGAGATAGTCATCGTCTGAGTCAGGAATTAGCATAATAGCAATATTTTTATCTTTCTCAGGAAAGACGATAGAAAATGTTCCGCCATTATCTTTCCGAGTCAGGCCATAATAACTCACCCCATTCTTAAAACCAACTGCATTTTGAGTATACTCATACTCTTCTTCGTTGACAATAATGGTCTTGTCTTTTATTTCAATGGTCTTTTGTTCACCGCTAGCGTCCTGTACATTCCATTTTCCCTGAATTTTGGGGCTGCCGCTGCAGCCAATTAGGATAAAAAGGGATGAGAGCACTACCAACAGCAAAGCTTTTATCTTCTTATTTTTCAAGTTGTCTTCTCCTTGGTATATAGATTCATGACCATTCTACTATAAATGCTAAATTTTTGTCAAACCTCTTAGAAATGTTCTTCTTGCCACTTTCCCAAAAAATGATATAATTTGAAGAGTGAAGATTACCAAGGGCTAAGCCCTTGCGAGAGAAAGGAAAGAAAATCTTATGATGAACATGCAAAGCATGATGAAGCAAGCGCAAAAGCTTCAAAAGCAAATGGAAAAAGGCCAAGCGGAACTGGCTGCAACAGAATTTACCGGCAAATCAGCCCAAGATTTAGTTGTTGCTAAACTGACAGGTGATAAAAAAGTAGTCAGCATTGACTTCAATCCAGCAGTTGTGGATCCTGAAGATTTGGAAACTCTGTCAGAGATGACTGCACAGGCCCTGAATCACGCGTTGGCTCAGATTGATGATGCTACTCAGAAGAAAATGGGCGCTTTCGCAGGCAAATTGCCATTTTAAGCAAGATAAATAACCTTCCAACTTGACTAAACATAAGTCAAGCAATACTCGAACCAGCAAAAAAGACTGAAGAATCTCAGTCTTTTTTGATTTATAGTCGTTTTCTCACTAGTCCACTACACAAAATTAAGCAAATCCGCTGCCTTACTCATCAAAAGCAGGGCATAGTCGGGATTATTTTGCAGTTCCTTGATGGAGCTCTGAACCAGCTCTAAATCATCAGTTATCATGCCATCAACACCCAAGCGGAAGGATTTGCCGATGCTGTCTGCATCATTAATGGTCCAGTCATAAAGCTGCTTATCTGTCGTCCATAGCTTATCGACAAAGTTTTCATCAAGGGTCGAATACTCCATCGTATAGCCGGAAGCCTGTGTCCGTGGGAAAATAGTATTGTAGGGCAGGATAAAGAAGGTCGGTATGCTCTCATCATAGTGTACTGTCTTGTCAATAACCTGATAGTCCAAGGACTGAATCTGGTGGCCATAAACCTTGATGTTGGCTCCGTATTGGCTCAGGAAACGATCCATCATATCGTCTGAGTCCAAGCTGCTGGTCTTGATTTCTATCAAGAGTCTCTGGCCCATTTGATTGGCTCGTTTGAGATAAGCATCAAAGCTGGAAATTTTGGCAGTGTGTCCATTTTCTGAAATATCTAAAGCCGTCAGCTCTTGCAGAGTCAGCTCTTGCGGTCTGGCATCGACGCCGGCCAAGGCTTCTAGATTGGCATCGTGCATCATGACAAACTGGCCGTCCTTGGTCTCCTGAACATCCATTTCGATGTAGTCTGGCTTGAGCAGAGCTGTCTTCTCAAGCGACTCAACCGTATTCTGAACACCATTTCCCTGCGAAACCCCACGATGCGAGATGGTCAGAGGGACGTTTTCCAAGGGCAGATTGAGATAGACAAATCCTTCAAGGGCAAAGACAGAGCTAGTGACCAAAAGGATAAACCAGCGCATGAGAGGCAGGCCTTTTCTGTAGCGGTATTCAGACAGCTTACTGTCTGTCAGAAAAGCCACAAACTTAATCAGAAAGTAGGCTACCATAAAGTAATAAGCCATCTTGATGAGGCAGTAATTGACAACCGCCGCTATCAAGGCTATCTGATTGGACTGGGCATCCGCATACTGCTGCAACATCAAAATCGGAATGCTGCTTAAAAGAAAGAAGAGAAAGCTCTTGGCCAGTATCCAAAAGAGCTGCCAAGTATAGCGAATCAAGTGCCCCTTGGTCTTCTCCAAACTATACCTAATCGCGTCTCGTAGGCGGAAATGCTCAAAAAAGAGCTTGGGCAGGGCAAACATTAGTCGGACAGCTATCAAAAAAAGCAGAAAACCTAAAGCATAGATTGATAATTTCATCCATAAGGCCGTCTTGAGATAGGTCACGATAAATTCTGGAATCAAAATTTTATTCAAGTAGTAGATTTTGAGAATTTGCCGCAGAAAGGGAAAGATAAAACCCATATACAGTGCAATAAAGAGGACCTTGCTGGGCCTAGCGTAGCGAATCAGTGAGCCGCTGTCTTTGAAACTTTTCTTAATGAACTGAAAGGCGCTTCGTTCTTCCTCGTCCAGAAGATTGCGGAGCCCCATAAATATCAGTCCAATCTGAAAATAAGCGACAAAGAGATTAGCTGCAAAAAGCGCTAGAAAGGCTAAGCCAACCCAGACATTTGAAGTCAGAACCTTCAGGGCATTCGTATAAGACAAGAAGAGGTAGCCTGTCTGCTTGAGCAGAGTCTCTGCTGCAAAGGAGTTGAAAGGCACCCAGGCCAGCTCCATGAGCATAAAGACCGTGAAAAAGAGCAGCAGAATTTTATCAAGATTGCGATAGAGACGTAAAAGTCCCAGTCTTTGTGATTTCATTTTCCTCCTTTATGTTGTGAACAATACAAAGCTTACTAAAAAGCGATTCTTATTTAAAACAAGGTTGAGACAGATGTCCCAACCTTATTTTTATTTTCCAAATAAACGTGCCCAGAAGCCCTTGCTTTCCTGCTCCTGCACCTTTTCCTTGGCTTCATCCAACTCCAACAGCAAGGTTTCACGCTCGTTCATAGCCTTAGCTGTTAGCTGCTGCTGCTGGTCCAACTGCTTGTCCTTTTCAGCAATCTGGACATCCTTGATGCGCAGCTGCTCATCTTTCTTAGCCAGTTGGCCGTCCTTGGCCTTAAGCTGCTCATAGAGACGCACAATCTCAGCATTTTTTTCGTCCACCAAGATTTCCATCAGCTCGCGTTGCTTCACATCTTCGCTAACAGGTTCATCTTCAAAAATAGTTTTCTTATAAATCTCTTCCAGCTTAATCAAGCCGCTGCGGGTCACCACCGTGACTCCTTTTTCATTCTTTTCCGTATCTTCTGGCGGCAGTGCCTTGACACGATTGTTAATCGCCTGGCGGCTAACTCCAAGAATCTCGGCTAACTCGCTGACTGTCTTTTCAATTGCCATAATTTCCTCAAAAACTTTTTCTAGTTTGTAGATACCTAAATCTTATCATATCAAGCCTTAACTGTCAAATTTCACAATATTTTTTGAGCCTGACTCCTATCTTTTTAGCCCTTTTTTGTGATACAATGAGACAGATTAGTCTAGTAAAAGAAATGAAAAAATCAAATGAATTTAGAAGCCTAGAGATGTTCAGCTACAACCTTCCAAGAACGTCTACAAGATAGCAAATCCTGCTCACCAAGGAAGCACAAGATTTCTGACTAACTGATAGAAACCACTCTCCACGAAAGGAAAAGACCAATGAAGTATTTCGACACAATCATCATCGGAGGAGGACCGGCTGGCATGATGGCTGCCATTTCCAGTTCTTTCCACGGGCAGAAGACCCTGCTCCTCGAGAAAAATAAACGACTGGGCAAGAAACTAGCTGGTACAGGTGGCGGGCGCTGCAATGTGACCAACAACGGAAACCTAGATGACCTCATGGCCGGAATTCCCGGTAACGGGCGCTTTCTTTACAGCGTCTTTTCCCAGTTTGACAACCATGATATCATCAACTTCTTTACAGAAAACGGTGTCAAACTCAAGGTCGAAGACCACGGCCGTGTTTTCCCAGCGACAGACAAGTCCCGCACCATTATCGAATCTTTGGAAAAGAAAATTGCAGAGCTGGGCGGCACTGTCATCACCAATACTGAAATTGTCTCCGTCAAAAAAACTGATGAGCTTTTTACTGTCAGATCCAGCGACCAGACTTGGACCTGCCAGAAATTGATTGTGACGACTGGCGGCAAGTCCTACCCTTCAACTGGCTCGACAGGATTTGGCCACGATATTGCCCGACACTTCAAGCACACAGTGACTGACCTGGAAGCTGCTGAAAGTCCTCTTCTGACTGACTTTCCTCACAAAGCGCTTCAGGGGATTTCGCTAGACGATGTGACCCTGAGCTACGGAAAGCATGTCATTACCCACGACCTGCTCTTTACCCACTTTGGCCTATCAGGTCCGGCAGCCCTGCGCTTGTCTAGCTTTGTCAAAGGCGGCGAAACTATCTATCTGGATCTTCTGCCGCAGATGAGGAAGCAGGATTTGGCAGATTTTTTAGAAGAACATCGGGAAAAATCTCTGAAGAACTGTCTGAAAATCCTCCTACCCGAACGAATGGCAGACTTTTTTGCCCAGCCCTTTCCCGAGAAAGTCAAACAACTCCATATCAGTGAAAAAGAGGACCTCATCATGCAAGTCAAAGAACTGCCCATCCCTGTCACTGGCAAAATGTCCCTGGCCAAGTCCTTTGTCACCAAGGGCGGTGTCAGCCTCAAAGAAATCAATCCTAAAACTCTGGAAAGCAAGCTGGTTCCCGGCCTCCACTTCGCTGGAGAGGTCCTAGACATCAATGCCCACACGGGCGGCTTTAACATCACCTCCGCCCTCTGCACCGGCTGGGTGGCAGGAAGCTTGCATTATGAGTGATTAGAAAAATATTTTAAAGTAATTGAAAAAACTGGTCGAGGAACATTGCACTGCAACCTAAAAGTTAACTAACTTTTGGGGTGCAGTGCAGAATATTCTCACCAGTTTTTATTCTGCATTTGTCTGCACATAAGCAGCAATCACATCTGCTGTGTACTGGGCAGTTCCTGTTCCAAATTGATCGATATTCTTCTTGAATTCTGGATTGTGGACATAGCCCTGACCGATGTGGGCAAAGACTTGCAGTGAGCAGTCAAAGCCGTAAGTACGAATGGCTTGCAAGAGACGCGCTGCCTGCTCCTGATTTTCTGCTGCTTCAATCGGCAAGCCTTGTTGCATATTCTCTGCCAGACTTTGAAAAACTTGATTGAAAGCTGCGGCAGATTCTTCTTCCCGTCCATTTTGACGAGCCAATGCTTCTGACATGACTTCTTGACCGTATTCTTCGACGGCTTCTTGATGGTATTTTTGATTGTCTTCGTAGGTAAAACCTGCGAATTTTTCTTTCATTGTCATTTTTCTTTCTCCCTTTTCATCTTGGATGGTTTTTTGCAAGGTGGAAATCAAGGTATCCAAGCGGTCTCTTTCCTGCTGCAAATACTCTAACTGCCTAATCAGATGCGGCAATAAGGCCTGATCATCCTGACTCAGCAGCTTTGCTATTTTCTCTAAGGAAAAGCCTAGATACTTATAGTAAAGAATGACCTGCAGCCGCTCTAAATCAGCTTGGTTATATGTCCGATAGCCATTTTCTGATTTGGCGGGTACTAAAAGTCCGATTTTGTCGTAATGATGCAGGGTTTTGACAGAGACTCCCGAAAGCTGCGCAGCTTCTTTGATATGGTACATGATAGACCTCCTTACCACTATAGTATAAGCCCTGACCTAAGGTCAGGGTCAAGCTTTTTTAGAAAATTTTTTCAACCGCCTTAGAGTTTCCAAAGCGGCTAGTATTTATTTGCGAGAAACCATAGCAATAAAGCCCAGTTTTTCTTGATTCTTTTGGAACATCTTAAACATCTTCATAAATTGACTGTAGTTTTCTTTTTTAAGGGCATTGAAGCAGATTTTCAGTGTGCCGCCCAGTCCTTCGTCATAAATCATACCTCGAAGACTCATCAAGGTCATTTCGCCGACAAAGGTGTCCACACGGTCAAAAGCATGAGAACGTGCCAGCTGAATCCAAGAGCCCTCGGTTAGAGGCCCCACATTGACATTAATCGCACGAGATAGCTCTTCCCGGACATTCTCATCTTTTTGTTTGAGCATGACGTCATGTGTGAGGAGCACTCCACCTGGCTTCAGCACCCGGTAGTACTCATCCATACATTTGGCCTTCCCCTTATCCGTCTGCATGGTCAGCATGGCTTCATTGATAACAATATCAAAAGAATTGTCATCATAAGGCAGCTTCATGGCATTAGCCTGCTCAAATGTGACGAGTTCACTAACACCAGCTTTGTCTCCATTAAGCTTAGCCTGAGCCAGCGCAGCCTTATCCAAATCAACTGCAGTAATTTGGCAGCCATATTTTTTAGCTAGCTCGATTGTTGTGGTCCCCATATTGCAGGCAACCTCTAGAACTTTCTTATCGCTGGAAAAATGCCCCTGCTCAATCAGCCAGTCCGTTGCCAGCTTGCCACCGGGACGAAGGCGTTTCTTTCCTAATTTTGCTAAAAATTTATGACCTGCTTCTGCCATTTCCGAACCTCCATAATTTTGATTGGTTCCATTATAGCATAAAATATTATATTTTCAGACAATTCTTAGAATTTAGCAAAAAAACAGACCGAATCGACCGATTCAATCTGTCTTGTATCTTCTTTACAAGCCAAGAAATCCAGCTAGATAGCGCAGCAAGGCCACCAAGACTACACCAAACACAACAGTTGCAATTAAGTTCTTATACTTAAAAGCTACATAGCTAGTCGGAAAAACGGCTATTAAATCCAGCCATTTAAAACTCGGCAGCCGACCTGTTTTAGCATTGGTGACACTAGACAGGATAAGGGCAAAGATAATGGAAACTGGCAGATATTTGAGGAAACGCTCTACCATAGGCGGAAGCCCCTTGTACTTGACTAGGATAAAGGGCAAAACCCGTGGAATCCAAGTGACTAGAGCTGACAAAAGAATAACTAGCAAAATATATTTACTTATCATCCAAAATCACCCCCACTGTACAGCCTAGCAAGGTTGCAAAAAGCACCGCCAGCGAATTTTGAAGCAGCATGGTCAGGAGCAAGTAGGCAAGACCCACCACACCTAAGACCAAAAAGAGCTTCTTTATCTTGACCCGGCGCAGCATGATTGTAAACTGAGAAGAGAAAATGCCAATAAACATGGCGACTAGGGCAAAGTCCAGGCCGAAGCTCTCAGGATTGGGCAGAAGGGCACCGAGGGCAGTTCCCAAAATAGACCCCAAAATCCAAGCAGTATAACTCATGAAATTGTTACCCATCATCCAGCTAGCAGCGATTTCCTCTGTATGCACCTGCTCCCCCATCAAGACTCCATAAGATTCATCTGTTAAAAAAGACCCAATGACAATGTTCTGCATCAAGCTAGACTTCCGAAAAAAGGTTGACGCATGCAGACAGAGCAGAAGATGCCGAATATTGATGAGAAAAACAGTCAGTGCGATGGCTAAGACAGGCGCCTGCTGGGTAAACAAACCAATCATGGCAAACTGGGCACTGCCGGCATAAACCAAAATACTCATCAGCCCCATCTCCAAGGGATTCATATAGGGTGCCGCCATGATGCCACAGGCTAGGCCAATCCCAATATAGCCCAGAGCCGTTGGCACTGCCGCCTGTGCCCCCTGTTTAAATGTCTGCCCGCGCATTCTTCTCCTTTACTCCATCGTTTCAAAAGCCAGACTTGGCTTAGCATTGAGGTCCAAACTGGCAAAATTCTTCTTATTCCACTCACTGACACTAGCATAGGCAATCATACCAGCATTGTCACCGCAGAGGCGAAGAGGCGGAATAATCACCTTCACATCCTGAATCTCAGCTGTCAAGCGTTCTCTCAGGCATTGATTAGCCGCAACACCGCCCGCCACGACCAGAGTCTTGACTGGATATTTTTCCAGCGCTTTTTTAGTCTTGGCCATGAGAATATCCATGACCGCTGCCTGAAAGCTTGCTGACAGGTCTTGATTAGATAAGACCTCTCCTTTTTGCTGGGCATTGTGGTGCAGGTTGATAAAGGCCGACTTGAGACCGGAAAAAGAAAATTCCAGATTGTCTTCCTTGACCATGGCCCGCGGAAAATCATAAATATCCTGTCCCTCATGAGCTAACTGATCAATCTCCCGGCCTGCTGGATAGGTCAGCCCCATGACTCGACCGACCTTATCATAGGCTTCTCCGACCGCATCATCGCGGGTCTCACCCACAATCTTATAGTCACCAGCCTGACTGACATAGACCAGCTCAGTATGACCGCCGCTGACCAAGAGAGCCAGCAAGGGAAATTCCAAAGGTTCCACGCTCTGGGCTGCCATCAGGTGTCCAGCCATATGATTGACCGGAATCAAGGGAATATCATGAGCCCAGGCAAAGGACTTAGCCGCTGCCAAGCCGACCAAAAGGGCCCCAACCAGACCAGGACCGTAGGTAACGGCCACTGCTGTGACCTGCTCCTCGCTAATCCCTGCTTCTGCCAAGGCCTCCTCAATGCAAACCGTAATGACCTCTACATGATGACGGCTGGCCACTTCCGGTACCACTCCGCCAAAACGCTTGTGGCTCTCAATCTGACTGGCAATGACATTGCTCAAAGGCTCGGTTTCATTCTTTAGAACCGCCACACTGGTCTCATCACAGGACGTCTCAAAAGCTAAAATATATCTATCTTTCATGGATCTCTCTTTTCATGACTATCGCGTCTTCCACCGGCGCATGGTAGTAGGCCTTTCGCCGCGCAATTTCTTCAAATCTTTCTTTTTTGTAAAATAGCAGAGCTGGCCTGTTTGACTCTCTCACTTCGAGGAATATTTCCTTGTCGGCAGGCAAAAAGTCAAACAAGGCTGTCGCGATTTTCTGCCCCTGATAGTTAGGCAATACAGCAATCTGCAGAACTTCTGCTTCAAAGTCTGTATCCTGCCAGACTAAAAAGCCGACAAGCTGACTCCCATCTTCTGCTAGCGCACATCTATTCACATTCGAGAGCAGGACCTCTTCCAATTGACCCACAGTCCAAGGGCTGACCGCATAGACTGCAAGTAAGAGCTGTTCCAGCTCTTCTGCTAGAACTGCCACGTCCACATCCGAGCTGTCGCTCCATTTTCTCAACTTAATCATAGGCGCTGAATGTAAGAATTACTGGATTCCTGGTGGGTCTTGAGCCAATTTTCCTCGGCTTCTACCCGCTTGAGATAGTTAGGAACAAAGTCATGAATAGACTGGGCTGGCAGGTCTAAACTGAGACGACCAATAGCTGCCGCATCTGGTAAAGTCGGCTGAACCGATACCCCAGGAAGAGCAGCTTCAATCTGCTCCGCAAACACTGCAGTCTCTCCGACAAAGGTGACTGGCTGATCAGCAACGCCAGCTATTTCCAAAACCTCTGCCAATGGCAGATGAGCCTCCGGCCGTACAGACTGACCAGACTGATAAAAGCCAGCATAGACATTATTGCGGCGGGCATCCATGACAGGAATGACCAAACCTTCCACCTGCTCTGGGACTAAAGCCAGCAAACTAGACACACCGACCAGCTCAATCTTGAGGGTATGAGCCAGAGTCTTGGCTGTCGCCACCGCCATTCGCAGACCTGTGTAGCTGCCCGGACCCTGAGCAACTACGATACGATCCAAATCCGTCGGCTTCATGTCCAGACTATTCATCAGAAAATCAATAGCCGGCATCAGGGTAATGCTGTGGTTTTTCTTTATATTTAAAGTCATCTGCGCCAGCAAGGTCTCGTCCTCTAAAATCGCGAGCGTCAGCGCCTTACTTGACGTATCAAAAGCTGCAATCTTCATGCTTATCCTCTATTTTTCCTCTTGCCGCCAAAGTGAGCGGCGTTTTAATTTGTCTTCGTAGAAACTATCTACCAAAAATTCCTCTAAAATCTGGCTAAAAGCCTCCAAATTAGGCACTTGCTGCGCCAAGTGTTTTCCAAAAATCGCTTCTTGCTCAGCAATCTTGGGCAGCAAATCCGCTCCAGCAGCAGTCAAGCTCAAGCGAGAACTGCGCTTGTCCTTGCTAGAAATTTCCTTCTTGACCAAGCCTTTTTTAATCAAAGACTGCACCAAGCGACTAGGGCTTTTTTCCTCACAAATCAGGGATTCCCCCAAGCCCTTGAGAGACAGCGGAGCATGTTCGCCCAAAACGAGCAAGACCTCGCTTTGATTGGGCGTAATTCCCAAAGGCTCTAGCAACTTCCCATATTCTCTCGTCGCTAAGCTCTCTGCACTTCTAAACAAATAGCCAAATCGAATTCCTTCTGCTACCACGCTGCTCTCCTTTCAAAAATCACTTCTATACTATTTTACACTAGATTAGGTAAATTGTTGACAATTTTAGTTAAAAAATATAAAATCTTAAATAGATGATATATCATCTATTTGCAAAAGGAGGAAAAACGGATGACCCCAAACCCTACAAATCAAAAACCAGCTAGAACAATGACCCACGCTTTTGTGACTGGTGCGACCGGTCTTTTAGGAAATAATCTCGTGCGTGCTCTGCTAAAAGAAAACATTCAAGTGACCGCTCTCGTTCGCTCCGAGGAAAAAGCGCGCAAACAATTTGCCGACCTGCCTATCCAGATTGTCAAGGGGGATATTTTAGAGCCCGAAAGCTATCGTGACTATCTAGCAGGCTGCGACAGCCTCTTTCATACCGCTGCTTTTTTCCGCGATAATTATAAAGGCGGCAAGCACTGGCAGGAGCTCTACGACACTAATATTATAGGCACAAATAACCTCCTAGAAGCTGCTTACGAGGCTGGTATCCGCCAATTTGTCCATACTTCCTCCTGTGTCGTACTGGAAGGTGAGGCCAATCAGCTAATCGATGAAAGCATGTCTCGCTCAAAAGATACTCCTTTTGATTACTATCGCAGCAAGATTTTGAGTGAAGAGGCCGTTCGTGATTTCTTGGACAAGCATTCAGATGTTTTCGGTTGCTTTATCTTGCCGAGTGTAATGTTGGGTCCTAGAGACCTTGGTCCGACCTCCAGTGGGCAGCTGATTATCAATTTTGTAGAGCAAAAACTTCCAGGTATCTTAAAGGCTAGCTATAATATGGTGGATGTTAGAGATGTAGCAGATATTCATCTCCGCGCCATGAAATACGGACGCTCAAAGGAGCGCTATCTGGCAGTTGGACGGCAAGTGACCATGACAGAATTGTACCAAATACTGGAAAAAATCACTGGCGTTCCCGCCCCCAAGCGCAAGATCTCCCCTCTTTTCGTCAAAATCTATGCCCAAGCAAGTGAGCTCTACCACCGGCTCACCAAAAAACCAATTTTGGTTACCAATGAGCTCGCTCATCTCATGGCCGAAGAATATCTCAAAAGTAATTTTAGCTTTGCCAAAACCGAGAGCGAGCTAGGCGGACAGCATCGCCCTCTCGAAGAAAGCATAGCTGACGTGGTAGATTGGTACCGCAAGCACGGCTATTTCGCCAAATAAGCAGCCCTCAAAATCAAGTGACCAAATGTTCATCGCTTGATTTTTCTTTTTGTCAAGCCGCTTTGGCTGAAAAACCGTCTCTGAAATTTACCGTCCCGACTTGCTTCCTAAGCTCATTCTATGGTATAATTACAATAATAATTAAACATCAGGTCAATTTCATTACTCTTACTTTTCCATAAGATACAAGGCTAAAACAGCATTTTAGCCTCTTCATTTGAGTAAGCCCTATCAGAAGTCACAGCAATCGCTCACTTTCCATTTATCATTTTTAATTTATCATGTGAAGAAATGCGCTAACGCCTGCCTTCTTTTATTTTTTAGACCTTATCACAGAAAGGAATCTTATGATTTACAAAGTTTTTTATCAGGAAACAAAAGAGCGCAGCCCGCGCCGTGAAAAGACACGTGCCCTTTATTTAGAGATTGAAGCAGCTAATGAATTGGAAGGCCGTATTCAGGCTCGTAAGCTCATCGAAGAAAATACCCCTTACAATATTGAATTTATCGAGCTCTTGTCTGACAAACACCTCGAATACGAAAAAGAGTCAGGCACTTTTGAATTGACGGAGTTCTAACCCATGGCATATACCTTAAAACCCAAAGAAGTTGGCGTTTTTGCGATTGGTGGGTTAGGCGAAATCGGTAAAAACACCTACGGGATTGAATACCAAAATGAAATCATCATCGTGGATGCCGGCATCAAGTTCCCAGAAGACGACCTGCTAGGAATTGACTATGTCATTCCTGACTACTCTTATATCGTGGAAAATATTGACCGCGTAAAAGCTGTTCTCATCACCCACGGGCACGAGGACCATATCGGCGGTATTCCTTTCTTGCTCAAACAAGCCAATGTTCCTATCTATGCTGGTCCTTTGGCTCTTGCTCTCATTCGCGGCAAGCTAGAAGAGCATGGTCTATTGCGCGATGCTAAGCTTTATGAAATCAATCAAAACACAGAACTGCAGTTCAAGCATCTGAAAGCTACTTTCTTCCGGACAACCCACTCTATTCCAGAGCCCTTGGGAATTGTCATCCATACCCCGCAGGGTAAGATTGTCTGTACCGGTGACTTCAAGTTTGACTTTACACCAGTCGGTGAGCCGGCAGACTTGCACCGTATGGCTGCTCTGGGTGAGGAAGGCGTTCTCTGTCTCCTATCTGACTCGACCAATGCTGAAGTTCCGACCTTTACCAATTCCGAAAAAGTGGTCGGACAGTCTATCATGAAGATTATCGAAGGCATCCACGGACGGATTATTTTCGCCTCCTTTGCTTCAAACATCTTCCGACTCCAGCAGGCAGCAGATGCAGCTGTCAAGACCGGTCGTAAGATTGCGGTCTTTGGCCGCTCCATGGAAAAGGCTATTGTCAACGGGATTGAGCTGGGCTATATCAAGGTTCCTAAAGATACCTTCATTGAACCAAATGAACTCAAGGACTACCCAGCTGGTGAAGTGCTGATTATGTGTACCGGAAGCCAGGGTGAGCCGATGGCAGCACTATCTCGGATTGCCAATGGAACCCACCGCCAGGTTCAGCTGCAACCTGGAGATACGGTCATCTTCTCATCTAGCCCTATCCCTGGTAATACGACCAGCGTTAACAAGCTGATTAATATTATCTCTGAGGCCGGTGTAGAAGTGATTCACGGTAAGATTAACAACATCCACACCTCTGGACACGGTGGCCAACAAGAGCAGAAACTCATGCTTCGCTTGATCAAGCCTAAATATTTCATGCCAGTCCATGGTGAATACCGTATGCAGAAAGTCCATGCAGGCCTAGCCGTTGATACTGGAGTACCAAAAGACAATATCTTCATCATGAGCAATGGTGACGTGCTGGCTCTGACAGCTGACTCAGCTCGTATTGCCGGCAGCTTCAACGCTCAAGATATTTATGTTGATGGGAACCGCATTGGTGAAATCGGAGCTGCAGTCCTGCGCGACCGTAAAGACCTGTCAGAGGACGGTGTTGTCCTGGCTGTTGCGACGGTTGATTTTGAGTCCAAGATGATTTTAGCCGGTCCAGATATTCTCAGCCGCGGCTTTATCTACATGCGCGAATCAGGTGACCTCATTCGCCAAAGCCAACGCATCCTCTTTAACGCCATTCGCATTGCCCTCAAGAATAAAGATGCCAGCGTTCAATCTGTCAGCGGCGCTATCGTCAACGCCTTGCGTCCTTTCCTCTACGAAAGCACTGAGCGCGAACCTATTATCATTCCGATGGTGCTTACACCAGATGAAGACAACTGAAAAATAAGCTTTGCTAGATTTAGCAAAGCTTATTTTTCTGCTTTATTTTTTGTTCGCGAAGCATGCTTAATAATCCAAGCGCAACTCGGACTCAGTTCTTCCTCTTGCCAAGATCCAATCACCCTCTCAAACTTTTCAGGAGCTTCTTTATATAAATCATTCAGATTATTAGCGACACTTTTTTGGATTGATTTATCCGCATCATCCTTTAGATTCCTTAAAATAGAGGTAAATTCATCAAAATAATCTAAGACCACAGTCTGCTTCTTAGCCCAGGGCAGTCGGATACGCATACACTCGCTGGCTAATCTGCGGACGCGCATATTCTCATCTCGGCTCCACTCTAGCAGTAAATCCATCGTAGCTTTAGGATAATTAGCCAGCAAGGGTCGCATGGAAAATTCTCCAGTAAATCGCTTGGTTAATTCCTTGCTGAAGGCTGCACTCAGCTCGAATTCCTGACTTCCGTAAAGTTCTACGTATTTGCCAATCGGCCACAACCAGTACCCTTCTGAGAACATCCCCAAGCCGCCCTCTAACTCCGGACCAAGTATCTGCTCAAAAACCTTCAGAGAATCAGCATAAGAAAGCGGCAAGCATTCTTTGATACTCCTTGCCAGCAACTCTTGACGCTGAGTAAATTCCAAAGTCTCTAATTCGCTTTCAACTAGAGACATAAAATGCTGAGCATCAAATTTATCTGTTACTGTTTGCAAGCGACGGCTCAAATCCTCCGCATAAACCAAATCATAATAATATTTAACCTTTTTCGCCATGATTTTTAAATCCCCTTAACAGACTTCTCACTGCTCCTCTGACTTCTGCTTCATCCTCTTTCTCAGCTAGAAAAAGAGACAACTCATTCAAGGCACCTGAAATCATATGAGCCGCCATATCCAAATCAATAGAGATAAGTCTTCCTTCTTTAGATAAAATGTCTAATTGCTCTCTCAAATGAAAGAAAGAATTAGCCTCGTCCTGACGACGCCACTCTTTCCACTCAACGACATTGGGACCATCAAGCAAGAGAATGCGTTTATTTTCGGTCAAGGTTGCAAAACGAACAAAAGCCACACAGCCTTCTACCAACTGCTCCCAAGAATCATGTGCTTCCAGGGCGTTTTTTTCTACATAAGATCCCAGTTCGGACTGAATTTGTGCCAGTACGGCGGTAAATAAAGTCTTCTTATTCCCGAAATGATGATAAAGTGCGCCTCTTGTCATTCCCAACTCATCTACAATTTCTTCCAAGGAAGTTTCTGCATAACCCTTTAAAGAAAAATGTTTCCGGGCGATAGCTAATATTTTCTTGCTTGTCTCTAGAGAAGCCTGCTGCTTTTTATTCATCTTCACTCTCCAAATAATTTGCCGCAAACTCCGCGCTAGGTGGAATTACTTGAATTACATCAACCAAAACAGAACCCGGCGCTTTCACAATGAAATGGCGCTGACCAAAATCTTCACTCTTAATGGGAAGAAGGAACTCCATTTCTTCTTGCTGACGCAATTCTTCATAAAGACAATCCACATTGTCAACTTCGATATTGATGATTAGGCCACTCGTCTCAGACTGGTAGGCTTGTGGCACTGTCCCATGCTTGCTATCAATAAAAGCAAGCTCAAAACCACTCTCGATATTCTTTAAACTAATATACCAATCTGAACGGAAGGTTTCCTGAAATTGGAAATGCTCAATGAAAAATTGTGCCGCTTGATGGACATCTTCGCTCATTAAAACGGGGTATAAACTGGTAATCATTTGTTCTCCTTTTCTTAAACTTTATTTTAACATACATACCGAATGTATGCAAATGAATATTAAAAAACAGAAGCCAAATTGACTTCCATCTATTTGAGAATGGCTCAGCTTAATCGCTTGATAAAATGATATTTGGTAATGCCCTTTTGCGGGACATCTGATAGACTGGCGTAGATTTCATAGCCTTGCTTGATGTAAAAATCTCTGGCCTGATAAGATTTAGTGGACAAGGTAATACTAGTAGCTCCAACTTCTGCAGCCTTTTCTTCTAATTCTGCCAGCAGACTGGCTCCCAAACCTTTTTTCTGATGTTCTTTATCCACCACCAAAGCCTTGATATGAATGTTTGCCAACACCTGTTGGGCATGGAGCAAGGCAATCAACCGGCCATCTTCCTCCCGCCTTAGATAATAATCTTGAGGTTCAAGTTTTTCAAGCATACCTGAACCAAAACAAGCCTCATATTGCTCATCAAAAACCCGCTTAATAAAATCATGAAATTCTTCCATCTTTCTCCTCCTCCATGAAAAAGCAGGGGATATGCCAATCCTCCTGCTCTAAGTTTAGTATAAATCTAAATAATTATCCACTTCCCATTGAGAGACAAATGTTGCATAGCTTGCCCACTCAATGCGCTTAGCTTCTAAGAAGCTCGTATAGATATGCTCGCCAAGAGCCGCTTTAACGACTTCGTCTTCTGTCAAGGCCTTCAAGGCATTGTGAAGAGTAGACGGCAGGTCTGTAATTCCAGCTTCCTTCCGCTCCTCTGGAGTCATGATATAGATATTCTCTTCGATTGGTGCTGGAGCTTCGATTTTATTTTCGACACCGTGCAGTCCAACTTCCAAGAGAACAGCCATAGCAATATATGGATTGGCCATCGGGTCAACGGAGCGCAACTCCAAGCGAGTACCCATACCACGAGAAGCCGGAACGCGCACCAACGGTGAACGATTGCGTCCTGCCCAAGCGATATATACTGGCGCTTCATAGCCAGGAACCAGACGTTTGTATGAGTTAACCGTTGGGTTCATGATAGCTGTATAGTTATAAGCATGATTGATCAAACCACCCAAGAAATGGTAGGCTGTTTCTGACAGCTGCATACCTTTTGGATCTTCTGGATCGAAGAAGGCATTATTGCCATCTTGATCAAAGAGGGACATGTTACAGTGCATACCAGATCCCGCAATGCCAAACTTAGGCTTAGCCATAAAGGTCGCATAAAGGCCGTGCTTACGAGCAATAGTTTTCACAACCAGCTTAAAAATCTGAATTTTATCACAAGCACGGAGCACTTCGTCATACTTAAAGTCAATCTCGTGCTGGCCGACTGCGACCTCATGGTGGCTAGCTTCTACTTCAAAGCCCATCTTGGTCAGGACATTGACGATTTCCCGACGGGTATTGTCTGCCAAGTCTGTCGGCGCCAAGTCAAAATAGCCACCCTTGTCATTTACTTCCAGCGTCGGATCACCATTTTCATCCAGCTTAAAGAGGAAGAACTCTGGCTCTGGTCCGAGATTAAAGGACTTGAATCCTAGCTCTTCCATATGCTTGAGGGCGCGCTTGAGGTTGCTGCGAGGATCCCCTAGAAACGGTACATGATCTGTCGTATAAACATCGCAAATCAGGCCCGCTACACTGCCGTTTTCATCTCCCCAAGGAAAGACTGTCCAAGTATCTAGATCAGGATAAAGATACATATCTGATTCATTGATACGGACAAAACCTTCGATGGAAGAACCATCAAACATGGCTTTATTGGATAAGACCTTGTCAAGCTGTTCATCCGTGGCAGGAATTTCTACATTCTTCATAGTCCCTAAAATATCAGAGAACATAAGACGAATAAAGGTAACATTTTTCTCTTTTACTTCGCGACGGATATCAGCTGCTGTAATAGACATTAAATTTCTCCTTGTAATTCAAACAAAATAGCTATGGTCGACGCATCTGACCAAAGGTTGGCAGAGAAGAAGCAAAACGGCCTTGCTGCAAGATGTCATGATGCAGAGCACGGCGGACATCTTTTTCACTAATGGTCTTGTGGGACTTGGCTTCACGCTCAGCATATTTCCTCTTAATTGCAGCGATATTATAACCTTCCGAAATATAATCCTTAATTTCTAAAAGGCGGTCCATATCATTCAAAGAATACATCCGACGATTGCCCTCATTTCGATCAGGGGTAATCAGATTCTGGTCTTCATAATAACGGATCTGACGAGCAGATAGGTCCGTCAGTTTCATAACACTGCCGATGGGAAAGACTGCCATGTTTCGGCGAAACTCTTTTTCCTTCATTCAAATTCCTCTCTACGCACTATTATAGGACGAAATAAATCTTATGTCAAGAAATAATGTTAGATTTTCTTACACAGATTTTATTTTTTCTTTTCAAAGATGGTTCGCAGCCGATCTATATCAGAATTTACCAGAATTGCAACAAAGACTCCCATAAAGGTTTCAAAGATTCTGGCAAAGACATACAAGATGGTATCTTCCGGCCGAATAGACAGGGTAATAATCAGCATGGCAGATACTCCGCCAATGACTCCCGCCTTGTTGTTCATAGCGACATTGGTCATGATTGTCAGCATAGTACAGACCGGTACCAAAAGGAGGGTGACCCAATACTGCTCCTTAAAGACACTATTGGCAATGAAAAAGAGCAGAGCGTAAAAACCACCGATGCTGTTTCCTAAGATTCGTGATGTCCCGAAGTGGACACTCTTATCAAAATCCTCACGAAGACTAAAGACTGCCGTCAAAGCACCGATTTGCAGCCCTTTCCAACCAAAAAGCCCAAAGAGCAGTAGAATGATGAAGACAGCCAGACCGGTTTTAAAGGTACGCATGCCCAGACGAAATTTCGATTTATCAAACTTGTATTTATTGAAATAACTCATTAGTCTCCTTCCAGGAAATCCTCCCTCTCTTCATTTTAACATATTTCGTCTCAAAAAAACTCTTTCTGCTCAGGACTTTTCCCACACAAAGAAAAAGCCCTATCAGCGACCGCATCAAGAGCTATCGACTATTTAAAAGCTGAGACATTATCTGTCCCAGCCGCATTTTATTTTCTTTAGTTTGGATAAATGTAGGTAACTCCACCCATAAATTCATTCGGGTTAAAGTAGCCACGATAGTTGTTAATTTGCTTTTGGTGATTGTAATTCGCTTCTAGAACTTGAATTGAGCTGTCGCTTTGCACATCTGTCACATAAGCAACATGTCCGTATTCGCCACCATCCCAAACTGCAATAGCGCCTGGTACTGGAACATTTCCTGTTGCATAACCCTGAGCACCAGCATTGATTGCCCAAGTATTAGCATTGCCCCACCAGTTGCTTGCCCAAGGAGCCATTTCTTTCACACCCCAAGTACATTGGCCGATTGGGTAAGAATTGCCATAGTCAGTTGGCGTATTTAAGACAACATCTTCAGTATCAGATACCAAAGCAGCATCACTTGTTGCTTCATAAGCTGGAGCACTGTAAGGATTGTAAGTCTGAGCCAAAGCAGTGCCATTTACTTGCAACACATCTCCTGGGTTAATCGTATCAAAAATTGTCTTTCCATTATTGGCAGCAAGTTCGTAAGGATTCATTCCATTGGCACTAGCAATGGCAAAAAAAGAGTCCCCTTGCTGGACAACATAAGAATCTGCATGAACAGCTTGAGCACCGATTGTCGCCAAAAAAGCTGTGGAAGTTAAACCAAGAGTCGCTTTAGCAAATGTTTTTTTCATAACTGTTTTTCTCCGTATAATTTGATGATAAAAAAATCATACCTCATTTACATGTCAGTTTTTTTAGAGTTATGTTTTTGTCATGTTACAAATGATTTAGACTTTTGCTACATGAGATTTTGCAGTATTTTTAAAGATAAAAAGGCTAGGGATTCCCTAGCCTCATCTATTATCAGTCTTCTTTACGTCTCAATTTTCCTAGACCTAAAGCACCAATAATGGCTGCTAAACCTAGATATGGCAAATAGACTGTATCTTTGGCTCCCGTTTCTGGCAGAAGTGAAACAGGAATCTTTTTAGCCACTGAAGTTGGATTAGCTCTTCTTGGATCGTTTATATCTGAAACAAGCAGATGCTGTGCCTTAGGAGTGACTGTTGTAACTGTATTTGAAGCATAGACCACATGGTTGACCGTATTGATGTAGGTATTTTCAAAAGTACCCGTAGCAATCCGCTTCATCTGTAGATAGGTTTCAGCCTGAAAAGCTGAATCCAGAGAAATAGTCTCTAAGAATTCTTCCTTGAAACGAATAGAAATCAAGCCTTTCTCAAGATCAATATTCGCAGCTGTATACTCAGTCAAATCTGTACCAGCCTTTATCACCTTACCATCTTTGAGCATGATATCTACTTTGGCAGAGGTTTTGTAAGCACCCGTGTACTCATCGCCTCGTTGATCATAATCATCCACAAAGCTATAGTCTGTCAACTCTTCAGAATGGTTAGCAGGGATCAAGCCGCCGATGAGACGGTAGTTAAAGTGCCGTCCCAACGTCAGTTCCTTGCCATCCAAGTTCTCCGCACTTGCTGGATCAAGGCTCAGAGTAATATCTTTTTCAGGACTGATTTTAGGAACATTGTTGACGACTACGTCTGTCGCATAACCATTTCCAAAGTCAATTTGATAAGCCCGGTTCTCGAATTTACCACCTGTGCGGCCCATTCCTTCTTTGACAGCCATAGGGCTTGTTATCGTCAAAGACTTACCTGTTACGACATATTGGTCATAAAAGGCTTGGGCATCGTCTGCTGCAAAGAGTTGGAAAGAACCTTTAACAGTGATATTCGCCTTTTGAAGGAGCTCTCGAACTGCTGCAGGGGCTGTTTCAAGGCTCTCGTAGTGGGTCAATGTTACACCTGCCACAGCTTTGCCATCCGCATCTACTAGCTTGACTAATTCCGGACGAAGTTCAAGTGCTTCTTCCGGATAGTCATCTACATAGTAGAAACCTTTTTGAATCGTGCTCTTAGATGACTTGTCACCCTTATACTGATCCAAATCCCAAGTCAGCTCGTAGTAATTGGTCGAACCAGCCAAGACTTCCTTACCATCAATCACCAATCCTGCCTTGTTTTTATTGACCTTGGTTGGCTTGATGTAATTATTGCTAGGATTGTCTGAATCATCAGGCTTACCTGGTGTAGTCACGCGTACTACGTTTGAGCGGACACCATAGGCATCATTGACTGTCAGGGTGAAATTATTAGTATAGGTTGCGCCATCGTTGAGCACTCGGCCAACCACTGTCGGAAAGAGCGTAGCAACTTCTTTGGTCCTATCTGCGTTATAAGTAGCTAAGGTTGCTGCATTTGCTTTAAATGTCACTGTGTGGCTAGCCTTGTCATAACTAACATCAAAACCTGCACTAGCAGCTTTTGTTGCTGCTAAGTCAACTTCATAACCACTTGGCAACGGATCAGTAATGACAAATGAAGTCGTCTCACTGCGTCCAGCTGGAAGAGCTTCTGTCTTTAGAGCAAACTGAACGACGGACTGCTTAGCCACCAGAGTCTTATCAATATTGGTGCCTTGGTCATTTTGAATCTCTTTATTAATCTGCGGTTGAGATTGCAAGAGATGATAATGATAGCGCACAGTCGGAGCTACGGGCGCTGCTGGCTCTTTTTGATAAACAGGCTCTGCTGGTGAGGTTGGTAGCGGGCTATAAGTTGGTTCTACCGGCTTATTAGGCTCCGGTGTATCTGGTGTAGGAGTTGGCGCTTCCGGCTCCTTCTCATAAGTTGGTGCTGCCGGAGGGGTTGGCTCCTTTTCATAGGTCGGTTCTACCACTGCTGGCCGGACAGCTTTTTCTACTTCATAGCTTGGCTCAGAAGGCTTACTAGGCTCTGGGGTATCCGGTGTACGTGTCGGTGGCGTCGGTTCTTTTTCATAAGTCGGTGCTGCCGGAGGGGTTGGAAGAGCCTTCGGTGTTGGTGCAGTTGGAGCTGGATCCAAAGGCTTAAGCGCTTCTTCACTTGGCACTGCAGGAGCTGTAGGAGCTACGGGCGCTTCCGGTTCTTCTACTGTGATGATTGGCAGATCAGTCGCTCGAACATCACCATTAATCGCAAACCAAATATTTGGTTTCTTAGGAGCTAGTTTGTCAGCCCTACGTGGATCAGTAGCCTCTGGCTGGCCTAACACTTCAGAAGAGGAAATCGTTCCAATCGTCATGCTGTTGGTTGTACCAGAAATTTCCACCGCTCCTGCCCCATACCATGAGTTAGGAGCATCTGTAGTGTCCCAGCCTGAGTCTGGCTGAGCATTCTTATACATGGTAAAGCGAGATCCGCCAACTCCTTTTTTGAAGTTTTCAGACTCAGTCGCATAGATTTGGCCGTTCTTTTCACCAACTGATGAACCCGAAATCTTGTTGAAAGTTCCGGTATAATCTTTGGCCATTTCGATAGAATTAGCTTCACGGTTGAGGGAAGCCACGGACATCAAAGCCTGATCAAAATTAATAGGTTGGCCTTTATCATCATAAAAGACAAATTCCGTCTTCACAAAGAGAGAGGTTGCATCTTCAAAATTTCCTGTATAAGCTGAAGCAAAAACTCCCATTGTCGGGTCTTTAAAAATACCTAACCAGGCCTTATCATTGCGGAATTGAGAACTTGGATCAAGGGTATAAGTATAGACAATTTTAGAAACTTTTTTCCCTCGATAATAAGTCCCCTGGAGATTTGTATAGGTTGCTGTAGCAGACTCACCACGACGCAACAAGACAGAAGACCATTCAGTTGGCCCTTTACCGCTTGTTACGTTAGAACTGTAGCCTGCATACTTGCCAACTGTACCAAAGCTTTCCTGCTGGTTGGTCTGATAGTTAGCATTTTGAATATCTGTTACTTTGAAGTTGTCCAGTTGGAAGAATTTCTTAGAAAACTCTGCAGTATTCTTTACAGCGGCTTCCATACCAGCATAGCTGACAAACTCACCAGTTGTAGTCAGTGACAGATCAGCATTAGGTTCTGATTTGAAAACTAGGCTTTGCGCAATTGGACGGCTCAAATGACCGTCTTCAGCCTTCTTTGTTTCTGCGATAGCCAGTCCAGCCTTAATCTTGGCCTGTTCAGCATCATACTTAGCCTTATCTTGCTGATACTTGGCTAATTTTGTATTATAGACAGCCAAATCAGCATTATACTGGGCCAACTGAGCTTGATAATTTGCTTGGGCTTGAGCATTACGCTTCTTGATTTCTTCATTTTCAGCTGCTATAGTGGCATTCTTAGCTTGGTTCTCTGCCAGCTTTTGCTCATATTCTTTTTGAGCTGCTGCATTTTCAGCTTCAATTTGAGTCTTTTTAGCTTCATAAGCTGCTAAATCTGCTTCATATTGAGCTTTTTTATCTTGATTTTCCTTTTGGATACGGGCCAATTCTGCCTGATAATTCGCCTGAGCAGCTTGATATGCCGCTTCATTATCAGCATTGGTCTTTCGGACAGTAGCTAAATCTGTTTGATATTGGGCAAGTGCTGCCTCGTAGGCCTCTTTTGCAGCCGCATTCCTCTGTTTAATAGCTTCATTATCAGCAGCAATCTTAGCATTGGCAGCTTGAGTATCCGCCAAAGCTTTTTCATACCGGGCCTTAGCTGCCGCATTCGCCTTTTGAACACGGTCCAGCTCACTAGCATAAGCCGCCAGAGCCGTATCATAATTAGCCTTTGTTTCCGCATTCAGTTTTTGAACACGAGCTAATTCTGCATCATAGGCCGCTTTAGCCACTTGGTAAGCTGCCGCATTATCAGCATTGGTCTTTTGAACCATTGCTAAATCTGTTTTATATTTACTAAGGGCAGCTTCATAATCTGCTTTCAGCTGAGCATTTTCTGCTGTGATTCGATCTACTTCTGCTTGATGAGCAGCCAAATCTTTAGCATATTGCTCCGCTGTCGTTTTGTTTTCTGCTGTAATCCGAGCTACTTCCGCCTCGTAGACTGATACTTTTTTTTTGTACTCCTTGACCTTGGCATCAATATCGGTTACCTGCGCTTCATAATCCGCTGCAATCTCCGCTTTTTTGCCTGCTATTTCTTGAGCAGTCTGAGCGACTCCATTGTCAACAGCTGGGTCTTTGACTACTGTCAGGCCTGCTTCTTGAGCCTTTTTGACACTTTCATCTAAACCTGCTGTTGGAACAGTCACTGTCACACCGCCATCTGCCTGACCTGCTCGCGCCTGACTCTCTTTAGATGCCTGACTGGCTGGCCCTTGAGCTTGAGGCAGATTGGTCGCTGCATTTCCAGTGCCCACTATTTCAGTATTGATATGACCATTGGTATCAGATACTACTTCATCTGCTCTTGCTTGTATCGTTGACGTTAAAAAAGCCGCACCTAGAACAGCACCGCATAAAGTTTTAACAGCCTTATTTTTCCGAAAACCAAAAACTTCTTTTTCCATTTTTCTCCTCTCCCTGCAAACTTTTACAGTCTGCAGTTTTCCCAAGCCCTCCGAAAATCAAAAAATAATTGAAACCTCCTATTGGAAGCTCCATTCTCATTTTGACTATCTGTAAGCATCAGAATACATACCTTTATCCTATCAAGTTTTCCCTCGTTTTGCAAGCATTTTTTCCTCAGTTTATTTACCTTTTTTGTTTTTTGGACATTAATTATATAATGTCTATTTTGATTTTCTCTTCCCTCTCTGTTCCACAGATTTCCCGTAAAAAAGAAAGGACCAGTCTTTACTAGTCCTTCTCTTATTATAGTTTTATGGTATATTAAATATTCTGAGTATACCGCTTATTTCTCAGTCAGTGCTGCAAGTCCTGGTAATACTTTACCTTCAAGGAGTTCCATTGATGCACCACCACCAGTAGAAATCCATGAGAACTTGTCTGCACGGCCAAGGTTGATGGCTGCGGCAGCTGAGTCACCACCACCGATGATTGATTTTACGCCAGGTTGTTTCACGATAGCGTCCATGACACCGATTGTCCCAGCTTGGAAATCTGGGTTTTCAAATACACCCATAGGGCCATTCCAGACAACAGTTTTCGCACCAGTCAAAGCTTCATCAAATTTAGCGATAGATTTAGGACCGATATCCAAACCAAGGAAGCCTGGATCCACTGCTTCACCTTCAGTGTCTTTCACTTCAGTATAGTCCGCAAAAGCATTTGCTTCTTTAGAGTCAACTGGCAAGATCAATTTGCCGTTTGCTTTTTCAAGAAGAGCTTTTGCAACATCCAATTTGTCTTCTTCTACAAGTGAGTTACCGATTTCGATACCTTGTGCTTTGTAGAATGTGTAAGTCATACCACCACCGATAAGGACTTTATCAGCTTTTTCAAGCAAGTTTTCGATAACACCAATCTTGTCAGATACTTTTGAACCACCAAGAATGGCTACGAATGGACGTTCTGGAGTTTCAACTGCTTCTTGGATGTAGGCAATTTCATTTTCGAGAAGGAAGCCAGCAACAGCTTTTTCAACGTTTGCTGAGATACCGACGTTAGATGCATGTGCACGGTGAGCTGTACCGAATGCATCGTTTACGAAGATACCATCTCCAAGAGATGCCCAATATTTACCAAGTTCTGGATCGTTTTTAGATTCTTTTTTGCCGTCCACATCTTCAAAACGAGTGTTTTCGACCAAAAGAACTTGTCCATCTTCAAGAGCATTGATAGCTGCTTCCAATTCAGCACCACGAGTGACACCTGGGAAAACAACATCTTGACCAAGTTTAGCAGCCAAGTCTGCAGCAACTGGTGCAAGTGATTTACCTTCTTTATCTGCTTCTTCTTTGACACGTCCAAGGTGAGAGAAGAGAATTGCACGACCGCCTTGCTCAATGATGTATTTAATAGTTGGAAGAGCAGCAGTGATACGGTTGTCATTCGTAATCACTCCGTCTTTCAATGGTACGTTAAAGTCTACACGAACGAGGACTTTTTTACCTTTCAAATCAACGTCTTTAACAGTAAGTTTTGCCATGTTACAAAAACTCCTTTTCATATTTTATACGCAACTATTATATCATATTTTCCAAAAGTTTTCTTGATATAAGGAAAATTTTCACAAAAAAGAAGTGCGCTGAACTCATTCAGACAATAGTTAAAGCTGGATTTTTCTCTAGATTTGACAACTCAAAAAGCCAGTAAAATTACTGACTTCAATGCTTCCCATTGTTAAATTGCAAATACCTGTCCTACTGCATAGGTGACCGCCATGGTTAAAAGACCGATAACGAGGTTCCGAATCATGGCATTTTTGAGCGGTGCTTTGCCTAATCTAGCGCTGGTGTAGCCCGTTCCCAAAAGAGCCAAGGCCACAATCAGAACGGTTGCCCAGATACGGATAGTGGCTGGAAGCAGGATAATGGTAATCATAGGAAAAAGCGCACCAACAGCAAAGGCTAAAAAGCTTGATACGGCAGCATGCCAGGGATTAGTGAACTCCTCGATCTCGATGCCATATTTTTCCTCCACCAAGGCCTCTAACGGATCCTGGAGAAAGGCCCGATTGGTCATGAGCTGGGCAGAAGTCTCACACTCGCCATTTTGAACATAGGCAGCATAAAGAGACTGCCTAGCGATATCTGGATTTTTCTCTAAAAGCTCCCGCTCTCTGGCAACAGCAGCTTCTTCTGTATCCTTTTGAGTAGAAACAGAAACATACTCTCCACCTGCCATAGAAAAGGCACCCGCAAAGACTGCCGCTAAACCAGATAGAAAGATAATCCAGACATCGTCCGTCGCACTAGCCACCCCAATAACCACACCTGCTATAGAAATAATGCCGTCATTAGCTCCTAAAACCCCGGCCCGCAATATATTCAGCCGACCACTAAAGTTCGTATCAATTTTATGTTCTTCCACTATTTAAATTTTCTCTTTCTCTTTATTTATAATGATTATAAATAAAATCTGTAACTAATACAAGAGAAAATCGAAAAATGAGAAAAGTTCTACTATTTAAGAGAAGAAAAGTATTGAAAAAAGAGCCGTTTTAAACGACTCCTTTCTTTATAATCACTATAATGCTGTAGCAAACGTATTATTTCACCACGATATTAACCAGTTTATTTGGAACGCTAATCACTTTCACGACTTCTTTGCCGGCGATTTCAGATTTAATTTTCTCATCTGCCAGAGCGATTTCCTGCAGTTCCTCACGGCTCAGATCTTTGGCTACGACTAGCTTAGCACGAACTTTTCCCTTGATTTGAACTACGATTTCGACCTCTGCTTCGACAAGCTTGCTTTCATCATAAGTTGGCCAAGCTACGTAGGAGATGCTCTCGTCTGTTTGAGCTAGTGACTGCCAGAGTTCTTCAGCCAAGTGCGGTGCAAAAGGCGCCAGCAATTGAATGAAACCTTTAGCATATTCGACATAGAGTTTTTCTTCCTTGTTGGCTGCGTTGACAAAGATCATGAGCTGGGCAATGGCTGTGTTAAACTTGAGCTCCTCAATCTGCTCTGTGACAGACTTGACTGTTTCGTTGTATACCTTGTCCAAAGCTCCGCTATTTTCAGAGACCAGCTCCTTAGAGTTAAGGAGACGATAAACCCGATCCAGGAACTTACGACTGCCTTCTAACCCTTCCTCGCTCCAAGCGATTGAAGCATCCAGCGGCCCCATGAACATTTCATAGACACGAAGCGTATCAGCACCATATTGCTCCACTACATCGTCTGGGTTGACCACATTCTTCAGAGACTTAGACATCTTAGCAGGCGCCTGCTCCAGTTCTTCTCCCGTTTCGATGTTGAAGAAAGAACCATCGCGTTTTTCCACCTTGTCTGTCGCCACTAGAGCACCGCGGCTATCACGGTAGCTAGTTCCCAGAATCATCCCTTGGTTAAAGAGTTTTTGGAAAGGCTCTTTGGTCGGTACCACTCCGATATCATAGAGGAATTTGTGCCAGAAACGAGCGTAGAGGAGATGGAGCACAGCGTGCTCTGCACCACCGATGTAAATGTCAACTGGAAGCCAAGCCTTGAGCAGCTCTTCGTCTGCTAATTTCTCATTGTTGTGGGGGTCAATGTAACGCAGGTAATACCAGCTAGAACCAGCCCATTGAGGCATGGTGTTGGTTTCGCGGCGTCCTTTGACACCATCTTCCCGAGTGACTTCTAGCCAGTCAGTCAGATTGGCCAGCGGGCTCTCACCAGTACCAGAAGGACGGATATCCTTGGTTACAGGCAGGACAAGCGGCAGTTCATTTTCAGGGACAGCCGTTGAAGTCCCGTCTTCCCAATGAATGATTGGAATCGGCTCACCCCAGTAGCGCTGACGGCTAAAGAGCCAGTCGCGCAGACGATAGGTGACTTTTTCATTTCCGACACCTTCCGCTTCCAGCCAAGCAACCATCTTTTCAATAGCGGCAGCCTTGTCCAAGCCATCTAGGAAGCCAGAGTTAATGTGCGGCCCGTCTTCTGTATAAGCAGCGTCAGCAACATTGCCACCCTCTAGAACCGGAATAATCTCCAAGTTAAACTGCTTAGCAAACTCCCAATCGCGCTCGTCATGCGCAGGAACAGCCATGATAGCTCCTGTTCCGTAGCTTGCAAGCACATAGTCGGCAATCCAGATTGGGATTTCCTTGCCATTGACAGGATTGATAGCATAAGCTCCTGTCCAGACACCGGTCTTCTCCTTAGCTAGATCAGTCCGATCCAGGTCAGATTTGAGGCTGGCTGCATGTTTGTAGTCTGCTACTGCTTGGGCTTGTTCTGCACTTGTAATGGCATCGACGAGAGCATGCTCTGGAGCCAAAACAGCATAGGTCGCACCAAAAAGAGTATCCGGACGAGTCGTAAAGACGGTGAAGTCCTTGTCTGTGTCCTTAATCTTGAAGGTTACATTGGCACCGGTTGACTTGCCGATCCAGTTGCGCTGCATATCCTTGATAGACTCTGGCCAGTCCAGCTCCTCCAAGTCATTGAGCAAACGTTCTGCATAAGCTGTGATTTTCAGCATCCACTGACGCATAGGCTTGCGAACAACTGGATAACCACCGCGCTCAGATGTTCCGTCTGGCAGAACTTCCTCATTGGCAATAGCCGTTCCCAGCTCTTCAACCCAGTTTACTGGCACCTCAGCTTCATAAGCCAAGCCTTTTTCGTAAAGCTTGGTGAAAATCCACTGGGTCCACTTGTAGTAATTAGGGTCAGTTGTATTGACCTCCCGGTCCCAGTCATAGGAGAAGCCAAGAGCGTTGATTTGACGCTTGAAGTTGGCAATATTTTCTGCTGTAAAGTCAGCTGGGTCATTCCCTGTATCCATGGCGTATTGCTCAGCCGGCAGACCAAAGGCATCCCAGCCCATAGGATGAAGGACATTATAGCCCTGAGCCCGCTTGTAGCGGCTGAGGATATCTGTCGCCGTGTAGCCCTCCGGATGCCCTACATGGAGCCCCGCTCCTGATGGATAAGGAAACATGTCCAATGCATAAAAATTAGGCTTGTCCTTGTCCGTACCTGTCTTAAATGTATGATGCTCTGCCCAGTATTTCTGCCACTTGGGCTCGATTTCTTTGTGATTATAATAAACCATTCTTTTCTCCATTTTTTGTACTGTTTCTATTATACCATTTTCAAGGGATTTTGAAAGACGGAATTTCATAACTGCCAGATACATCAACCAATGGGACTCTCCACCAAAAAACAAGCCACCCTGTCAGTCCTACAGTTGAAAGGTAGCTTGTTTTGTATTTTACTTTTATTTATCCAAATCCCTAACATATTGGTCGACTGCTAGAATGGCACCTGCAATGTCAGAAGCTGAAATCTCAAATGGCATCTGATGGATGGTTTCGCCCTCAATCGTCGCTTGCTGACCAACTTTGAGCAAATCTTCATAGCTGGCATTTTCCAAATGCATTTCTTTCAGAGTTGTCGGCATACCAATCTTTTGATAGAAGCGAATATATTTTTCCAATTCTTCTTTAGGTCTGTTTTCTAAGAAGAGCTGGGTCAAGGTTCCATAGGCAACTTTTTCGCCGTGGGTCAGGTGATGAATATCGCCTGTGAGAGCTGTAAAGCCGTTGTGGATAGCATGGGCTGCTGCTAAACCTCCGCTCTCAAAGCCGACGCCGCTGAGAAGGGTATTGGCTTCAATGATATTTTCCAGAGCTGGAGTCACGACTTTCGCTTCACAGGCTGCGATAGCCTGCAGACCATCTGCAAACAGAGTTTCTTCACACTTCTTCGCAATCGCTACACCAGCTAGGCTCTGTCTTTGTCCCAGCATGGTAGTGCCATTTTTTTGCTGGACAGCACGAGCTTCTACCCAAGTCGCTAAACCATCTGCAATCCCAGAAGCCAGAAGCCGTTTTGGCGCCCCAGCAATCACTTTCGTATCCACCAAGACAAGTTCAGGATTTTTACTATAGAAAATGTATTTTTCAAAGGCACCATCTTCTGTATAGATAACAGAAAGTGCTGAAGTTGGAGCATCTGTAGAGGCAATGGTTGGCGCAATGACCACAGGGCGTCCTAGTATGTCTGCAATCGCCTTCGCACTGTCAATCGTTTTCCCACCGCCTAGACCAATAACCAAGTCTGCTCCGTCTTTTTCAGCCAAAGCAACGACCCGATCAATTTCAGCGTCAGAAGCTTCTCCGTTAAAAGCGACATGCAGCACATGAAAGCCATAACGGGTAAGGTAGTCATTGAACTTTTCCCCAACGATCTGGTAAACCATATCATCACAAAGCAAGACTGGATGGCTGCCTAACTGAAGAATCTGTTTTGCATTTTCAAACAGGGCATTTTCTCCCTGAATATAACGAGACGGGCTTGCAAAAATTCTCATAGAACACCTCTTTCTTTTTTATAGATAGAGCATTATATATGCCTTTCAAATGTATTCCTGATTGTGAATTGCTGACCAGTCAGCAGCAAAGTCATCTACTGCCTTAGCTATAGACGGCATGGCAAAGGCTGCTGCAAAGACATCAGGTCCTGCTGTAATGGCTTGGGCCCCATCAGCAAAAGCACGATTGATTTGGCCAACATTCTTAAAGGAAGCTGCCAATATTTTGCTAGCGGAATGTTCCCGCTCAATCGCCTGAGCCAGCTGGCTAATCACAGCATCTGAATCAATATTGAGATTTTCCATGCGGTTATAGTAAGGAGCAAGATAGTCAGCCCCCGCTTCAATAGCTAATAGCCCTTGAAAAGTTGTATAAATGGCTGTCGCTGTAATCTTGTAGCTTTCTGCTTTGAGAGTTTTGATAGCTGCCAGCCCAGCCGGTGTGACTGGAACTTTAATATAGACAGCATCGTCGCATTTTTTTCGAATTTCAGCAGCATCTTTCAAGATTCCCTCATAATCCTTGGCAACAACCTGCACATGGATAGATGGACCTTCTCCTATGATTTCCCGAACGGCGCGAATCCGTTCGAAGAAATCTATTTTTCCTTCTTTTTTTGCGATGGTCGGATTAGAAGTCACTCCCGCCAAGGGGAGGACTTCCGACCATTTTTTTATCTCCTCTAAATTTAAGGTATCAAGCATGAATTCCATAAATTGGACCTCTTTTACAATGTGTGCTCCGTACGCCCGATAATATCATCTTGTGTCGCCTTGGAAAGCACATTGAAGAAAGCAGAGTAGCCTGCAACGCGAACAATCAAATCGCGGTGTTTTTCAGGATGCTTCTGAGCATCAATCAAGGTTTCCCGAGAAACGACATTGTATTGGATATGATAGCCATGCAGACGGTTAAAGAATGTACGAAGCAAGGCAATAAGTTTCACTTTATCTTCTTCCTTAGACAGGGTCTGAGGATTCACTTTTTGATTGAGCAGAACGCCTCCTACGATTTCATCTGTCGGCAATTTGGAAACAGATTTCAATACAGAGGTCGGGCCGTTCTTGTCCATATTGTGGGATGGAGAGCAGCCTTCAGCGAGCGGTGTTCCAGCATTGCGGCCATCTGGTGTCGCCAAGGTACCGCGACCTTGACCAACATTGGCTGAAATAGAAGATGTTCCAGAGTAGCGGATACCGCCAATTGGACCACGGCCATAACGGGTATTTGGATATTTAGCGATTTCATCCACATAAATATCGTAAGCATCTGTCACTAGCTTATCTGCGTAATCATCATCATTACCATATTTTGGTGCATCATGAATCATCATCTCTTGAATTTCTTTACCACGCTCACCTGCATAGTCTGTTTCAAGTGCATGCCAGAGTTCAGCCGGAGTCAGCCTGCCTTCTTCAAAGACCAGCTTCTTGATGGCCGCCAATGAGTCTGATAGATTGGCAATACCGACTTGAAGGCCAGAAATATAGTCATAGACAGCTCCACCCTCTTTCAAATGCTTACCGCGTCCGATACAATCATCTGTTAAAGCTGAGCAGAGGATATCCGGCACTTCTCTTTCAAGAGACAGGTCGATAGAATTTTCCACGATGACACTCATGCGGGTCAAATGGCGCAAGGTCTTGTCCCAAGCCGTTTGCAGCTCAGCAAAGCTCTTCATATCTTTAAAATGACCGAAGCTTGGCGCAAAGCGCTTGCCAGATGCTGGATCAATCCCATCGTTCATAGTGATGAGGAGCACCTTAGGGAAGTTCATGTAGCTCATGCCTGTACAACGGTAGCCCCATTTACCAGGCACAGCAGTTTCCACACAGCCGATAGCACTATAGTCGTATGCATCTTCTTCTAAAACGCCTTTGGCGATAAAGGACGGAATGATGATTTCATCATTATTGAAGGCTGGCATACCGAAACCAAGCTTCATGACTTCGATACACTCATTCATAAAGCGAGCATCCAAGCCTGCATGATAACGAACGGTCAGATTCGGCTGAGGAAGATGAGTTTGAGCTACAGATTTCAACACAAGGTAGGAAAGTGGGTTGACTGCATCTCTCTTATCTCTCGTTTGGCCCCCGATTGTCACATTTTGATAAAGGGGACTGCCCGCAGATGAGAATGTGTGAGCCTGACTGCGCACTTTATTAATGGTAATCGTCTTAATCCAGAGATTGGTTAAGCGTTCTACAATGCTAGCCTCGGTCTCACGTCCAGCTTCCAAATCTGCCTTGACATAAGGATACATGTACTGGTCAAAGCGTCCATAAGAGAGTGAATGTCCGTTGGACTCAATCTGAAGGATACACTGGATAAACCAAACAGACTGAACAGCTTCAGCAAAGGTTGATGCTGGCTCGTACGGCACTTTAGAACAGATTCTAGCGATTTCTAAGAGCTCTTGACGGCGCTTAGGCTCTGCTTTTTCAGCAAGCTGATTGGCCAAGGCCACAAAACGCTCCGCATAAGCTTTCACAGCATCTACTACGATGAAAATGGAATCATAGAAGTGGTATTTGTCAATACTAGCCGGATCGGTCAAATCCAAGGCTTCCTTAGCTGCGCGAGCTTTTTCTTCAAAACCTTTCAGTCCATAGGCCAAGAGTTTTTGATAGTTGACCGCCAAGTGGGCATCCCCAGAGTTCATCTTTCCTTCCATGCCAAAGAAGCCAGTTTCCATATAAACCTGAACTTCTTCTGGAAGTAAAGCTCCAGCTCTCGCACGGAGGTTATTGTTTTCCCAGAAAGGAGCGATGCTGCGGAGCTGCTCTTTGGTTTCCTCTGTGATATAGAAGACGTCTCCGTCCCGCTTCTCAAAAAGATCTAGTTCATTGAGTACAAACTCTAAAGTATACTCTGGGAAAATAGGCGCATCTTTATTAGATGAAGCCTGATTACCGACAATCATCGTTTCATCTTCGATATAGAGCGTCATATTCTCCAAAATCTCTTTGAGCATGTAAGCACGTTTCAACACATTTGGTTTTTCCTTGTGCTTATCATAGGCCTTAGTAGCTAGGACAGCACGCTCTGCGTCAATATAGGGCTTTTTATTTAAAACATCTTCCCGATATTTATTCATCCGCTCTGTTAAGCTGCCAAAATAGTCTGTTTTTATTGTTGTTTTTTCTACTTCTTTTACCTGGATCATTTGACTACGACCTTTCTTATGAAATTTAATTTATTTCTTTCGTAACTATTGTAACACGCAAAATTCTAGAATTCAATCATTTATAGGCGATTACTAAATTAAAGATTTTTTGCACATTTGTGCCATCTGAACCAAGAAACTTTTGTGTTTTCATCCAACAAAATCAGATTATTCTTCATTTTCCAATTCGTTATTGTAGGCAATCTTATCCTGAAACTTCACAAATGGGAAATAGACAAAGGCGGACATGGCTAGGATGACAATTTGAATTACTGCCCCTTGCCAGCCAGCGACCATAAAGCCAGAAATGATAGCCGGTGTACTCCAAGGCAAAGTCACACCTGCGAATGGCTGCATAAAGCCGACTGCAATCGCCATGTAGACAATCAAAGCAGCTAGAACCGGTACCAAAACGAAGGGCAGGAACATGACCGGATTCATCACAATCGGAAAACCAAAGACAACTGGCTCATTGACATTAAAGATTGCTGGGAAAGCAGCAACTTTCCCCAGAGCCTTATACTGCTTGGACTTGGCAGCAAAAAGCATGGCTACAACCACTCCGAAAGTAATACCGGAGCCTGACAAGATAAGGAAACTATCCAAAAATTGCTGGGTCACAATATGAGCGCCTTGACTGACAGAAAGCTTATCTGCAGCAAGCAGGGCCTTATTGGCATCCAGATTTGACAGCAGCAATGCTGTTACGACACCATTGACAACAGACTGGCCGTGGACGCCGAACCACCACAGGAAAGAAATGAAGAAAGCAATACCGATAGCTCCATACAGAGAGCCCGTCAGACCTTGCAGAGGCACCTGAATGACATCGTAAATCATCTCAATAAAGGTACCGCCACCAGTCGCTATCTTGGCAATAATATAAACAAGCATTGACAGCAAGAAAATAACGAAAGCTGGAATCATGGCTTCAAACTGCTTGGCAATCGCTTGAGGAACTTGCTCTGGCATTTTGATGACAATATGCTTTTGAATGAAAATCGTATAGATACTGCCAACTGCCAAACCAATAAGAATGGCCCCAATGATTCCTTGACCGCCAAACCAGACCTTGGCAATCGCATCTGCAATCGCTTCACCCTTTTCTGGTATGTAGGAGGATTTCAAAAGGATAAAGAAAGAAGAAAGAGACAACACCCCTGCCGGCAGAGGCTCTACACCGCTGTTCTTAGCATAAGAATAGCCAATTGAAAAACAGGAAATCAGCCCCATAATGGCAAAGGTTCCTGAATAAACCTGCATAAACGGTTCTGTCCAGTCCGCCCCAAACACACCAGCAATGGCTTGATTTAGACCTTCAAATGGTAATTGCCCTACAATCAAGAATAGGCTTCCCACAACTGTAAGAGGCAAAATTGCCAACATACCATCTTTTAAGGCGATAATCCCACGCATATTGACAAACTTCATAATCGGCGCAATGATTTTTTGAGTATCCACTTTAGACATAACGAAGCTCCTTGATTTTAATGTTTATCCAACAAACTCAAAGCGAGGTTTAACACTTTTTCGCCATCTAGCATACCGTAATCAGCCATCGGAATAACTGCAATCGGAGTATGGCAACTGTCGCAAATAGCTGTAGATTTGTCTAGTGTATAGGCTACCTGCGGGCCCAATAAAGCGACATCCAGATCCGCTGCATAATCAGCCAACTTAGCCTGAGAGTAAGCTTCGATCTCAGCTTCCAGCCCTTTTTCAGCTGCAGCTATCTTCATATTATTGACCAACATTCCTGTTGAAAAACCTGCCGCGCAAAACAAACCAATATTAACCATCTTTTCATCCTCCTGATGATTCATTTTTTCCCTTGTAATTCTCTTCTCAAGTCGATGATTTCTTTGATGAGATTAATTTCTGTAATGCTAGTCATCAAATGATCTTGAGAATGAACAAACAGCGCTGTAATCTCAGTTTTCGTTCCTCCAGCTTCCTGAGCTAGGAACTTGGTCTGCAAATTATGGGCCTCTAACAGCGCCTTATCAGCCAGCTCAATCTGCTCATCACATTCTGAAAACTTACCATCTTTAGCTAGTGATAAAGCTTGATAAATATGCTGCTTGGCATCACCAGCGTCTAAGATAAGGCCCATGATAATTTGATCTGCTACAATCATTTCCATATGTTACAACCGCTCCTATCTTTATGATTAACAAAAACTTGTTCTTTTGTTTGAAAGTGATTTGTTTTTGTTTGTAACTAGAATGTATCACCTTTATCTCAGTCCGTCAATATATTATAGAACAAATTAGCTTATTTAATTTTTTTCGCACATTTGTGCAAATAAAAAGTCTCCTCCATAAAAAACAACTCCTATACAGCTGTATTCATCTGCGAATGAAAGGCACTATATTAGATACGAAAGATAAGCAGATTCGACACAAAAAAAGAAGCAGCAGCTATTCGCTTCTTCTTCCTCATATTGTGTTATGTTAAGAAACCGAAACTTATCTTTTTAAACGGCTTTCTCAATTTCCTTTGCTATTTTACTTTTCCGCAATTTCCTCTGGAAGATGTATTTCAATAAAACGGCAGGATTCAGACTGTAGGATAATTGTAATTTAAAATAATTCATCCACTCGATGACAGCAAAAAACCAAATTGCTACTGAGATTATAAATGTGGGAAATCCACTGTAATTTAACATAATTATCAGGGCTCCCACACCCAGCAAAATAAGGTCTAAGATCTTTAGTACCTTATAAATCTTGCCTGTATATCTTTCAGCAAATTCTGGATTGGAAATCCTTTTTATCAAAATCCACCAAAAAACAGAGCCCTGTATCAGAATAAAACTCAGTACAAACAAGGAGAAAGAAATAGAAATCAAAGCTCCAGTAGTAAAAATCCATTTTTTGAGCAGGAAAAAATTCATCCAAAATACTAGCACAGCGACTAGCTCTCCTGTGGCTAAACTAGTCAATTTTTGTTTCATAAGCTTTTTCAAATCAACAATCCACCTCCATACATAGCTGCTAATTAACTATTAAAAAATAGGATTCCTGAATTTAGTTTTGGAAATCTTATTTCACCTGAGATTCTACTGCCATCAAGAAGTGAGGAAACTCCTATCTCCATCCAGTTCTAGCATTTTTAGAATCGTCGATTCATCTGTGACCAAGTGATTGACATAGCCAGCTCGCAACACCGCTAAGATAGCAGCAGATTTTTGACTGCCATAGGCAAAGGCTAGACTAAGCGGTACTTTTTTCAAATTTTCCAAAGAGATGGCAATCGTTCGATTTTGCAAATGCTGGTAGACCATATCCCCTTTTTTATTAAAGAAGCGACAGCAGATTTCTCCAACAGCATCCTGACTCTCTAGAGCAAGAAAATCCTCTGAGGTCAACATGTCCAACCATTGACGATTTCTCGTATCAACCTGCCCGCCAATACCAACCACAGCCACATCCAGCTCCTGCCAGCTGCTTTTCAGATCTTCAAAATATTTAGAAGCTAAAATTCCATTTGCTAGTTGCTCATCTTCCTGAATAATCGTGGAATTCATAAAACGGCAGTCCCCATGGTATTTCCCAGCCATGCTATAGATGAGGGTATTCACATGATAGCGAGCATGGATATGACTGGGACCACCTGCCAAAGGAAAGAAATGAACATTTGTCAAATGCTTGTTGCTGGAGTGCTCTACTAAAAGGCTCAAGCTCTTGCCCCAAGAAAATCCTACTTTATCATTGTCTTTAATCAGGCTGCGCAGCATAGCTGCAGCAGCTTGAGCCAACCTCTCTTCCAGGTCTGCTGGAGATTCATCCACTAAATTACTGACAATTTCGATTCCCTTGAGCCCATATTTTTCTTTTACATAGTTTTCCAAATGGAACAAGCGGGTATCAAAGTCTTCAATCTCAATCTTTACAATGCCCTCTTTTTTAGCTTCTGCCAGCATTCGGCTAATGGTGGTGCGATAAATCCCTGTCTCAGCCGCAATGTCAGACTGGCTTCTTTCTTCGATATAGTAGAGATAAGCAATTTTTGCCAATAGTTTTTTTCTTTCATTTTTCATCTTATCTCCTTCTCTGCTAGATCAGAGTCAGCTTGATATCGGCAGCTTTCAAGCGCTCAACAGCCTCTTTCGGAATCGCCTTGTCAGTCACCACTTGAGCAATCTGCTTGAAGCCGAATCTCTTAACTATTCCTTTTCTGGTAAACTTACTTGAGTCCGTCAAGACAATCATCTGGTCAGATGCCTCTGACATATACTGCACAACCTCACTCCGCATCAGGTCCTTGCCTGTAAAGCCTAGATTTTCATCATAGCCATCTGTTCCGACAAAGGCATGTTCTACGTGGAAAAAGCGGATCATTTCCTTGAGAAGAGGCCCTACTGTCACCTGCGAATCTTTCTGAAATTCTCCGCCCAGTAAGATAATTTTACAAGAATCAGTTTGTTTTATATAATCCGCAATAAAATAAGAATTGGTAATAATCTTGACATTCTTCTTCGTTCGGCAGATTTCCTCAGCTAGCAAGGCACAGGTCGAGCCTGATTCGATCATAATGGTTTCATTATCCTGAACGATTTTTGCTGCTTCCTGGGCAATTCGGCGCTTGGTATCATAATGAAAGGAAAGCCTAACATTCAGATCATCGCCGCTATTTAAAACAGCATAGCCATGCTCTCTGCGCAACAGACCTTTGGTTTCCAGCTTATCCAAGTCTTTGCGAATCGTTACTTTGGACACTTTTAAGCGGTCAGACAAAGTATTGACATCGATTCGTTCAAATTCGGATACTAATTTAACAATTTCATCTAAACGTTCCATTCTATCACCTCTGCTATTATTGTAACAAAAGACGTCTTAAAAATAAAATAAAAATAACTTTCATTCGTAATTGTTTTTCTTTCTAAAATAAGTTATAATGATTGTATCCAAAGGAGGCCTGAGTATGGAAACAACAAAAGGAATTATTTTCAACATCCAACATTTCAGTATTCATGATGGACCAGGGATTCGTACAACGGTTTTCCTCAAGGGCTGTCCTCTGCGCTGCCCTTGGTGCTCTAACCCAGAATCACAGCAATTCAGACCCGAGCCTATGCTGGATGCCACTACCAAAAAAAGCATCACTATGGGGGAGGAAAGAAGTGTCGAGGAGATTATCAATGAAGTCCTAAAGGACAGAGATTTTTATGAAGAATCTGGCGGTGGCCTAACCTTATCTGGCGGAGAGATTTTCGCCCAGTTTGAATTTGCCAAGGCCATTCTCAAAGCGGCTAAGGAAAAAGGGATTCATACCGCTATTGAAACAACTGCCTTTGTAGAACATGAAAAATTCGTGGATCTCATCCAGTACGTTGATTTTATCTATACAGACCTGAAACATTATAACTCTGTCAACCACCGCAAGGTGACTGGAGTAAAAAACGAATTAATTGTTCAGAATATCCACTACGCCTTTACTCATCAAAAGACGATTGTTCTGCGCATTCCAGTCATTCCAGATTTTAATGACTCTTTAGAAGATGCGGAGCAGTTTGCGACTTTGTTTAATGAACTATCCATCGATCAAGTCCAGCTGCTGCCTTTCCATCAATTTGGCGAAAATAAATACAAATTACTTGGCCGAAAGTATGCCATGGAAGATGTCAAGGCCTTGCACCCTGAAGACTTATTTGAATACCAAGATGTCTTTTTGAAGCATGACATTAATTGTTATTTTTAGTCTTTAATTTTCAAACACTAAAAAAAAGCTACGCTTTCAGCCCTATGGTTGAAAGGTGGCTTGTTTTGTTTATTCTCCAAATAGTTGGAGTTTGCTTTCAATTTCCTGATAGACCAAGCTGGATTGCATGCCGACAGCTGCAGCGCTGTCGCGACAATACTGGAGCAGGAAGGTGTAGTACTTGTAGTAGAAACTCAGGTCATAGCTCAGCTTACCCAAAATGGCTAGCTGCTCCTCAAAACCTACAATCAAGTCTCGAAACCACTGCTCATTCCAAGTCATGGAGATGCTATTTGGCCGCAAGCGATAGTAATAGAGCGGTTCATTGAGATAGATAATCTTGTCTGACTGAAGATAAAGCTTATAAGTCGTAAAAGCATCTTCTGCCACTCGGCCGACTGGATAGCGCACTGTATCAAAGAGCTTACGCTTATAGAGCTTGGCCCAGGCACAAAGAAAGACACCGTCTACCATGCGCCGTCTAGGGTACTCCTCAATCATCTCTTCTCGCGTATAGAGGGTTTCAAAATGCTCTGTCGAATAGTAGAGGAAGGCTGAATCCTCTGCACGAAAGCTACAATGATGACCAATAGCAATATCCGCATCGTACTCCTTGAGCTTTTCATAAAGGCGGGCAACATGCTGCTCAGGCAACCAGTCATCCGAATCTACAAAAATCAAATAGTCTGCACTAGAGTGCTCAATCCCTGTGTTGCGGGCACCGGACAAGCCTTGATTGTCCTGATGAATGAGACGAATCCTCGCATCCTGGTCAGCTAGCTCTTGGCAAATCTGGCCAGAAGCATCTGTTGAACCATCATTGACTAGAATAATTTCCAGATTTTGATAGGTCTGACGACAGACGCTGTTCACACATTCTGCTAAATACTGCTCAACATTGTAAACAGGGATGATAACACTGATTAATTCCTGAGACATGATAACTCCTATTCTTTTCCTGTCTTTTTATTATACATGATTTTTTAGGTTTGTGAGGTGTTTTTGGAAAATAAGTTTTTAAAGGATAGCTTTCTATTTTTAGACATATTTTAATTCATTGTCCAATTACTGTGTTTTTACACTGATAAAAATCTTCCGTTCTTTATTTTGTGCTATACTCGAATTAGGGATTTTAAGGGAGATTAGGAAATGTTTGGATTCTTTTTCGTTGCATTTGTGGCTGTCTTTGGCATCGTCTTTTTTATCAGTTATAAGCTACTCGAAGACAGGGAAGATATGGACTCGGATTGGTCGTCCAGCCAAAGCCAAGAGCCTGACTATTTCCAGCAAACCCAGACTGCCCCTTGGGAACTAAAATATAACAAGGGAAAACAGGGAGAGTACCAGCTTGGTCAGATCTTGAACCAGCTCTATGGCTATAAAAAGATTTTGTACAATCTCTACATCTTCAAAGAAGATGGCACTACCACTGAGATTGATGCCCTGCTGATTCACCCGTCTGGGATTTATATTTTTGAGTCAAAAAACTACAAGGGCTGGATCTTCGGCTCAGAAAACCAGCAATACTGGACTCAGGTTCTTTCCGGTGGCCGCGGAAAATCTTACAAGCATTCTTTTTTCAATCCCATTATTCAAAATAAAGTCCATCTCAAATGGCTCAGCTATTATCTCAATCAATACACGCCAAACCTTTATTCCTATATCGTCTTTGGCAATGACTGTCAGCTTAAGGAAATCCATCTAAACACTGACAGGCATAAGGTTATTCAGACCTGGCAAGTGATAGGGAAAATTGACCGGCAGGCCTGCCAAAGTCCAGTCTGCTTGTCGCCCGAGCAGATTGACGACCTCTATCGTATGCTCCTGCCCTTGACCAAGCGAAAGCAGGTCATCAAAGAGCGCCATATTAACAGCATTGCCCAGAATAAACAGCGTAGAGAAGCAGAAAAGATCTGCCCTCGCTGCCAGCATGGATTGGTGCTCCGTACAGCAGCCAAAGGTTCTAAGGTCGGTCAGCAATTTTGGGGCTGCTCCAATTTCCCAAGATGCCGCTTTACTCAAAAATACCAAGAGCCTGTCTGCAGTCCGCCCGCTGCGCAAGCATCTAATTTTGGACAGCCTGTCGTGCAAAACCTAAATCAAACACAAAGCAACAGCTAGAATCTGCTGTTGCTTTTTTGTAGATTATTTTCCCCTCTAGCTTGCAAAACCTAAGATTTTTTCTTCAAGCCAAGGAAGCCAGCACCCAGCCCTAAGAGTCCGAGCCCAAGCAGATTGGTCAATAGACTGCTTTGACTGCCGGTCTTAGGCAGTTGTTTGGAAGAAGCTTGCTGAAGAGTTGGCTCTTGAGACGTTGCTTGAGGATCCGTCTGGCCGCTTGCTTTGTAGGTCAGATTTTCCACCTGGCTCCCCTTTGGATCAGGTCTTGCAGGAGTTGGCTGCTGGGCTTGATTTTGGGGAGCCTGCTCCATATCGGCCAGCGGCACGATACTCTTCATAAACTCATCTTGTGAAATGGCCCTTTCTTCGACTGCATCTTGAATACCAGTGAGGCTTACAAAATAGTAACGAGCCCAATCCTTGGTCAGTCGCTGAATACCAGCCAAACCAGCTCCTGGATACCAGAGCGGCTTACTCACTTCTTCAGCAAATTTCCAGTCACCGCCAACTTGAATACCAAGCTTGGCATCTGGGTCAGATTTTTCAGAAATACGCGCTTCGACAGAAACCAGAACAGCCCGAATGGTCTGAGGATTCGGAATATCACGAGCCTGATCAGAACCCCAGTGGGCAACCCGATCCTGCTTAGGTAAGACCTCAATAGCTGTTCCCCCGCCAGCCAAGGCTTCCTGCCGGGCATCTCCTACGTTGCTGGACATATTTCCCTTGAATTGAGAAACCCATTGAACCCCTTGAGGGTGATCCACAATTTTCTCCCAGACATTGGAATCCTTCCGGAGCACAAAAGCTTGCATGTTCCGAATATCCGCCCAAGCATTGCTGGCCTTATTGTCCGTCATTTCCATCACAACGCCCCAAGGATCAAATTCATTCATCCATTTGCCGCGTTCCTTGTCAAAGACAGCCTGTGCTTCTTCGTCGGTCATCCCTTCGCCTTTATAAGCTAGGTAGTACCAATCAGCCGCTGGGTCATAAGTCGGACGGCCGCCTAACACGACGGCTCCGCCATTAAATTGACCAGGGCCGCCATTAGGACCGCGCTTTTGACGCTCCCCATTTTCTTCAACGGCATTTTCCTCCGACCAAACCCAGACATCCCCTTGATTGGGTCCCATCTGAGCAATGGCGCGCTGCTTCTGCTCATCAGACATGACTTGACTGGCTGGCAACTCGCTAGCAGCTGCAGCTGATTCGGCCTGACTTGCAGGAGCTGCTTGGGGTTCGGCCACAGCTGGATTTTCAACCTCAGGACTTGCTTGGGCTGCTGGAGAAGCCGGCGTTTCAGCTACTGCGGCAGGGGCAGGCGCAACATCTTCTGCTTCAACTCTTGAGACAGCTGTAAAAGCTGCCAAGGACAAGAGGGAAGCACATAGCAGCAAGCCGCTCCCATACTTGGCAGCAGAAGCGGATTTTGCTAGGGCTTGCCAAGAAAACTTATTATTCATATCATTCTCCTTTCATAAGGCACAGAATCTAGCTTAATCAATGAAACAAGCAGACTGATCCACTGCTCTTAGCCTTCATTGATTCTGAATAACAAATAATCTCCCTGCAAAAACAAGCTTAGGGCAGAGGATTCCCTGCGCTCTTGTATATCTTATACCAGTCAGCCCGAGAGAGCTCAATATCAAAAGCAGCCACCATTGAGCGAATTCGCTGCGGATTCATGGAGCCAACAATCGGCTGCATTTGTGCCGGATGACGCAAAATCCAGGCGAGAACTAAGGCTTCAAAGGAAACTTGATAATCTGACGCAAAGGCATGCAGAGTTTCTGTAAGCGGAGCATATTTAGGATGCTCCATAAAAAGTCCCTGGTTCAAGTCAACCTGAAATGGTGACCAAGGCTGAATCGTGATATGATGTAATCGACAATAGTCCAGCACACTACCATCCCGGACGATTGCCAAAGGATTGAGCATATTGGCATTGAGCCCAGCATCCAGCATCGGAGTATGGGCTGGGCCAAACTGCAGTTGGTTAGCAATCAAGGTCTGCTCCACACTTTTCTGCAGCAGCTCGATCTGATAAGGATTTTGATTACTGACTCCGAAATAGCGGACCTTCCCAGCTTGGTGCAGCTGTGAGAAAGCTTCAGCCACCTCTTCTGGCTCTACAAGAGCATCTGGCCGGTGCAGGAGGAGCACATCCAGATAGTCTGTCTGCAAACGCTCCAAGCTGGCTTCAACCGAACGAATAATATGATCCTTAGAAAAGTCAAAATGGTAGTTGGTGTGAACATCCCGCAGCCCACACTTGGACTGGATAAGAACTCGATCCCGGGGAATCTTAGCCGAGCGAAGAGCCTGCGCAAACTTGGTTTCAGATTGGCCGCTAGCATAGACATCTGAGTGGTCAAAGAAATTAATTCCCACTTCTACTGCTGTTTCAAGAACGGAAACGACCTCTTTAGGATCATGCTCTGCCAGTCGCATGCAGCCCAAAATCAGCTGACTGGCCCCCTCCAGTTCATTTCCGACTGTCATATATTTCATCGCAACACCTCATTTCTTATAGACTGGATGGTCAAGCAAGCTCAACTCTTCAATCTTGACATTTTCAGTTTCAAAGACGATAAATTCATTCTTTTCCTTAAGCAAGCCAGACGGCACATAGAGATAGTGAATTGGCCCTTCATTCCAGTAGCGGCCAAGGTTGAAGCCGTTGACCGAAATACACCCCTTCCCATACTTAGAGCAGTCAATAAAAGTATCAGCGATATCATCTAACTCTGCTTCAAAGCGATAGAAGGTCGGTGCTTTGACTCTTTCCGGTGGAGCTGAGTAGCAGTCTAGCTTGGCCAGCATTTCCTGGTCAAACTTGAGCGCATAATGCTTCCAGCCCTTACGAAACTGATGGTTAATCATGATACCACCCTTGACTCCCTTGGATTGACTGGGTGCGCCCAGCTTGTAACCATAGTTGACCCGTCCCATATTTTCCACCAGCACATCAATCTGAATCCGCTCGGTATCAGCTGAGAAGAGCATTTCATCACCGATTTCTTCACGATACTGAGTAGCCAGGTGCTCCTGATTGACATAGAAATGACAGCGGTCATGAGTCTCCAAGGCCTTGAGCCTTTCCTCATGGTATTGATTTTTGATATCGGAACGGTAGAGGATATAGCCATGATTCTGCCCAATCTGCTCCATAGGCTGCGGATAATCCAGCAGAATTTCCTCTGTGATATCCGCTGCCACATCCAGCAGGTTTGCAGTACCAAGCAGTGGAAAACTGCCATAGGCCTTAGCCTGTCGGCTAATCGGCTCCATCTGCTCAAGCTCTGGAAAGACCTCGTGGGTCACCCGCTGAACAGCGTAGTATTTCTCTGTTGGCTGCCCCCACTCAGTAATGGGTGCGTCAAAATCATAGGAGGTAATCTGTGGCAAATCCTTGGTCTTGCGGGCTGAACAGCCGCTGATAAAACCAAAATTGGTCCCACCTCTCAGTAGGAAGAGGTTCATACTGCCCAGCTGTAGCATTTCTTTGACATCCTGGGCCAAATCTTCTGCCTCTCGCCGAACGATTTCCTCGCTCCAGCGGCTGAACCAGCCGTCCCAAAACTCAGTACACATAAGAGGCCATTTTTTGCCATAGCGCTCCATGAAAGCTCGCAGATTATCTGTATTTTCCTTGGGCTGAGAGCCGAAATTCCCCGTCACAAAAATATCGTCTTCAATCAAGGTACCAGACTCCAAAGCCTCTATCCATGTCCCATCAGAGGTAAAGAGGGGAACCGTAACGCCACGTACCTTCATCATCTGAGCAATACTACGCATGTAGGCCTTGTCCTCGGCGTAAGAACCGTATTCATTTTCCACCTGCATCATGAGGATAGGGCCCCCTTGATCACTCTGATAGGGCAGAAGCTTGGGAAAGAGCCAGTCATAGAAATAACTGACCTTCTCCAGAAACAGCGGATGATTGACCCGCAGGCGCATCGAAGGATATCTCAAGAGCCAAGCCGGGAGACCACCAAAGTCAAACTCTGCACAGATGTAAGGCGTCGGACGGACAATGAGATAAAGCCCCATCTCCTCAACCAACTTGAAGTATGCTTCAAAATCCAGCATGCCCTCTGCCTGAAACTGACCTTCTTGAGGCTCATGCAACGCCCAAGGAATATAGGTTTCTACCGTATTAAAGCCTAAAGCTTTAAGATTGTAAAGGGTATCTCGCCACTGGTCTGGATGAAGCCGGAAATACTGAATAGCTCCCGATAAAATCTTAAAAGGTTTGCCATCCAGGTAAAATTCTTCTTTAATTTCAAATTTTGCCATCTATCCAAGCTCCTCCTGTTTATCTGCCATCTTGACAAAGGGCAGATATATAGCGGTCGAAATAGCGATGTTAACCAGCGAAAGAATAATTGCTCGCCAGTCGAAGGCTGTCGCAAAGAAACCGTAGAGAATCGGCGGCATTACCCAAGTAACGTTTTGAGTAACCGGCGCAACCAAGCCCATAGAGGTTGCAAAGTAGGCTACTGTTACCATGACCATTGGAGTCAGGACGTATGGAATAAACATAATTGGATTCAAAACGATTGGCAGACCGTACATGACTGGCTCACCGATGTTGAAGACCATTGGGAAAATTCCCAACTTGGCCACTTCGCGATAGTGCTTGTTCCGAGATTGCCAGAGAATGGCAATGGCAACCCCAATCGCATCAAACCAGACAAAAGCACCAAAAGAATTATCCGTCCACATGTAAGGAATCGCATGCCCAGCCTGATAAGCTTCTAGATTGGCCAGCATGGTCACGCCAAAGAGACTAGCCATAACTGGCGCCAGCACATTACCACCGTGCAGTCCGAAGAACCAGAAAATCTTATTGAGAAAGACAATGAGCAGCACAGCCCAGAAGCTTTGAGACAAGCTGAGAAGCGGCGCCTGAAGAATCTTGTAAATCCAGTCAATCAACAGCTCGCCTGTCACCAGATTAAAGAGATAGGTCGCAATTCCCACGACATACATGGCAATTGCAGCCGGAATGATAGACAGGAATGGCTTCATGATAGCTGGCGGAACAGAATCTGGAAGTTTGATGGTCCAGTTACGATTCATGACCTTACAAAAGATGATGACAGATACAAAACCAATCAGAATAGCAGTAAAGTAGCCACGCGCACTGATTTGGTCACCTGGAATGACACTGTTAATCGTCACAGACAGGTTACTGCCGTCAAGTTTTAGCTCTGGAAGTTTTGAAATTGCCTTGCTCAGCCCTGGTGTTTTGCCAGCCAACTCAAAGGTTTTAGTAACAGAGCCACCAATGGTAATGATGTAGGAGGCAACAGCTACCAGACCAGCAGACACCTTATCAGTATTGTAAATCTTAGCGATATTGACCCCAAAAGTAAAGAGGAACAAGAGGGTAACGATAGGGATACTGCCCTTAAATACTAGCCAGTTAATATCAATCAGCCACTGGAAGGTAGAGGAAATCCAGGTCCAGCCGAACTGTCCTGGCAAGTCAGATAGAAAGGCGTTGACCATGAGGGCGAAAGAGCCAGTCATAATCACAGGCATGGTCCCGATAAAGGAATCCCGCAGGGCAACCAGGAATTTTTGGTTGCCGATTTTATTGGCAATAGGCATGAGACGCGCTTGCCATTTATCAACCAAACTACTCATCTGCATTTCTCCTATTCATCAAATTTTTTATGTAAATCAACAATCTCCTTTGCCAAATCAACAAAGGCGATACTGGTCATGAGATGATCCTGCCCATGCACCATAAATAAACTAAGTTCTGTCTTCTCTCCTTGTGCCTCCTTGCTCAGCATTTCAGCCTGGGCGTGATGGGCTTGCAGCAGAGCTTTCTGAGCCTGACTCAGTCTCTCCTGAGCTCGGTCAAAATCCTGCTTTTTAGCTGCTGCAATGGCTTCGATAGCACAAGACTTAGCCTCTCCGCCATACATGATGAGGGTCATAGCGACCTCTAAGGAATCTTTATTTTCCATAGGAGTACCTACTTCATGAGCGACTCTGCCAGATCCAGGACCTTATCCCCCTTCATCATTCCGTAGTCCGTCATAGGGATGACATCGACCGGAATGCCTTTTGAAGCTAGTTTTTCCTGTAAATCCTCCAGCAGATAGCGGACCTGAGGCCCCAGCAAAAGGACATCAACTTTTTTCTCGCTTAGATAGTCTTCTGCTTCTGACACTGGCACCGCAAATATCGTCGCAGCTAAACCTCGCTCCTCTGCAACTTTCTGCATTTTATTGACCATGAGACTGGTGCTCATCCCAGCCGCACAGACTAACATAATCTGTTTTGTTTCCATCGGCATCCTCCTTTATGAATCTGACCTAACCTGCAACGACGCTTGCTATTTATTTTCAATATATAAACAAAAATCCGAAAACAGAATATTTTTCACTATGTTATTAATATTCTATAAACATTATAACTATTTTTTTGTACTATGTCAACGCTTACATTTGAGATTTATAGCTTTTTTTGATAGTATAGCAGCAGAGGAAACAAGATGACACGAACTAGAAAACAAAACGAGCTAAGGGCAACTGTCCTGGATCAGCTCTATGCCAAACGACCGATTTCTCGGATTGATATTTCAAAAGAAACTCAAATTACACCAGCCACGACCGGAAGCATCATCAATGAACTGATCAAGGAAGGCTTGGTACTGGAGCTAGGTGAGCTCAATGATGAGAGTGTAGGACGCAAGAAAACCCTACTAGATATTGCGCCTCATAGCCGCTACTATCTGGGCTTTGAGATTTCTGAAAAACAGCTGGCCATAGTCATCGCTGACAATACCGGTGAGATTGCAGAAAGCAGCATTCGGACTTATCAGGTCGAGGTGACAGGCGGCCCGTCTGACCAGGAAATTATCCGGCTGATTCAAGATTTTCTGAAGAAGAACAGCAAATACTTCATCTCAGCAATTGCCCTCGGGCTGCCGGGGCATGTGAATCTCTCTGAGAGTGATTTTATCATTTCTAAAAACCCCCACTGGGGACAGATTAACCTGCGGACTATTCAAGAAGCATTTGACCTTCCTGTCTACTTCGCCAATAAGTCCCACTGTTTGACGCTGGCTGAACGCCTCTTTAGCTATCATCCTACAGACAGTAATTTTATCGTCTATCATGTTGCCAGAGGTATTCATTGCTCCTACATGTACAAGGGCAGCATTTACAGTCAGGAAAATTATCTTATCGGGGAGGTGGGACACACCGTCATCAATCCTGAAGGCGAGCGCTGTCCTTGTGGCAAGCACGGCTGCCTGCAGGTTTATGCCAGCGAGAGTGCTCTGATTGATAAAGCAGCTATCCTGTATCGGGCTTCCCAGACCTCGCTCTTAAAGACCCTTGTAGAGGACGTCAATGACATTGATTTGACAAGTCTGATGACCGCCTATCGCTTAGGAGACTTGGGCAGCATTGAGTTGATTCATACTGCCTGCCGCTATCTGGCCATTTCCATTTCCAATCTCTGCCAGCTTATTGATAGCGAAAGGATTTATCTGGACGGCCAGCTCTTCTCCTATCCGGTGATTGCCGAGCAGGTTCTGGCTCAGTTAGAGCAAGAAGTACCCCTCTTTCCAAAACAAAAACAAGCAGAGATTGTCATTATCCCCTACTCTAAATACAGCATTGCCCGCTCTGCAGTCAGCCTCTGTGTTTATCATGAATTTTTAGATAAAAAAGGAAACCTATAAAGGCCTAGACAAGAATCTCGGTCTTTTTTTACAAAAAAAGAGACAGACTTTCTAGGAGCTTCCCCCTAAAAGTCTGTCTCATTTTACTATCGATTAATCGAACGTGAAATCATGGAAATGGTGTGACGCTGTCCTCTGAGAGCCTTACTCATGGCAAAGATATTTTCAACCGGAGCCAGACAGCCGTAACCAGAATCCCCGATATGCTGGATATCTACACCGCAGATTTTGTTGCGGATAGCCATTTGCTTGACAATATCCTCATCAGCACTCTCCTGGCTGGTACCGATAGCACTCATAACCAGAGCCCCCTTTTGATGGGCCAGTCGGACAATCTGCTTCAAGTCCTGCTCGTCAAAGCCCGGCACACTGCCGACTGCCGGTGCTAGGACAATATCAACACCTGCTTCGATAAATTGAGCGATTGCTTCCAGGTCAGCTACCGGCTCATCCACACCTGAAGCATGCATTTTGCCCGCAATCAATAAACCGGAAAAATTCTCCTTGACCACTCGAATAGTGTCAATAATAGCCTGATTGGTAACACCAGTTCCCGGATTACCCGTCAGACAGATAAAGTCAACGCCCAACTCTTCTGCTCGCTGAATGGTCGCTAGACTAGCCTGACGCCCCTCATTAATGATCAGGCGTTCTCCTGCCATCTGGGCCTGACTATCCACCGGCTCCAGATTGATACCGATAGGACGACCCACCAAGCGATGAAGTTCCTCAACAAAATCTTCCTTGGCGTCCAGACCAGCTACAAAAGGCTGGAAGATATCAATCCCATTCAGCAAAATCAAGTCAGCACCAAAAGACCGAGCAATCTCTGCATTGGTCACATCACCGATATAAGATTCTTTGAAAGCTACGTTTTCAGATAGGATAACGCGGCCCTCACTGGCCTTGATGCTCTGTTTCAGCTCCGGCGCAGTCATACTTAAAATTTCTGAAGCATTTGAACTAATGAATCGTTTTACCATAAGAACATCTCTTTTCTTTATTATTCATTAATAAACACTTTGAAATCTATTCTATTTGGATATTTTGTTTATTTTTTGTTATCAACTACAGTATAGCACAAGCCTAGACAAATGTAAACGCTTTATCTTTTCTTTGATAAAATAGTCTGCTTTCACAAACAAAAGCAGACTATTGAGATGAACTCGATTATTTTTGATTTGAGCAAGATTCGATAAGCGTCTTACCTCGGCATCACCAAATGACTACCCGCTCTTCTGGACTTCGCCACATGCCATCTCCTTCTTGCACATCAAAGGTTGTAAAGAAATCGTCAAAGTTAGGCAGCTGCACATTGGTCCGAAGCTTGGCTGGCGCATGGACATCGACGCTTGCCAAGAGCTTCATATACTCTTCGCGTCCCTTCATTCGCCAGATGCGGGCAAAGTTGGTAAAGAATTCCTCTGCAGAGAAATCAGCTTCTTTCTTTGCTGCTTCTAGGGCTGCTGCAATCCCGCCCAAATCTGCCACGTTTTCTGAAACAGTCAGCTTGCCATTGACCTTAGCACCATAGGAATCCTGTCCTTCGAACTGGTCAATGACCTTTTGAGTCCGCTTGGTAAAGGCTTGGTAGTCGTGCTCTGTCCACCAGTTATTGAGGCTGCCATTTTCATCAAAGGACGCCCCATTGGTATCAAAAGCATGAGAAATCTCATGGGCAATGACCGCTCCGATACCACCGTAATTGGCTGATGAGGATTGGTGCAGATCATAGAAAGGCGCCTGCAGGATAGCCGCTGGAAAGACAATTAGGTTTTTCTGCGGATTATAGTAGGCATTGACCATGTGGGCTGGCATTCCCCATTCCTTGTAATCTACCGGTTGATTCCACTTGCTCCAGCTATAAGCAATATCAATCTGACTTAACTTCTGAGCATTTTCAAAGAGAGTCAGCTTTTCATCGACGACCTTGCGGGAATAGCGTTCAGGCAGCTCGTCAGGATAGCCAATATAAGGCTTGATGACATTGAGTTTGACAATAGCCTTATCCCGAGTTTCTGGTGTTAGCCAGTCATTCTGAGTCAAGCGATTCTTGTAAACTTCAATCATCGTCGCCACTTTCTGCTCCACATCAGCCTTAGCTTCTGGCGAGAACTTCTGACCAGCATACCAAAGACCGACAGCTTGATTGAAGGGACCTTGAGCCAGGTAAAAGGCTGCTTTTTTCTTGTCCTGAGCCTGAGGAGTCCCTGATAGAGCACGATGATAAGCTCCTGCCAAGACACGGATGCCATCCGTTAGATAAGGTGTCGTATTGCGGACCGCAGAGAGAATCAGCAGAGCATGGAGTTTATCCCAGTTAGCAGCTGTATAGATATCCTTAGCCGCCTGCCAAAAACGCTCTTCTGGCACAATGACTTGGTCGGGTTCTTGACCGATTAACTTGGTGAAAATATCTGCCAAAGGCAACTCTGGTACCAAGGCTTTGAAATCGTCCCACTTATAAGGATGATAGAGCTTAGCATACTCAGAGCTTTCTTCACTAGACAGAACATACTGAGCAAAAACAGCATCCAGCTCCAAGACCTTATCCAAAAGATCCTTGATTTCCTCTTCCGCAAAGCCAAATTTGGCCAGCAAATCTTCCTGAGCCTTGCGCCATTTTGCAAGCAGGTCAGCCTTCTGCGGATGGTCCTCAGCATAGTAGGTCGTGTCTGGCAAAATGGTTCCCGGTCCGTCTGCCCAGAGAACATTGATACGGGCATCCATAAAGTCAGGCGCCACACCAAAGGGGAAATAAGTTGGCTTACCAGCCAGCTCAAAATCAGCAATCTTAGAAGCATAGTCTTCAAAAGACGCTAGGTTGCGAATTTCATCAATGTAGGCACGCGCAGGCTCAATCCCAGCCGCTTCCCGCTTGTCATAATCCGCTGCCAAGCGATGGTAAGCAACAAAGTTCTGCAGAATGTCATCTTCTGGCACTCCATCGCCAGCCAACCATTTATCAGTCGTGGCGAGCATGAGATCTTCAATCTCATCTGCCAAATCCATGAAACCTCCCGTCACTGGCTTATCATCAGGAATGACCGCCGTCTTGGCCCACTCACCATTAATCGCATCATAGAAATCATCTTGTAGTCGTGTCATCTTCTTCTCGCTTTCATGCTTTTGATATAACCTTATCAAAATCTACTTGTTTTTTCAAACATTTCTTATATTAATTTTAGAGATTTATCGAAAATTAACTTGACTTAATTTTTATTTTAATGTATATTAATCTCATGGAGGTGTATGAGATGATTACGATTAAAGATTTGACTGTCAGCTATCAGGATACGCTGGCTCTTGAGCCCCTTTCATTAACCATTAAGGAGCCAACCATTACTGGGATTATCGGTCCTAACGGAGCCGGAAAATCCACCCTGCTCAAGGGCATGCTAGGGATTATTGACCACCAAGGCCAGACTCTGCTGGAGCAAAAGCCACTGCAGAACTCTCTCCAACGGGTTGCCTATGTGGAGCAAAAGATCAATATTGATTATCATTTTCCTATCAAAGTCAAAGAGTGTGTCTCTTTGGGGCTTTACCCTCAGCTCAAGCTTTTTCAGGGGCTAAAGAGTTCCCATTGGAACAAGGTGGCTGAGGCATTGAAAATTGTCGGTTTAGAGAACTTGGCAGAGCGTCAGATTAGCCAGCTGTCCGGCGGCCAATTCCAGCGAGTCTTGATTGCTCGCTGCTTGGTTCAAGAGGCGGATTGTATCTTTTTGGACGAGCCCTTCGTCGGGATTGACTCTGTCAGCGAAGAGATTATCATGTCTACGCTGCGCAGTCTCAAAGCCGCAGGCAAGATCATCCTGATTGTCCATCATGACCTGAGCAAGGTTGTTGATTATTTCGACCAAATTATCCTGCTCAATCGTAAGCTGATTGCCTTTGGTCCTACCGAGACTAGCTTTACCAAGGACAATATGAAAAAGACTTACGGCTCCCAGCTCTTTATGAATGGAGGTGCCTAGAATGATTTTAGAATTTTTCCAAGGGCTGCGGGACTTTCACTTCCTGCAAAATGCCCTCATCACAGCCATCGTCATTGGGATTGTTGCTGGGGCTGTCGGCTGCTTTATCATTCTGCGCGGCATGTCGCTCATGGGAGATGCGATCTCTCATGCGGTTCTGCCCGGTGTGGCCCTGTCCTACATTTTAGGGATTAATTTCTTTATCGGAGCCATCACCTTCGGACTTTTGGCCTCGATTATTATCACCTACATCAAGGGCAACTCCATTATCAAAAGCGATACGGCCATTGGGATTACCTTTTCTTCCTTCCTAGCTCTGGGTGTGATCCTGATCGGGGTTGCCAATAGCTCCACTGACCTCTTTCATATTCTCTTCGGGAATATCTTGGCTGTGCAGGATATTGATATGTGGATCAGTATCGGAGTCGGAATAGCTGTGCTCTTAATCATCATCCTCTTTTTCAAGCAGCTTTTGATTACTTCCTTTGACCCCCTGCTGGCTCAGGCCATGGGCATGCCAGTCAACTTCTATCACTATCTGCTGATGATTCTCTTGACCTTGGTCTCTGTGACAGCCATGCAGAGTGTGGGAACCATTCTGATTGTCGCTCTCTTGATTACGCCGGCAGCAACGGCCTACCTCTATGCCAACAGTCTGAAAACTATGATCCTGCTGTCCTCAGGACTGGGCGCTCTAGCTTCTGTGCTGGGCCTCTTTATCGGCTACAGCTTTAATGTCGCTGCAGGATCCAGCATTGTCCTGACCTCAGCTCTCATCTTTCTCATCTCTTTCTTTATCGCCCCTAAGCAACGCTATTTAAAACTTAAAAACCGACCTAAACTAAAATAAAATTTGATGGAGGAATCCCATGAAAAAATTAGGTTTTTTATCCCTGCTTTTGCTAGCAGTCTGCACTCTCTTTGCCTGCTCCGGTCAGAAGAAGGCGTCCAGTGACTCGTCCAAGCTCAAGGTTGTTGCAACCAACTCAATTATCGCTGATATTACCAAAAATATAGCTGGCGATAAGATTGACCTGCACAGCATTGTACCAGTCGGCAAAGATCCCCATGAATATGAGCCCCTGCCTGAAGATGTCAAAAAGACTTCTCAAGCGGATCTCATCTTCTACAACGGTATCAATCTGGAAACTGGCGGTAATGCTTGGTTTACCAAGTTGGTCAAAAATGCCAATAAGGAAGAAAACAAGGACTACTATGCTGTAAGCGATGGCGTTGACGTCATTTACCTTGAAGGTCAAAGTGAAAAGGGTAAGGAAGACCCTCATGCTTGGCTCAATTTGGAAAACGGTATCATCTATGCGCAAAATATTGCCAAGCGTTTGATCGAAAAAGACCCTGACAATAAGGCCACTTACGAGAAAAATCTCAAAGCTTATGTGGAAAAATTGACTGCTTTGGACAAGGAAGCCAAGGAGAAATTCAACAATATTCCAGAGGAAAAGAAAATGATTGTGACCAGTGAAGGCTGCTTCAAGTACTTCTCTAAGGCCTACAATGTGCCATCAGCCTACATCTGGGAAATCAACACCGAAGAAGAAGGAACTCCAGACCAAATCAAGAGCTTAGTTGAAAAACTACGCGAGACCAAAGTGCCATCTCTCTTTGTCGAATCAAGTGTGGACGACCGCCCAATGAAGACTGTTTCTAAAGACACCAAGATCCCAATCCACGCTAAAATCTTTACTGACTCAATCGCTGACCAAGGCGAAGAAGGAGACAGCTACTACAGCATGATGAAATACAATCTGGATAAAATTTCTGAAGGATTGGCCAAATAACGATAAAAGGTTAGGGAGACAAAACCCTAACCTCTTTATTTTTGGAGAAGGAGCTTCACATGGAGTCGATTTCAAATTTCCGGTCAAATTATTCGAAAAAAATTCCTATTCGCTGTACAATGAAGCTATCAAACAAGAATGGAGACTTCCTATGACAACTTTTCTCGGAAATCCTGTAACCTTTACTGGAAAGCAACTGCAAGTCGGTGACACAGCCCACGATTTTAGCTTGACAGCCACTGACCTTTCAAAGAGAACTCTGGCCGACTTTGCTGGCAAAAAGAAAGTCCTGAGTATCATACCATCTATCGATACTGGTGTCTGCTCAACTCAGACCCGCCGTTTCAATCAAGAACTCTCTGACTTAGATAATACCGTTGTTATCACGGTTTCAGTTGACTTGCCTTTTGCTCAAGGCAAGTGGTGTGCTGCTGAAGGCATTGAGAATGCTGTCATGCTCTCTGACTACTTCGACCATTCTTTCGGCCGTGACTATGCTGTCCTCATCAATGAATGGCACCTTTTGGCTCGCGCAGTTCTAGTTCTGGATGAAAATAACACTGTGACCTACGCTGAATATGTTGACAATATTAACACTGAGCCTAACTTCGAAGCAGCTATCGCCGCAGTTAAGAGTTTATAAGAGATAAAAATACGGACCTGCTAGTCCGTATTTTTTTGTACGAAAAATTTCTGCCAAAACTGACGAAACCAAGCCCAGGAACGCAAGAGAAAGGATGGTCGATCCAGCAATTTCTTGAACCGAGCAATCTCTGCCTTTACCTGTTTCTGAGCACTCCGCCCCTTTCGAGCATAAGGGCTCTTAGCCGAACGATAGCCCAATGGGCCACGATTATTCTGAGGTGACTTGAACTTGCGGCCGCCATTTTCAATGACAAGCCTGCGAAAGCGAGGATCCCATACAGCAGGCGTTTTGACATCGTAGCGAGTATGAGAAGCCTGGTTGACCGGACGATTGCGCTCACCGTAGTTAAAGCTGGCACCATTCACAATACCATTTTGGCTAGCCCCCTCTGGATCGATAATATTGAGAAAGCGACCTCTCTGATCCAGAATAAACTCTGTATGAAAATCAATCAGGATTTTTATATTGGCCTGACTAGCTTGACCATCCGGATAGATAGCTTGCTCTGACATCTTATCAATATAGGCTTTATTATGCAAGCGAGAGGATTCTTGAAAGCTATAAGGCAGCGCTGGCCAATCCTTTAGATAAGAGGCCAAGGCTTCAGCATCTGTCATGCCAGTCTGACGATAGTGTTCTCTGACCCACTGGGCCTGCTGGCAGGAAATAACATAACGAAACTGATGCAGCTGCCTTTTGAGCTTTTGACTACCATCCTTTTGGCTCAAATCATCTGCCGGAAAAGCCTGGCGCAAGGTCCTTGAGAAAATTTTCCAAAAGCGATTATGAGGTGTTAGGTCTGGAGCAATTCGAGCCAGTAAAAGATCCGTCTCTGCCTTGTCTCCGCTCAACTCCTCAGGCATATTAACAATATTCATAGTCAGAACCAGTATCTCCTGAGCTCCTAACTTGCTGTTCTGAACTGCCTCAGCCTGCCATAGTTTTTGAAAAAAGGGACTGCCAAAAAGCTGAGCCTCCTGCAGGTAATTTCTTTCTTCTGACACTGTTTTTCCTTGCCCGTTATTGAACCCTGCAAAAACTTGTTCCAACGCTGACTGAGACCAACCGATTGATTGCAATTGCTGAAAAAGCTGTTCTTTCCCTTCTTTTGGATACATGGCTCCCCTCCTCTCTTTTAGCTCTAGTAGTTAAAAACTGTAGAGGTTATAATAAAAAATCTAATCCACATAGAACAATTAGATTTTATCACAAACTCACATGATAGCAAAGAACAAAATATGAATCCTTGGACTATTAACAATAAAGATTTTCTTAACAAATCACTCAATAAATAAAGAGAAGACCAAACTGGTCCTCTCTCAGTATGAGTTTTATTGAAATGAATCGTCCAACTTTTCACCGATTGGACAATTCATCTAGAATTTGATTTTATCGATAAATTCTCTTAAGCTTTACGACGTTTTGCAAAAGCCAGTCCCAGCATAGAGAGCAATCCCAGACCTGCAAGTGCTAGAGAAGATTCAGCAGAACCTGTTTTTGGAAGAGCTGCCGGAGCCTGATAGGTCTGAACTGGTTTCTTTCCCTTCTTCACTCCTGTTGTAGTGACTTTCAGAACCTTTCGCTCATTCTTAGAAACGATTTTGGTTGGGTCGTCTGTCTCTAGGGCTGCAAGAGCTGCTTTCAAAGCTTCAAGTTTTGCATTTTCGACTCTATACGTTTCTTCCTTACTTGCCAAGTTTGCTTTAGCATCATTGAGAGCCGCCTCTGCTTCTTTTAGAAGAGCAGGGGCGTTTTGCAAGCGAGTAACATAGTCTTTAGCAGCTTGAACAGCGCGTTGAGCCTCTTCCAGAGCTGTAGCCGCAGCAGCTGCCTTTTCTTGAGCGGTCGCTGTAGCTGCTTTCAATTCGGCAAGCTTGGCATTAGCTCCCTCAGCTGTTTTTTGCGCACTTGCTTGGGCTGCTTCTTTTTCTTTCAAGCTTGCTTGAGCTTTATCTAAAACCGCAAGTTTAGCCTTGGTTTCTTCAGAAGCGGAATTCTTGCTATTTTCGAGTTCAGCTTGGTAAGTACGTTCCGCCTTGGCCAACTTGTCCTTAGCAGTTTTCACAACCTCACGCAGTAATGGGGCTTTCTCCTGCTTGTTCTGAGCATTTGTTAGCGTACGTTGAGCAGCGTCCAACTTAGCTTGCGAAGCCGCCAAATCTTTACGAGCAGCGTCTGCCTCTTGATTATTGGCATTTGGATTGATTAAGGCTGGTGTTATTTTGGAAGGGTCCTTAATATCACCGTCATCATTCGCGAAGAGAAGGAAGTTAATTCGGTTAATAATGCCGTTGTTGCTAAAGTTAACAGCTACATAATCTCCCTTTTTCTGTCTATCTAGGCTGCCAACTATTTTTTGAGCATAGATTGTTGTTCTAATGGGGTCTCTAAAGCTATCTCCAAGGTCAAATAATTGGAATTTAATATTGTCATAGATAGTCTTCTTCAAATAATCAACGGACACTTTTTCTTGACTGGCCAACGTAGGATAAAAACCAAGCTCATTTAAACCAGTAACTCTATATCCAAACTGATCAAGCCCAAATTTAGCAACCACATCTTTTGGAACATTCACTTGTGAAGTTATAGGATCTTTTGCTTGGGCTCTATATTTTTGCTGACGAGCGGCTTGGCTTAGAGCTGCTGCATAATCCATACTATTTTGTGTTAATGTTACTGGTGCCGTTCCTGCTTGCCTACGAATTTGATTGATCAAATCTTGTGCATAGTAATTGAGTTCCATCAGAACATCATTTGGAATAGCATTGATGTTAACTATTCGTTGCGCATCTTTTTGACTACCAATATAGTTGTTGCTAGATTTTAGGGTAGCTGCTTCTTTAGCAAGTGTTTCTTGTGCCTCAGATGTTAATTTAGCTGTACCGTTGATATTGTTACTTTTAATTGCATTTATATAGGCTTGCGATAGGGTAAAGGTATTGTGTACTTGGTCCTGGGAAGAAAGTTTCGCTTCTTTTTCCTTGATTTCTGCTTGGGCTACTTTGATATCAGCCTGGGCTTGATCAATCGCTGCTTGGCGTTTGGCATCTTCCACTTCAGCTGTCTTCAACTGGTCTTGGTAAGAATCCAGGTTCTTTTGTTCCTTGTAAAGCTCCTCCTTTGCCTTCGTTACCTTTTCGCTTACCAGTTTGTTGTCCACATCTTTTTGAGCTGCATTCACAGCATCTTGGGCTGCTTGGGTTTCAGTTTGTGCCTTAGCTGCTTGAGCTTGAGCATCCTGAGCTACAGCCGCCTGTGTGTTTTCTACTTTTTTAGCTGTATCAAGAGCTGCTTGGGCTTGCTTAGCTGCGTTTTCTGCTGGAGCAACTTTTTTCTCAGCTTCTGTAACTGCTGCCTGAGCTTCCGCAATTTTTTGTGCACTTGTATCAGCATTATCTTTCTTAGCTGTTTCAACCTTATTCTCAGCTGCTGTAACCTGTTCTTTGGCTTGGTCAACAGCCGCTTTCGCTTGATTAACCTGCTCAGTTTGCTGTTTAACAGCTTCTGGACTTGCAGATAGAGCCTTATCTTGGTTTGCAGGTGCATTTGCATCCACTGGAGTTGTATCTGCAGCTACAGTGTGAGCAAAGCCAGTACTAGCAAGAACTGCTGCACCTAGAATGACATGTTTTTGGATTTTTTTCATGCTTTTCCTCCTGATATGTTAATAGTATAATGAGAAAAGCTTTGTTTGTCAAACTATTTACATGTTTTTTTGAGAACTTTTATCGCAATATGTCCAAAAATAGAATCTCTTCTCAATCGCTTCTAAAAAACCTGTGTGTCCTGCCATCTATCCCATAATAAACTTGCCCCTTACTGACTTTATCAATGATAAACTCTTGAACGAGTGCAAGTATACTAGTCATAGAATGCAGAAAACCGCCCGTCAAGCAACGAGCGGTCTTCTTATTCACGAATTTCTTATCCTTTGATGGCAATAAAGGGTGATCCTTCTGTATTATCCGTCGGATCGACACTCTTGACTCCAAAGAGATAGTCTACTGGATACCAGCCATTATTAGCTGCATTATAAGGGTCACGGACATAGGTTTTTCCATTGTCATAGCCTTTTAGAACCAGCTCATGAGTGACTGGATAATGGGCAAAGATGCTGGTACCAACGGCACCTAGAACATGATGCCCCTGCGAAAGCACTTCTTTGACTGCAGAAGCTGTAAACAGGGTCTCAGTCGTCAGATCCCAGTGCTGGGCAGCTCGGACAATACCCCGGCTGCTGGTGCCAAATCCATCTTTATTAAATTCATTAGTATGATTATATAGGTAATCCGCAACGGTTGTCGGAAGCACTTCTGTCCCAGTAATTCCAGAAATAACCATGGCTAGCGTTGTCGGCACGCATCCTGTCGCATCCATGCTGTAAGGACCATACTTCCTGCCACCCCAGCGACCATCACGCTGTGAGTAGTACGGAGTATTGTAAACCGCTTTTGATACCTGGGTCGTAGTAGCATCAACAGCAATGAGCTGACCATTGTCCTGCTTATAGTAAAGATGAATCTTGTACTCGCCAGTAGAAAGCTTATGGTCACTAGCTCGGACTGTGATCTTATAGGTGCCATTCGCCTGCTTTTGAGCTAAATACCACTTGACATCATCCTGATCCTTATCCGTTGACCAAGTTGGTAGATAGACTGCTTGAATTCCGCCTGGATTGGAGACATTTGTCACAACTACATCAAAAGTTCCTGTTCGAGCATTATTGTTTTGGATATTGATTTTTCCAGTCGCACGGATGTTTTCAGGTGCTACAGAAACCATCAGCTTCTCACCACCTGCACCTTGCATCTGGCCATCCTCATTCAGATAGTAAAGATGAACCTTGTACTCACCTACTGAAAACTTATGATCCTGAGCTCGGACATGTTTTTTATAGGTACCGTCAACTTGGCGCTCAGCGATATACCACTGCACATCGTCTTGGTCATCCTTGCTGGACCAAGTCGGCAGGTAGACCGCCTTCAGACCATCCGGGGCGACAATATCTGACACGACTATATCAAATTCACCCGTCTGCGGATTGTTGTTCTGAATGGTAATCTTACCTTGAGGCTGCGCGCGAGTAACCTCTGTCTTAGCCGAACCTGCACCCTGCAGCTGGCCTGCATCATTCACAAAATAGAGGTGAACATTGTACTCGCCCAAGGAGTTCTTATGATTGCGGTAGCTGACATGCTTGAAATAGGTCCCATCAGCTCGTCTTTCAGCGGTGTACCACTGCACGTCGTCTTGGTCGTTAGCGGTGGACCAGGTTGGAAGACTAACAGACTTCAGACCATCTGGAGCAACAATATCAGACACGATAATATCAAATTCACCTGTCTGTGGATTATTGTTCTGAATGGTGATCTTGCCCTGTGGCTGAGCGCGAGTAACCACCGTCTTAGCCGAGCCTGCACCCTGCAGCTGGCCTGCATCATTTACAAAATAGAGGTGCACATTATACTCACCCAGAGAGTTCTTGTGGTTGCGGTAGCTGACATGTTTGAAATAGGTTCCATCATCGCGCCTTTCGGCTGTGTACCACTGCACATCGTCTTGGTCATTAGCGGTGGACCAGGTTGGAAGACTAACAGACTTCAGACCGTCTGGGGCGACAATATCGGACACAACAATGTCAAATTCACCTGTCTGTGGATTATTGTTCTGAATGGTGATTTTTCCCTGTGGCTGAGCGCGAGTAACCACCATCTTAGCCGAACCTGCACCCTGCAGCTGGCCTGCATCATTTACAAAATAGAGGTGCACATTATACTCACCAAGAGAGTTCTTGTGGTTGCGGTAGCTGACATGTTTGAAATAGGTCCCATCGGCTCGTCTTTCAGCGGTGTACCACTGCACATCATCTTGGTCGTTAGCAGCTGACCAAGTCGGCAAGTAAACGGACTTCAAACCATCTGGGGCTACAATATCTGACACGACAATATCAAATTCACCTGTCTGCGGATTATTATTCTGAATGGTAATCTTACCTTGGGGCTTTTTGACTTCTGCTGCCGCCAAGGGGCGCTCTGTAGCAGAAGCTGCTTGTGCTGGCTGATTAGAAGCATCACTTTTTTCTGAGTTCTCAGCCACAGCAGGTTGATTTTCTGTCGAAGCTACAGTATCACTTTTCGGCCGGGCATTTTCTACAGAATCAGAAGAAGTAGACTGAGCACTGGTATCGGAAGACGTAGGTATCTGACTAGCGTCAGGACTAACAGTCTCCGGTGCTGGTGCAGCCTTATCCATGCTTGACAGACTGGTTTCTGTCACAGTCGGAGTTGCAGCTGTGCTAGCTTGGTCCTCCACAGCCTGGCTGACAGCGACACTGTCAGCTGTCTGACTAGGCGCCAGCTGATCTGCCTGCACTGCTCCACTTCCAAGAACGGCCAGACCAGTCGCAATCGCTACTGAGACTGCTCCCAGACTGCATTTGCGAATGCCAAAACGAGTAAACTTCTCTGCTCGAGACGCAATCATTCGTCTTCTTTTCATAATAAGATTCTCCTTTTGCAAAAAAGTAAAAAGCAAGCTAAATTTTCTGCAAACCAGCTAAAGAATTTTTACTTTTTATTTTTTAAATCGTACGCTTTGATTATATAATAATCGCAAAACGATTACAAGCGAATGAAGAAAATCTAAACATCAAAGAAAGGCTTAGACACTGTATTCTTACAGCGATTTTTGTTATACTAATGATAGAAAGTTCAGCGAGGATGCAAGATGACCCCAAATAAAGAAGACTATCTCAAGTGTATCTATGAGATTGGCAGTCGCCACAAAAAAATCACCAATAAAGAAATCGCTCAGCTCATGCAGGTTTCGCCTCCCGCTGTGACGGAAATGATGAAAAAAATGTTGGCGGAAGAACTTCTGGTCAAGGATAAAAAAGCCGGCTACCTGCTGACTGATTTGGGGCTAAGGCTAGTTTCTGACCTCTACCGCAAGCACCGGCTGATTGAAGTCTTTCTGGTCAACCATCTCGGCTACTCGACTGATGAAATCCATGAGGAAGCCGAAGTCCTAGAGCACACTGTTTCTGAACGCTTCGTTGAGCGTCTGGATGCCATGCTCCAGTACCCCAAGACCTGTCCTCACGGAGGCACCATCCCGGCCAAGGGAGAGCTTCTGGACGAAGAAAACCAACTGACTCTGGAAGAGGCTTCTGCTCCTGGCGACTATATCATCAAACGGGTGCATGACGACTTTGACTTGCTCAAATACTTGGAAAAATATAACCTGCAAATCGGCCAAACCATCACCTTCATCCAATACGATTCTTTCGCTCATGTCTATCTTCTCAAGACAGAAACCCAAGAAATACAAATCAATCCTATGATTGCCCAACAGATTTATGTAGAAAAACTATAAACAGAACCCAGTTCGGACTTTTTAGTCTAAACTGGGTTTTTATTGACAAAAATAAGATGTCAGATTATAATAAGTGTACTTATAAAATATCTAGAGGGAAAGCTAATGGAAAAATCGCAGTTTAACTCCATCTACAAGGATGAATACAAAAAATCAACCGGTCTGCTCTTTATCCGTACCTACCACAAGTGGCATGGGATGATAAAAAACAAACTGAGAACGATTGATTTGACCCATCCCCAGTTTGTCGTTCTAACCACTCTTGCAGCGCTTCTGCGTCAGCAAGAATGGGTGAGTCAGACCGATATTGCCCGCTTTTCTGACATGGATGTTATGACCGTATCCCAAATCATCCGCCTCTTGATCAAGAAAGAATTTATAATGCGGGAAGTCCATCCCAAAGACAGCCGCGCCAACATCATACTTCTAACGGATACGGGGCTGCAAAAGGTCAACCAAGCCCTTCCTCTGGTAGAAGGCATTGATCAGGCGTTCTTTGGAAAATTAGAAAATAATACAGAAACATTAAACCAACTCTTAATCAAACTGGAGGCAGAAAATGACTAGATTTTGGATTGGTGTCGTATCAAAAGAACATGTACTAAGAGGTGTAGAAGGTGGATTTTGCCAAGTCTGCCATGGTAAGAAAGCACCGCTGAACCGAATGAAAAAGGGGGACTATCTTCTGTACTACAGCCCCAAGTATCAGCTGAATGGTCAGGAAAAGCTGCAGGCCTTTACAGCAGTTGGCAAGATTCTAGATGACACTGCCTACCAAGTAGAGATGTTTGAAGGCTTTGTCCCATTTCGGCGAGATGTCAGCTACTACCAGCCTGTCAAAGACTGCCCCATTGAGCAAGTCCGACAACATCCTCAGTGGCGCCAATATGCTTCTCAGATAAGATACGGACATTTCGAAGTTTCGAAAGACTTTTTCCTTTATGTTTTTGAGCAAATGAAACTGGCCAGCCATGCAAATCAGTAAAAGCAGCTTCGTTTGACTTACACCTAAACCTTTACTCACCTGTCATCAAATCTAAAGTTCCGATTCTCAAGGGAAATCGGAACTTTTTGATTTGAAGTGAAATTATCGATTTATCAAATCAGCATAAAAGCCGATAAACTACCCACAACTACATTGGCTAAAGCATGCATGATCCAGCTGGATAAAATGGAGCCCTCAGATTTCTTTTCATTGACAAAGCCCATATAGGCCGCGATGCCACCCGTACACAAAATGATGAGCAGGGTTTGCTGCCAAGAGAGCACTGTTATAAACATCAAGCCATGGAGCAGACCAAAAAGAGCAGCTTGTATGCTATTGGCCACTACAAAGGGTAAGCGGCTAGCCAATCTCTTTAAAAGAAAACCTCTGAATAGCAGTTCTTCTGGCAGAGCAGTTTGAAACAGACCATAAATCAAAATAGCTGGCAAGGCTTGAAAGCCGAGGCCTGAGAAGTTTGAAGTCGCTGTCTTAAGACCTTTTACAGTCGTATATAGTAGCAAAAACGAAAGGGCCAGGAAAAATAGCGAACCCAGCAAAATCCACAGCCAGATCTTTCGGCTGCCAGCATCTTTTAGTGGTTTTAAGCCAAGCCATTCTAAAAATGGACTTTTTCTTCTAGCATTTATCAACCACCAAACAAAAGGAAGAAAAGCAAACAAAGCAATTTGAATCAGAGCATTCAGCATCTGTTGAACTAGATTGTCCATGATAAGAGACTCCTTTCTTTTCTTTAATATGATTATACAAGACAAACTTCAAGAATTTATAAAGTAATTCTAAAATATTTCTAAAGAATGAAAGAAATCATAAACATAAACAATCAAAGATTATTGCCACTTCCTCTTGCTTGCTATGCTTATCATTTTTGGACTAAATGATGTCAAAAAAATCTTTAAAAACTTATCTCAAAATCTAAGAAAAGTTGCTGATAAAAATAAGGCGATGAGTTTAAAAAAATAGAAAACTGACAATGATTTTAAAGAAAGAAAAAAGTCCTAAAATTTTATTACAAAAAGTCAAATTTTCAGACTATCGTTCCTAGATCATTTTCTTTTTAGTCCAATACTTCCAGCTCCTGCTCATCCATTTCATCCCCCTCGGGGTTTCAATTTTACAGGCTCAGAACCATGCCAAAAGCTGTTTTTTCCTTCTTGCCAACCCGCTTACATTTTGCTACAATGATGTCAAAAATCAGTAAGGAAAAATCAGGCCACAACAACTTTTTAAAGAATTTGCCCAGCTAGATCAAGTGGAAGCTATTGTTCTCGGTGGCTCTCGTGCTGGACAGCATTTTGACAAAGACTCAGACTATGATGTTTATATCTACTTGACAGATTCCATTGCTCCCACGACTCGACGCGATATCCTCAGCAAGTACTGCTCCTACATGGAAATCGGCAATCAGTTTTGGGAACTAGAGGATGACTGTGTGCTGAAGAGCAAGATCGAAATTGAGCTCATTTACCGTACACTGGATAGCTTTGATAAAGACCTGCAGACTATAGTCCTAGACCACCAAGCTCAGAATGCCTATACCACCTGTATGTGGCACAATCTGCTCCACAGCAAAATCATCTACGACCGAAATGGTCGCTATGAAGCACTTCAAAACAAGTACAGACGACCTTATCCAGCTGAACTGAAAAAGAATATTATCAAGAAGCAGCTCCTCTTACTCAATCAAGCCATGCCAGCTTTCTCCAAACAAATAGAAAAAGCGCTCAAGCGTCAGGACTTGCTCAGTATCAATCACCGTAGCAGTGAATTTTTTGCTTCCTATTTTGACTTGCTCTTCGCCCTAAACAAACAGACTCACCCTGGAGAAAAGAGAATGCTGGAGTTTGCAAAAACCAACTGCCCGCTATTACCTCAGCATTTCGAAGAAAATATACAGACCTATTTTCAAAAGCTCTACACAGAGCCCGCTGAAGCCATAAACCTTATCAATCAGCTAGTGACGACCATCAAAGAAGCCATTCCTCAAGAAATGATTGATGGTTTTTAGAAATGTTGTAGGAAATTATACATTCATTGCTACAGAAGCAAAAAAAATTAGGAGTTTGAACACTAGTGTTCAAACTCCTTTTCATACTTCTTCTCAGCGATTCTTCGTATCCAAGATAATGGTCACTGGACCATCATTGATTAGCTCTATCTGCATGTCTGCGCCAAAAACACCCGTCTGAGTAGGCACCTCCTGCTGCAAGGCAAGATTGAAGGCATCATAAAAATTGCTAGCCATCTCTGGCGGAGCAGCCTTAACAAAGGCTGGCCGATTACCCTTTTTGGTATCTGCATGCAGAGTGAACTGGGAAATGGACAAAATCTCTCCGGCAATGTCCTTGATAGACAGGTTCATCTTGCCCTCAGCATCGGAAAAAATCCGCATATTGACAATCTTCCTGACTGCATAATCCATATCCTCCTGACTATCGTCAGGCCCTACGCCTACTAAGAGCAGGAGACCTTGCCCAATGCTACTGCGCAGCTGTTGGTCAATGCTGACCTGAGCACGTTTCACGCGCTGAATCACTATTTTCATATCTTTTCCTTTGATTTAACGGTAATTTACAGCTCAATAATGATTTCCGAAATAGATCAACCATTAGTCCGCTTGACCGAGTAGACCTCTGGCACGCTCTTGATCTTATCCACCACTGTCGTCAGCATGGACAGATTAGCAATGCCAAAAGAAACGTGGATATTAGCAAATTTCATATCCTTGGTCGGCTGAGCATTTACCGTTGAAATATTTTTAGTGGTATTAGACAGAACCTGCAACACATCGTTGAGGAGGCCAGAGCGGTTGAGACCGTAAATATCAATGTGAGCCGTGTACTCTTTGGTTGTGTTGTTGTCTTCCCATTCCACATCAATCAGCCGCTGCTCGTAATTTTCCTGGGCCTTGAGATTCATGCAGTCCTGCCGGTGAATGGCTACACCACGTCCTTTGGTAATATAGCCGACAATATCATCGCCCGGTACAGGGTTACAGCACTTGGCAATCCGGATGAGGAGACCAGACGCCCCCTGAATAACCACACCGCCTTCGTGCTTGACCTTGAGGGTATCTTTTTTGTTTTCGACCTTGACCTCGCCGCCCTTGACCAATTCCTCCGCCTCTGCTCTGGCCTTGGCTCGTTCTTCCTCACGGCGCTCTTTTTCTGTCAGACGGTTGAAAATGCTAATGGCACCAATCTCACCGAAACCAATCGCCGCGAAAAGCGCCTCTTCAGTCTTATAGCTGGTCTTCTGCAGCACTTCTTCCATGTGCTTCTTATCCATGTACTTATTGGCTACATAGCCATGCTCCTGAAATTGAGCCTGTAAGAGCTCCCGCCCTTTGGAGATAGACAGCTCCTTGTCTTGATTTTTAAAGAACTGACGGATTTTATTTCTGGCCTTGCTGGTCTTGACAATATTGAGCCAGTCGCGGCTCGGCCCGAAGGAGTTAGCGTTGGTGATGATTTCCACCTGATCACCTGTTCTAAGCTTGGTTGTCAGAGGAACCATCCGACCATTGACCTTGGCTCCTGTGGCTTTCTCACCGACCTTAGTGTGGATCTCATAGGCAAAGTCAATCGGGCCCGAGTCCTTAGGCAGAGAACGCACCGCTCCGTCTGGTGTGAAGACGTAGATTTCCTCAGCCAGATAGCTTTCCTTGACCGAATCAACGAAGTCCTTGGCATCATTGGATTGATCTTGAAGCTCCATCAGCTCCTTGATCCAGTTCATCCCGATGGCTGATTCTCTGCTGTCTACCTGTCCCTTGACACCTTTCTTATAAGCCCAATGGGCCGCAACCCCATACTCAGCGACCTCATGCATTTCCTTGGTCCGAATCTGAAACTCAATCGGGCCTTTCGGTCCATAAACGGTCGTATGGATGGACTGGTAACCATTGGCCTTGCGGTTGGCAATATAATCCTTGAACCGCCCCGGCATCGGCCGCCAAAGCTCATGAATATAGCCCAACATGGCATAAACATCACTTTGAGTATCCAAGATACAGCGAATAGCAATCAGATCATAAATCTCATCAAAACGCTTCTTCTTGTCCTGCATCTTGCGATAGATCGAGTAGATATGCTTGGGCCGGCCATAAATCTTACCGTGCAGATTGCGCTCGCCAGCATAGGTCTCAATCTTCTGAACCACCTCTTCTACCAGTTCTTCACGCTCCCGACGCTTCTCCTTCATCATGTGGGAAATTTTGTAAAATTCCACTTCATTGAGATAACGGAAGGACAAATCCTCCAGCTCCCACTTGACACTGGAAATCCCTAGGCGATGAGCCAAGGGTGCGTAAATTTCCATTGTCTCTCGAGAAATCCGCTCTTGCTTATCCTTGCGCAGATGCTTGAGCGTCCGCATATTGTGGAGACGGTCTGCCAGTTTGACCAAAATAACCCGGATATCCTCCGACATGGCCATCAGCATCTTGCGATGGTTTTCCGCCAGCTGCTCCTCGTGGGATTTGTACTTGACCTTCCCCAGCTTGGTAACCCCATCCACAATAACGCGCACATCCGTCCCAAACTCTCTTTCCAAATCATCCAGCGTCGCACGCGTATCCTCAACCACATCATGGAGAAAGCCGCAGGCAACCGTTACCGCATCTAGCTTGAGCGTGGCCAAAATCCCCGCCACTTGAATAGGATGCACAATATAAGGCTCGCCTGACCTGCGAAACTGCCCACTATGACAGTCAATCGCATAGATCAAAGCTTTCTGTATAAAGGCCACATCCTCCGCAGCCAGATATTTTCTCGTAAGGGCCAACACCTGATCGCCCGTCAAATTCACTTCTTTTGGCATCTCGTCTCTCCAATTCCTGCCTACTATTTTATCACTTTTAGCCCGATATGAAAACCTAGAAGACAGTTCATATAAAAACCCGCCTTAAACGGGCGGGAGTTATCCGGTGCGAGGCTGGTAAAAACAAAGCCTTAATTATTATTCTGCAATTCCTGAATGCCACTTCTCTTTTGCTGGGCACTTTCTTTGACTTGTCACCGATTTTATAACTAGTATATTCTTGCCAAGCAATCTTATTCTTTTCTTCATCATTGTAAAACATCGAAATCACTCCTTAAGCAAATCTTGAAATTTCTTTGATTTTGACATTCCTACTGTACTAATTGGTTCGTCTTCCCCATATTTTTGAATGCCAAACTCACCTATAATATTTCGGTTTTTGTTAATCACAATATGAAACATGATTCCGCCCATAGGATTATGACGGATGGTCTTGTCATCTATTTTATAAGAGCGAATCTTCCCCTTATCCGTTAAAGCATGAGGATCTAATTTTTTTAATTTCTTTTCTATTAGATTCTTCACTTCTTCACTGTGGACAATTTCGGTCATTTCATTCTGAAATTCTTGATTTTTGTGCGCCATGTACATTCCTCCTCCTAGACAAACAGCCACAAACAAACTGATAACCGATAAGATAATTTTATGTTTTTGCTTCATGAGACACTCCTACGACTATTATAATTTAGTATGTGGTATAGGTTTTGCAATTCCAATTAGAGCAAGAGGTTTTCGCTATAGCTAGAATAGTGAATCACTTGTCGTCACTTTCCAACAACGCCCGCAAACCCGCTGATTCATCCATACCTACTGAACTTAGTTGCTCACTTCCGCCATCTTTTTGAATTCCCATTTTCCCAACCATACTTATACTATCATTGATGATAATATCAAACATAATGCCTCCCATTGGATTATGTTTAATGGAGCTATCATCAATTTTATAAGAACGAATCTTCCCTTTGTCTGTTAACGCATTTGGATCTTTTCTTTTTAAATCTTCTTCAATCAACTCCCTCACTTCCTCACTGTGAACAATCCTGAACATTTCCTTTTGAAATTCTTGATTTTTATGAGCTAGGTAGAGGCCTCCTCCCAGCAATATCAATACAGTTAGGCCAATAAGTCCCATAATCCTATTTCTTCTCTTAGACATATAAACACTCCTCAATCTCTATCAGTTTCACTATATAATATAAACTATTTTACCAAAAGCAAAAACCCGCCTTAGATGGGCGGGTTGTGGTGAAGAAAGTGATGAACTTCTTCCTTGATAAATTGACAATAAGCGTAGACAAGGTAGCAAGTAGATGCCACACCTAAAAGGGCGACAAACAACTCAAATAAGGCAGACATAGTCATGGCGAACCTCCTCTCCTTATCAGGCAAAAATGCAGATACGCTTCCCAGCTTAGGCAGTCTGATTTTTTCCGTTTTATTTTCCTTTCCGACTTACCTAAGTGAGTTCATCACTATTATACCAAAATACGAAAGCGGATACAAGGTAGTGAGACAGCTGCTCCTAATAATGATTTTATCAAAATAGATAACATGCTAAATTTGAAGCATCAAAAGTAGAAATACCAATGTTAGCAAATTTTTTCCACCATCTTATCTCCTCTTAATTTGACACGGTTTCTCTAAATGAATAAACATTGTCGTAGTTGACAGTTACTGAATAATAGTAATAATCGTCGTTTCGGTTTGAGCTTCCAAAACCTAAAGTTGCCTGCTCTCTTTCATTTTTGTGAAAATACTGATTGATAGTTTGATTTTGAACCGAATAATCAATATCGAAGGCCCCGTTGTTGCCATTATAACTTTTGGATTTCATGGATAAAGAAGATAGAAAAGACTGATTAATTGTTAACTTTTGAAATAAGAATCCATCAAAAGGCCATAATTCTTTCGCTTTCCCCTCATCAGAAAAGATAAAGTTGCTGTCTATATAATCAACTCTTATTGTTTCTTCTGGCTTTTCAGTAATATCATCAGAAGCCCGTGTCTTGGTTAGCACTCCAGAAATTGTGTGATTGCTACCATCCCCTTGTAAAGACATTTCGATAAGATAAGTCCCACGTTTGATATACACTTGCTCTACTTTAAACCCATCCGGAAATTGCTTAAACAAATCAAATAGGTTTTCAGTGGGATAGACGCGACTGACTTCAGCCACCTTATTCTCAATCCAGTCTCGGCTGCTCCTCTGTTCTCCACATCCTATTAATCCTATCATCACTCCCCCTAAAAATAATATTTTGAGAAAAATCCGCTTTTTCATGATATTTTCCTTGTTTATTATACTTAATAAAGTACTTATTTCAGTCACTGTATAGTGTACCATAATTTTTTAAAACTCTATTTTATTCTACCTTCATCCGATTATTCACTTATCCTCTGATGTCTTCATTCAGCATTTTCAAACCAATATTAGACAGCATGAAAGCTCTAAACTGGAAATTCCTTCTTGATGATAGCGTTTTAATATAGTATAATATAAGTCTGAAATTCATTTTAACAAAGGAGATATTATGTCCAAATCATCCCTTCAAAAAACGGTTGCGCTTTTGAGCGCAGCTGCACTTGCGGCAGCTGTAAATGCTGTTCAGGCTGATGAGAATACTCCAGCAGTCACTGCTAATCCTGCTCCAGTAGAAAGCAGCGCAGCGGAAGCAAAACCAACGACTGCTGCAAGTCCTACTGAAGCTACTGCGACACCAGAGAGCACGGATCCTAGCTCTGCTATTTCCCCAGAAAATGCCAATGAAAGTACTGATGCTCTGATGGCTATGGCTCGCAATGTAGCGGCTACTGAGGATACTAAGCCCGTGGAGGGACAGACTGTCGATGTCCGTATCTTGGCAACGACCGACCTCCATACCAACTTGGTCAACTACGACTACTATCAGGACAAGCCGGTTGAGACCTTGGGACTGGCTAAAACAGCCGTGCTGATTGAAAAGGCCAAGAAAGAAAATCCAAACGTCCTCTTGGTCGACAATGGCGACACCATCCAAGGAACGCCGCTGGGAACCTATAAGGCCATTGTAGATCCTGTGGAGAAGGGCGAGCAGCACCCTATGTACGCTGCTCTTCAGGCTCTGGGCTTTGAAGCTGGTACGCTAGGAAACCATGAGTTCAACTACGGTTTGGACTATCTGAACCGTGTGATTGAGACAGCAGGCATGCCTCTTGTCAATGCCAATGTGCTGGATCCAGCGACTGGTAAATTCATCTATCAGCCTTACAAAATCATCGAAAAGACCTTTACGGATACTCAGGGCCGCTTGACGACTGTCAAGATTGGTGTGACCGGAATTGTACCGCCGCAGATTCTCAACTGGGATAAGGCAAACCTAGAAGGAAAAGTGGTCGTTCGCGATTCTGTTGAAGCTATTCGAGATATTATTCCTGAGATGCGCAAGGCCGGTGCAGACATCACTTTGGTACTTTCTCACTCTGGTATCGGAGACGACAAGTATGAAAAAGGCGAGGAAAATGAAGGTTATCAAATCGCCAGCCTGCCAGGTGTGGATGCTGTCGTAACGGGCCACTCCCACGCAGAATTTCCAAGCGGAAACGGAACTGGCTTCTACGAAAAATACCCTGGCGTAGACGGTGTCAACGGTAAAATCAATGGCACTCCAGTAACCATGGCTGGAAAATACGGCGACCATCTGGGCGTCATTGACCTCAAACTAAATTATACCGATGGCAAATGGAAAGTCACTGACAGCAAAGGCTCCATCCGCAAGGTAGATACCAAGTCTAATGTAGCAGATCAGCGCGTCGTTGACATTGCCAAAGAATCCCACCAAGGAACTATCAACTATGTCCGCCAGCAAGTCGGCACCACCACTGCACCGATTACCAGCTACTTCGCTCTGGTCAAAGACGATCCATCTGTGCAAATCGTCAACAATGCCCAGCTTTGGTATGCTAAGCAAGAGCTGGCTGGCACACCTGAAGCCAACCTTCCTATTCTGTCTGCAGCAGCGCCTTTCAAGGCAGGAACTCGTGGGGACGCAACGGCCTACACAGACATTCCAGCTGGTCCTATTGCCATCAAGAATGTAGCAGACCTCTATCTCTATGACAATGTCACTGCTATCCTCAAGGTCAACGGTGCCCAGCTCAAAGAATGGTTGGAAATGTCAGCTGGCCAGTTCAATACCATTGACCCTAACAATAGCCAACCGCAAAATCTGGTCAATACTGACTACCGGACTTATAACTTTGATGTTATCGACGGTGTTACCTATGAGTTTGACATCACCCAGCCTAACAAATACGACCGCGAAGGCAAACTAGCAAACCCTAATGCCAGCCGGGTCCGTAATCTGAAATACCAAGGCAAGGAGATTGACCCCAATCAGGAATTTATTGTTGTGACCAACAACTACCGGTCCAACGGTAACTTCCCAGGTGTTCGAGAAGCCAGCCTCAACCGTCTGCTCAATCTGGAAAACCGCCAAGCCATCATCAACTATATCTTGGCTGTCAAAAATATCAATCCAAGTGCAGATCAGAACTGGCATTTCGCTGATACCATCAAGGGACTGGACCTGCGTTTCCTGACAGCTGATAAGGCTAAGAACTTGATTGGTACAGACGGAGACATCATCTATCTAGCAGCTTCTGCCCAAGAAGGATTTGGCGAATACAAATTCGTCTACGTCGCACCGAAAACTGAATCAGTGCCTATTGAGCAGCCAAGCCGTCCGACTATCGCAGTCGAAGCAGCCAACCTGCAGCATAGCAAAGTAGACTTCCCTGTCTTGACTGCTGTTAACCCTAGCACAAACAAGCAAACGTCTCACAGACAAGCAGGAGCAGAAAGACTCCCAGAAACCGGAGAAAAGACGTCCTCACTCGGACTCTTGGGACTTGTCATGACCGGACTTGCAGGAATCTTCGCCTTCAAAAAACGAGAAAGACAATAATGATTAAAAAATCAGCAGCCAAAATGGCTGCTGATTTTACTTTTTAAAGACTGTCATTGCTCAATTCCAACAAAACACTAACTGCGGTCAAGGCATAAAGCGGAGCTGTTTCAGCCCGCAGGATACGTGGACCTAGACCAGCGGAGATAGCCCCTGCTTGGCCAAAGGCATCTATTTCATCTGGCGATAGACCTCCCTCTGGTCCGAAGATAAAGAGAACTTTTGCTCCAGTTGCCAAGCCCGACAGAGCCCGGACTAGAGCTGCAGATTCTCCTTCTTTTGCCGATTCTTCATAGGCTATGATGATGCGGTCAAAGTCTGCCAAGGCTGCCTGAAAATCTGCCTTTTTATCAAAGAGCCGAACCTCAGGAATCAGATTGCGCTTGCTCTGCTCTGCTGCTCCCTGAGCAATTTTCTCTAGCTTTTCACTCTTTTTAGCCAGCTTTTTACCATCCCACTTGGCCACCGACCAGTCCGCTGGGAAAGCCCAGATAGCACTGGCTCCTAGCTCCGTTACCTTCTGAGTGATGAATTCCAACTTATCGCCCTTAGGAAAGCCTGAAGCAATGGTCACTTGAACCGGCAACTCTGTATTGTCTGCCAGCTCCTCCAAGATTTCCAAGCTCTGCTGGCTAGGATCCAATACCTGAGCCAGCCGTTTCACGCCATCATCAAAGACTAGTGTAACTTGGTCGCCCTCTTTGAGCCGCATGACTGAAAACATATGTTTGGCCGTGTCCTTATCCGTGACCACCAGAGGAGACTGAGGGTTTCCTTTTATAAAATACTGCTGCATCTAACCACCTATCACGCCTGAAATGTCCTGCGTTTTCTTAAAGACACAGGCATTCCATTCGCCCTGAATCATATGCGTTTCCAGGAAAAATCCTGCCGCTTCTGCTGACTCGCGCACCATTTCCCACTTCTCAGAAATGATCCCACTCATAATCAGATAACCCTCATCCTTGACCAAACGGTAGGCATCCTCTGTCAGATGGATGAGAATATCGGCCAAAATGTTGGCAACAATGACATCCGCCTTGATTTCTACACCTCGGAGAAGATCTCCCGGCGCCACATGGATGTTCTCCATACCAGGGTTGAGATCAATATTTTCCTGCGCCACGCGCACCGCCACCTCATCCAAATCATAGGCGTAGATGTCCTTAGCGCCTAAGAGAGAGCTAGCAATGGATAGAACTCCGCTTCCTGTGCCTACATCCAGCACCGTTTCTCCGCCACGCAGAATCTGCTCCAGCGCAAAGAGGCTCATCTTGGTCGTCGGATGAGTACCTGTCCCAAAAGCCATACCAGGATCCAGCTTGATAATCTTCTCACCAGCTGTCGCCTCATAGTCCGTCCATGATGGCACAATAGTCAAATCATGAGTGATCCGAGCCGGCTCAAAATACTTCTTCCAGTTATCAGCCCAGTCTTCCTCAGCCAGTTCCTGCCGAGTCAGCTGAATATCGCCCGTCTCTAATCCGAAGTCATCCAGCTCAGCCAGTCGCTCATTGGCCTGGGCCGCAACAGCCTCTATATCCACAGAATCCGGATAATAGCCAGTAATCTTGACCCGTTCGCTCTGCTCAACTTCTGGAAAGAGCTCGCCATACTGGTCAACCTGCTCCAGATAATCTGCGCTGTCATCGATAGCCACACCCTGACTGCCCAGCTCAATCAGAATATTCGAGGCTGCTTCCTCCGCCTCACGCTTCACTTCAATCGTTAATTCCTGCCAAGTGTCCATGTTTAAAATACCAAGCCCGTAAAACATAAAGCCAAAATAGGAAATTCTCTAATGACGCTTGCGTCTATGAGAACCTTATCTTTTTGCCACAGTGTTTAGGGCGGGTTCAGTTTAGAAATTTAACTGAACAATCCTTTCTTTGTTTATTTCATTGTCTTCGTCATGTAAACCATATCCATACCCTCTTTTTCGGGCTCCGTATGGGTCTGATGATAACCATTTTTCTCATAAAAAGCCACCATACCTTTATCTTGGAAAACCGTGCACAAATCCCATTGCGTTATGGTGGAGAATGTCTCCTCAATCAGACCGAGCCCCTCAGAACCATATCCTTTATTCTGGTGCTCTGGCAAAATCGCCACTGTCCCAATCCAGCCTGCTGTCTGTTCGTCATTTGTATTCAAGCGAATAAAGCCAAGAATCTTCTCATCGTCTTTTACAAAATAATAAAAACTATTGGGCCGCTCAACCAGCTTCCAGCGAATCCGCTCACGCTCCTCCAGATAGGGGTCGTATTGATCCTGATATTTCTCATAAACGGCCTTGAAACTCGCTCGCTGAATGGCAATAATGGTCTCTAAATCCTCAGCTCCCGCCCTCTCAATATGAATCATGCTCGCACCTCCAAATAATCACTCAACCTGTCCTGCAACTGCGGAATAACCTTTTTATCTGATAAGAACTGGCTCACATCCACCATCTGATAAGCCTGTCCCTCATCGCCAAAGACGATACTGGCAAAATCTTCCTGAGTGATAGTTCCCACCATAAAAATAGAGGTTTTGTCTGGATCAAGCATCCCTTGATATTCCTTAACCCAGACAATAGCAGCTTCTTCAAGCTTCAAACCAAGCTCTTCAAAAACCTCTCGTTGGACGCATTCAAAAGGCGTCTCCTCACTCTCTCGGCCACCGCCCGGCAACTCCCACATATTGGGCCAAGGGATGGTTGAAATATCATCTCGCAAGATAGTCAGTAGCTTGTCATCACAAATCAAGGCAATCTTACAGCCAGAAAATTCCATCCGTTTGTGCAGCAAATCTAATTCTTCTGCATTTTCCATAAGCGCCTCCTAATACCTCGGATAGGAATAAAAGTCAGTCTCAGTCAAATCTGCTCTGCCATTTTCAAAAGCCTCAGCATTCCAAGCCATCTCAAACTCTGCCGCCTCTGAATCTGCTAAAAAGCCCATGAGCGCATCAAGGCCAGACTCAGCTGTTTGGCTTAGGAAATCCACGAAATAAGCCAGAAACTCCCGTGACAGCCCTCTCTTCGGCTCATAGGGCAGGGCAGCCAGATAGTCCTCGGCCTCAAAACGAGACTTGACCGGATTATAGAAAAGCACGGCTTCCTCAAAGTAAATATCCTCAGCCGAGGTATTTCCTTCAGCATCAACCGTCTCAATCCCGCCTGGATTTTGCACCTCAAGGAGAAAGGCCACTTCCACTGCATGATTCTTCTTGTCCCAGTTTATCTCATAGTCAAAAGGAAAGCTCTTTCCCATTTCCTCGTCCAATATCTCCAAAAAACCGTACTTAGCCATGATTTCCTCTTTTCATTGTGATAAAATATTACTATCTACAATAGTAACACAAAAAGCCAAGAAAAACACTTTCAGAAAGGAAATCTTATGCCAGAAAACCTCGCCCTGCGCATGCGACCGACCGACATTGACCAGATCATCGGCCAGCAGCATCTGGTCGGATCTGGAAAAATCATCCGTCGCATGGTTGAAGCCAACCGCCTGTCCTCGATGATTCTCTACGGACCACCCGGCATCGGCAAGACCTCTATCGCCTCAGCTATTGCCGGCACAACCAAGTTTGCCTTTAGGACCTTTAACGCCACTGTAGATAGCAAGAAACGCCTGCAAGAGATCGCTGAAGAAGCGAAATTTTCCGGCGGTCTAGTTCTCCTGCTGGACGAGATTCACCGCTTGGACAAGACCAAGCAAGACTTCCTGCTGCCGCTATTAGAAAGCGGTCTGGTCATCATGATTGGTGCGACGACAGAAAATCCTTTCTTTTCTGTCACCCCTGCTATTCGAAGCCGGGTTCAGATATTTGAGCTTGATCCCCTAAGCAACGACGACATCCGAAAAGCCATTCAGCTAGCCTTGACGGATAAGGAACGAGGATTTGATTTCCCAGTGGAACTAGATGATGAAGCTCTGGATTTCATTGCCATCTCTACCAACGGAGACTTACGCTCCGCTTATAACTCGCTGGATTTAGCTGTACTCTCTACACCAAAAGATAGCAAGGGCATCCGCCACATCACGCTCGATGTGATGGAAAACAGCCTGCAAAAGAGCTATATCACCATGGATAAGGACGGAGACGGCCATTACGATGTCCTCTCTGCCCTGCAGAAGTCCATCCGTGGCTCCGATGTCAATGCCAGTCTCCACTACGCAGCTCGCCTCGTTGAGGCAGGAGACCTGCCTAGCCTAGCTCGACGCTTGACCGTTATCGCTTACGAGGATATTGGTCTGGCAAATCCAGACGCTCAAGTTCATACTGTTACAACTCTGGAGGCAGCTCAGCGGATTGGTTTTCCTGAAGCCCGTATCCTTATTGCCAATATTGTTATCGATCTGGCTCTATCTCCCAAGTCCAACTCAGCCTATCTAGCCATGGACAAGGCCTTAGCTGACTTACGAAAGAATGGAAATCTTCCTATTCCCCGCCACTTACGAGACGGCCACTATGCCGGCAGCAAGGAACTGGGCAACGCACAGGACTATCTCTATCCTCACTCCTATCCTGGCAATTGGGTCAAGCAGGACTATCTGCCTGACAAGATAAAAGATGCCAATTACTTCACGCCTAATGAGAATGGCAAATACGAGCGAGCCCTTGGAATGACCAAGGATAAGATTGATGACTTAAAAAAATGATGACATCGTTTGCAAAAAATCACATTTTTCTCTTGAATTTTTCAAAATTTATGGTATTATAATTATAGAAACGCTGTGGTGTACGACTTCACACTTAAGTGTTGACCGACTATTTTTTGTATTATTAGGGAAACAAAAGACTTCTAACAGCATGCAAGCCGTGTCACGCGGAAGCAGCTTCAGTTAGAGCGAGTTGCCCACCTGCTTAATTGCGCGGGTTCAATACAAATCGTGAAGGTCCGGCACCAATACAGCTTTTTCTATTGCCTCCTTAGCTCAGCTGGCAGAGCAGCGGACTCTTAATCCGTGGGTCGCAGGTTCGATCCCTGCAGGGGGCATAGAAATAGATAAGAAAAAGCCTTGATTTACAAGGCTTTTTTGATGTCAAATTACTTTTTGTACCGAATAATTATAAAAGTTTACTTGTATTTGTTTTATAAATTTGTCTTTCTAAAAAATCAAGGTTTAAGATCTTGACTAGATAAAAATTTTATAATTATTGTTCTTTACTTTTGCCAGTGTTCTAACAACTCATATAATTTTTTAAGTAGATGATTAATTTTAAAGCTATCAACTTTATCTAATGTCTTATTCTTAGATAAATTATTGATTTCACAAATCATTTTTTTAACATCCTCTATCTCATCTTGATGATATTCGTATGAGTTACTGACTCTTAAGTATTCTGAATTTATAAAGGTTGCTAAATTGAATGCTTTGTTATTATGAGCTACAATCTTTGTAGGAAGCAAATTATGAGATAAGATACTTTCGAATACTTTGATTTCTTCAGACGGAGTATTTTCAATTATATATTTTTCTTTTTTATAATCTTCTTTAAAGATAGCATCAATCAGTTCTAAATTGTTATCTGAGTAATGAGAAGCAAGTTTTTCTTCAATCGCTGCTTTTAAACTTTTAATGTTTTTATTAGTAGATGAAGTATCCTCAAAAATAATGTCTTGGCGCAGACGATTTGCTTCTTCAATAGAGATATTTGCATTTGATAGCAATTGAGTTATTCTTAATATCAATTCTTCTAATTTATTTTTTTCTATTAATAATAGGTCAATTGTTTGAAAATAAGAAAACCGACGATATATATCCAATACTTTTTCATATGTTATGTTTGGTTTATAACACTCATTTAACAATTGTTCTTGGATATTTAAAAGTTCTTTTTCAGAATAGTTGTAAAAATAATTCAATTTTTCATAATTTTCAATGCTACCATTTGGATAAAAACATTCATACCATTTATTCCTATAGTTATCATCATACCAAATTCCACTTACGACATAGGACATAATACCCTTAGAATAAATTATATAATCGTCGAATAATTTATTCTTCCGATGATATTTACTTATTAAAATATGCCAATAATTTTTATCATCAAGTTCTCCAAAGATATAAAATATTCTGTCAAAGGCATGCAGCCCCAAGATTTTTAATTCTTCATTTTTAATATATCCTGATTTAAGTTCAGTTGTAAGAACATACACATTTAAAAATACTGACTTTAGATATTCATTACGATATTGTTCGTCAAATTCTGAAGGTTGTTCCTTAAATTTCCGTTCAATAAATTCAAAGTTATTTATGATACTAAGAACTGTTCTAATATTAATTTTGGAAATATCGTCAAAAATAGAAAAAATATCAATAATCCAATTTAGATTATCTATTAGAAAATCACTTGTTACAATGCCTTGTAATATTTCTTTTAGCAAAGCCTCATCTTTAGAAAATTCAATGGTTTTACTAATAAATTTTTCTCTAATTTTCAAAAATTCCTCATGATTATCCATTTTAGTTTCATTTGAAATAATTAAGACTTTAAAATTGAACTTATCAATAATATCATTTGCTATAAATCCTAAAAAATCATGAAGTTCGATTTTTTTACTTAATCGTTCTAAATCATCAATAACTAATAGTATCGTTTTATCATTCTTATTCTTCGCTAAAATACTTTGTATATATTTCTTGAGAACAACATCTGATAAAATACTTATAGAATTCAATACTAAATTGCTATTATTATTGATTCGTCTAAATATTGAAGTAATTTTATTACCTCTCTCAATTATAGAAAAATTATCAAGTTCTATTGCTAATTGTGATAATAGCTCCATTTTTAAGTTTTGCAAGTCATTATATCCATAGACTGAAAAATAAATAACTCTAGCTTTAGTAGTAATTTTGGAATAATTATTAATAAAATAAGTTTTTCCACTTCCCCACTCGCCATCAATTTGTAAAGCATAGGGTTCTGGATTATCAATATAGTTATCAATAGCATTTGTTATATAGTCCATATTATGCCACTCTCTTTTTTACTCCATTATACCAAATTGTTATTTATTCTAGTGTCCCATAACATGGGGAAATTATTTTGCATCAATAGCTTTTGTAAGATTATATCCTACTTACTGGTATATTACTTAAAGTTATTCCATCTCTATCACGTTTTTTTACCGATTAGTTACAGAGGGACTTTAAAAGTTCCGCCGTGTTCATTTATGTACCAATCCGGCTTTCTAATGGTTTCGCTTGCAAGAACCAATTGTATCTATAAAATCGGCACCGTCATCCATTTTCTGACTCAGAGAGCCGTTCGTATATTTCTGAGTCATATCATCTCGAATTTTCAAGTTCTGATTTTTATTACCAATAATTGTCTGTTGGTTTAAGATAATCATGCCAATAACTTAATCATTGAAGTTATTAGCATTTCTAGAATTTTAATCAAAGCTACCGTGAATATCTTATTTTGCAAGGCTTTTTGTTTATCTAATCTCGCTATTTTAGTTCTATTAGTATCCAAGATTTTCCACAAAAAAAATCCCCTTCCTTTAGGCACAAAAAGAAGGGGCATCGCATAGAAAAAACTACGAGAGAAGACTGAAGCAAAATATGTTTGACGAAAACCTGATAAAGATGGTCACACACCGAGCATATTCCTAGGGATGTCTTATAATTTTTTTGATTTAGGAATTAAGAAAGATTATATATCAAGTTTTGATATGCCTCACGCTTGCATATCCAAGCGGCTTTCCCCGTAGTTCTGAGCAACTAATTTGTTCTAGGAAACATCTTAGTTGCTTTTTATTTTAAAACAACTATATTACGGAACATCACAGTCTTGATTAACAAAAGGATACAAGATAGTGACTGATTGTAAAAAACATTCTTAATTCTTCTTTCTAAAAAGCGACCACTGCTAATTCGGAGTTGGAATAAAAAATCTCTGTCCCTTAAGGGAACAGAGATGAAATAAGTTACTTCTTCGAACGGAAGACAACGAAGCCTACCAAGCCTACTAGAGCTACTCCAGCAGCAATCATGATCCAGCTAGCATTCTCACCCGCTTTAGGGAGAACTTTCTTGGTTCCAACATTAGAGGCATTCCCTCCGCCAGTACCATCGTCTGATTCGATGATCACAACAGTACTCCCTGTAGTGCTGCTTGAGCTACTTGAACTGCTTGAACTAGAGCTGCTCTTAGAGCTATTGTCCGAGCTAGGTTTCGGCGGTTGCGGAACTCCTGGAACTGGTGTATTGGTAATGTTCATACCATCAACAGTAGCTGTATAACCATAAACACGGTCTTCAGTAACTGAGTAGACAATATCTTTTCCATCTTCACCAGTCGCTGGCAAGTCAGTGAACTCATACTTCCACTCACCCTTATCATTCGGACCAACTTCTTTATGATCGACTTCAGCGCCATTTGCATAGAGACGAACGGTAATCTTGTCTGGACGTTTGCCATCTTTATCGTTGTCATCATTCCAAGTCTTGGTACCTGAAGCGGTAACCAATGCCTTACGGTTGGTAAAGTCTTTGTAAATAATACCAGAACCATAATTTTTGAGCTGAGCCGCATTGACCTGAATCTCTTCATCTGACAGTTGGTAACCTTCTGGTGCCTTGGTTTCCTTAATCAGATAATGCTCCTTAATCAAGTTGCTGAAAGAAGCAATCCCGTTAGCATCACTGGTTGCTTTTTGAACAATTGTCACACCATCTTCATCGTACAATGTGAATTCAGCACCTGCTAAGGCTTTACCAGCTTCATCTTTCTTAGTCACCTGCACACCATAGACATCCCCATGTGCATAGCCGTTCGCTCGTTGGTAGTGGACAGCAACCGAAGATTTTTGCTCTTCAATATTATCTGCTCGCATAATTGCTTCGTTCGGGAAGACTGTTCCATCAGCCGGAACTGTAGGGAAGTTAACACGATAGCGAACATAGAAGCCTTCATTGGCACCGATATGCCCCATGTTAATGGTAAAGGAACGCTTGTCAGCAGCAAGATTAATCGTATAATTTGCTGTCACATCCTCGCGTTGCTGACTTAGTCGATAAGAGTTATCAGCTGGGTCAACAACCCATGAACCTTTAAGAATTTGGAAGCTGTTAAGATCAATTTCTCCGGTATTAAAGCCCAGAGTATCTGAAATAACAACATTATCCAGTTCTTGATTTTGTTGGTTGATATTCAGGCTGTAAGTAATACTCTTGATATTATCCGCATTATTCCAGCCGTATTTTATGAAAGTATAAGGAGTTGCTTGGCCAGGAAGACCTTTGTAGTCAATTTTTCCATACTCAATGATCTTCTTGCCAACGATAAGTTTCAGAGGGATTGAGCCTTTATCTCGAACCACATTATGGTCAACACGAGCTAAAAGATGAACTTTCCCTTCAATATGAGAGCGAGTCAGGACATAGTCTGTATAAGTCAGTGTAAGCTGCTTAGAGCTTGCATCAACCACAGCTGTCGCTACGAGATTGCCGTCATCATCTTTGACTTCAAAATCAGCTCCCTCCAAGGCAAACTCAACAGGAAGTCCAATGGTAGTAGTATCTCCCGGCTGAACCTTGCCGTAATTGAAGGCAAAGTTTGCGTCAATTTGAAATTTTTCCCAAGGGGAAAGGCCGTCAGTCAGTTCTTCACCTTTCTGATTGTAGACATTGATTGATGTGATAACATCATCTACCGTGTTAGCTCTGGCAGATTGACTGCTAGAAAACAGGCTAAAGAGGAGCACAAAGGCTACTGAGAAAAAGCGCGCAATAGTATGAGATATTTTTTTCATAAATAATCCCTCCATTTTTCCTTTTTTCCTTTTTACTGAACATGTAAAAAACATTAAGATTTCTTTACATTTCCAATTTACTACATATATTAGACTAGCATACGATTGACCATAAGTCAACTAATTACCTTAACCGGTTCCGGTCTGGTACACAGGTTGTAAACCAGTTTATTTCTCCAAAAACCTTGTCATATAAGAATTGAAAACAGTTTCCTCCGTTATCTCCTTGTATTTTCTTGAAACAAAAATGTAATATTTGGCTGCATAATAAATGAACAAATATGAATTATATGACCATAAATATTCATATATATAAATTTGTTTTTAAAGATAAGCATAATTATTAATGCTTGCTACATAACTAGTCACAATAAAAAAACTGAACAAATATGCTCAGTTTTCTAATTGATAAATATAAGACAAAGATTATATCTAATTTATACGAGTATATAATCCCGTTATTTTTCTACATCATTCCGCCCATCATGCCTGGATCCATAGCTGGAGCTGGGCTAGCTGGTTCTGGTTGATTAGCCACCACTGCTTCGGTTGTCAAGATAAGACTGGCAACAGAAGCGGCATTTTGCAAGGCTGAACGGGTCACCTTAACTGGGTCAATGATTCCAGCCTCAATCATGTTAACCCATTCTCCAGTCGCGGCATTGAAGCCTGTACCAGCTTCAGAGTTTTTCAGACGGTCAATGACGATTGATCCTTCAAAGCCTGCATTCAGAGCGATTTGACGGACAGGCTCTTCCAAGGCGCGGAGAACGATGTTGCGACCAGTCCCTTCATCCCCTGCCAACTCAAGATCTGCGACAGCGTCCAGTACGTTGATATAGGCCGTACCACCACCGGAGACGATTCCTTCTTCTACCGCTGCACGGGTTGCGTTAAGGGCATCTTCGATGCGGAGTTTCATTTCTTTTAGTTCTGTTTCAGTTGCAGCTCCAACCTTAATCACAGCTACACCACCGGACAATTTAGCCAGACGCTCTTGCAGTTTTTCACGGTCAAACTCAGAAGTGCTGCTTTCAATCTGTGACTTAATGACTGCCACACGGTTAGCAATGGCTTCTGGATTGCCGGAGCCTTCCACAATCACAGTGCTGTCCTTATCAACAGTGACTTTAGAAGCTTGTCCAAGCGCTTCAATCGTAGCATCCTTGAGCTCTAAGCCAAGATCATCTGTAATCACTGTACCGCCTGTCAAGATAGCGATGTCTTCCAACATAGCCTTACGACGATCACCAAAGCCTGGTGCCTTGACAGCTACGACATTAAAGGTTCCGCGAATCTTATTAAGAACCAATGTTGGCAGAGCTTCACCGTCCACATCATCTGCGACAATCAAGAGCGGACGGTTGGTTTTCAAAATGTTTTCCAGTAATGGCAGGATTTCCTGAATGTTAGAAATTTTCTTGTCAGTAATCAGGATGTAAGGATTGTCCAGTTCGGCTACCATTTTTTCATTGTCAGTTACCATATACTGAGACAAGTAGCCACGGTCAAATTGCATCCCCTCAACCACATCCAACTCAGTTTCCATCCCTTTGGACTCTTCAATGGTAATAACGCCGTCATTTCCAACTTTTTCCATAGCTTCAGAGATGTACTCGCCGACTTTCTCGCTGCGAGAAGAAACGGCAGCAACTTGAGCAATAGCTTCCTTGTTAGAAACTGGTACTGAGTTAGATTTGAGGGCTTCAACAGCTGTCGCAACAGCTGCTTCAATCCCACGGCGGATACCGATTGGATTAGCACCAGCTGTAACATTTTTAATCCCCTCGCGGACGATAGCCTGTGTCAAAACAGTTGCTGTTGTTGTTCCGTCACCAGCGATATCGTTGGTCTTTGAAGCAACTTCTGAAACCAGCTTAGCGCCCATGTTTTCAAAATGGTCTTCCAGTTCGATTTCCTTGGCAATGGTTACACCATCATTGGTGATAAGCGGTGAGCCAAAGGATTTTTCCAAAACGACATTGCGGCCTTTAGGACCCAAAGTCACCTTGACAGTATTTGCCAAGATGTCAACCCCACGAACCATACTGCTTCTTGCATCTGCTGAAAATTTAATATCTTTTGCCATTTTATTATTCCTCTCTTCTAATCTTACTCGACAACTGCTAGAATATTGGCTTCACTGACTAAGAGATAAGCTTCATCTCCGTCCTTAACTTCCACGCCTGCATGGCTTTCTACGAGAACCTTGTCCCCTTCCTTAACGCTCAGGGCTACCAGCTCACCGTTCAAAGTACGAATGCCTTGACCGACTGCGACAACTTCTGCTGTCTTAGTCGCTGCTTGGCCGTTGCCTGCAATGACAAATCCGCCAACTTTCTGCTCTTTTTCTTCTACTTTCAAGACCACACGGTCTCCTAATGGTTTTAACATAGTTTTCCTCCAAAGATTGAATTTTTAGCACTCTAAACTATAGAGTGCTAATCTATAGTTATTATTTTATCACTTGGTCAGAAATAGTCAAGAAAAAAACCGGCTAGATGAAAGAAAAATTTTATTTTTTTGATTTACTTGCTCCCAAAGTCAAAGAAATAAAAAACAAGTCCGAGCTAAAATTCTCTCAGACTTGTCTTTAGGGGGAATGTCTATCTTGCAAGTTTTAGTTTTGCTTCAAAATCATCAATCACTTTTTGCAGATTTAGGTGTCCTCTATAGATACCATATCCAAATACGAGCATGGCTAAGATACCCAGTAGAGCTAGGACGATTCCTGCAATCAGTGCTAGGAGATTGGTCTCATGAAAGAGATAAATCAGAACAAGACCGATGCTGGCAATGGCAAAGAAGAGACTGAACCAGCGTCCTAGATTTTCAATCATATGCTTCTGGTAGTGAATTTCTGTTTCATAGCCTTGAATCAATTCTTGTTCTGTCATGATCTTCTCCTTTTAATATTTCAATCCTGGGTTGAAGAAACCAACTAATACACCAACAAAAGCAACTACAACGAGAATGAGCATAACTTTGATTGGAGAAAAGTTTTTCTTCGCCATCAGCCACCAACAGAAAACGATAAAGAGTGCTGTCAAGAGACCAGGGTAGACACCATCTAACTGATCTTGCATGACCAAAAATGCTTTACCAGATGAATCTTTCAATTGGAAGGCCGTTTTTACTGGAACCCAAGTAGCAGCAACTGCTCCGATAACCATACCACCAACGATAGATACTGATTTACGGATAGCCTGTCCTTGAGGACCTACCAAAAATTCAACTGCCTTATCACCTAATTCATAACCTTTGAAATAGGCGAATTTCATACCTGCATAGGCAAGTAAATTCCATACTACAATGTAGAAGATTGCACCAAGAGGTGAACCGCCATTAGAGAGTCCTAGGGCAATCCCTAGAATAATCGGAATCAAGGTACCAACAATAAGGGAATCCCCAATACCTGCAACCGGTCCCATAAGACCAGCCCGCAGTCCATTTATAGTTTCATCATCAACTCCATCAGCACCATTGGCACGTGCTTCTTCAAGACCAGCTGTAATCCCAACAATCAAAGCTCCCAGCTGAGGTTCTGTATTAAAGAAAGCAGTATAAGTTTGCATAGCCTTTGCCTGCTCTTCTTTATCCTTATAAAGCTCCTCCACCACTGGCAACATAGAAGCTAAATAACCAAAGGTCTGCATGTGTTCTTGTGAAAAACAGGTTAGATTCCCATAGTACCAATGATGGAAAGATTTGCCTAAAGTTTTTCTTGTTAATTTTACCATCTTAAATATCCTCCTCATCATCGTCTTCAATAAAATCTGCATTTGGTCCTGCAGTAGCTTGCGCTCTTATATTTTTAGCCATTTGAATTTCATAAAACAGAACGGCGAAAATCAGAGAAACAACAGCACAAGAAACAAGATTCAGACCCAGAGAAGCTGCCAATGTAAAACCGACAAAGAAAGGAATGAAATCAACAGCTTTTTCAACAATTTGTTTTAAAAGGATAGCGATTCCGACACACGGAAGAAGTGAGCCAACTGTAAAGAGAGTTTTCATAGGAATTCCATCCAACGGTAGGGCTGATTTCAAAGTTGTTACAGCCTCAGCACCTAGTTTACACATGATAAGTGTAGGCAGGAATGAAAAAACCAAGTGTGAAATCCAAGGGAAACCCCAATCGACTACATATAGCTTTTTAAAATCCTTTTTTTCTACTGCTTTCCAACCAATATGCTGCCAAAGCAGATTCATAGTTGCTGTACCATAGAAGAGTACTGTACCAACTGTTCCTACTAGAGTTCCCATTGATTTTGCAAGGTTTGCTGCATCAGCAGAATCTAAAGTTAAACCTTGTGTCTTAATGGCAACCATAGCAAGTGGAATCCCGATGTAAGAAACAGCTCGCACATCAGCAGAGACAGTACCACCAGGAGTGACCAAAGCGATGTAAACCAATTGCATAGCAACTCCACAAACAATACCAAGCTTAATATCACCTAAGATAAGACCAGATATTAAACCTCCAACTAAGGGACGTCCTAATGTATAGTTACCAATAGATGTACCACCCAAACCAGGCATAGATGACAGACATGCAAATAATCCCAGTAAAGCGGCTTGTAGCCAAGAAATTGTCATAATAGACTCTCCTTTTCATTATTATAATTAAAAACCAAATTTAGACTTGAAATCGCTCCAGTAACCGATGGAAACATCTGGCAAGAGCTGGAATTTGACTTTGTAGCCAGCTTTTTCAATCGCCTCAATCGCTTCTGCCTCTTCCTGGGTGATGGACTGGTTATTGCCCAGCTTAACAGCTCCCGGACGGTCATTAGCAGGACCGACGATGATTTCCTTAACATCCCCGGGTACAAAACCTTGGTCCACTAGGATTTCCTTCATGTCCACAGGATTTTTTGTAATGAGGAAATAGCGACTGTCTGAATCTGTGACCTTGCCTGATTTTTCCTTGAAGGCTTCCTTGGTCCAAACAAAAGTCTTCTTATCAGAAGCTCCCTTGTAGGCCTGAATCAAAACCTTGTTTCCTGCTGCTGCATTATTAACTGCAATCAAGCCATCACAAGGGTATTCCTTAGCCCAGCGAGTGACTGTTTGACCGTGGATCATGCGGTCGTCAATCCGTACAAATGATACTGTCATCTTTAAAATCTCCTTTTATCTTTTATAATGTATGCGGAAGCACTAAATATCGTCTTCATCTTCGTCAGCTGCATCACTTACGACTTCAAATTCCTGCAAAGCAGCTGTAGCCTCGGAAAGGATAGCCTGAGCCAGCTCTTTTCCGTCCAAGATGTCTTTCATAACCAAGCCAGTCAGTCCCATGGTCAGGTTCAAACCTCCCAAGATAACTGCTGAGTCGAGCTTACCCATGTCAGCTAAGACGCTAGCTGCTGTCGTCAGAGGACTGCCTCCTACAATATCAGCCAGAACTAAGACACTGTCATCAGCGCTTAAGCCAGCCAAGGCCTGAGTAAAATCAACTGCAAAATCATCAACTGACTTGCCCTCCTGAAGACCGACCGCAATCACCTGGTCCGTCTTGTCTCCGGCAAACATCTTCAAGGAACTCTGCACGCCTGCTGCCAGTCCCCCATGGCTGACCAGTACAAGGTATTTCATCTTTCCTGCCTCCTTTATCCTTCGACTTCTTAGCCCAGTCAGGCTTTAGATGACGAAGGATTTATTGATGATTTTATTGTACAGGATATGGAACCGGTTTCATATTGTCAAATGTCACTTTGCCCAGATGACATTTGTTAGGAAAAATATGACATTTGTCATATTGGTCTAGGCAACTGTACTTTTTCTGATTTAATTGGCAATAAAAAAGAAAGCAGATTATTTTCCGCTTTCTATTTCTCTTTGAATGCTCGGCAAGGCACTGTCAATCTCTTGATTCTGCATAGCATTTTGAATCAGATAGTCCATACGATCCATGGTATGACGATCTACTTCAAGACTGATGTCAATGATGGAGCGATTCATCATGTGGTCTAGCCTCTCTGAAGTCAAGGAATCCAAGCCAAAATCATCTGCCTGTAAGATTTCTCTAGCCTGTTGACTTTTCACCACAGATGGTAAGACTGAGGTCCCCTGCGATTTTTCAAACAAGGCCTGCTGGCTTTCTTTATCCTGTGACAGCAAGAGCATAAATTCCCAAGCCAGCTTCTCTTGCTTGGTATTGGAAGACATGGCAAAGAGCGAGGTCTTGACCTGTGTTCCCATCACCTGGCTATTGGCTGTTGGCATCGGGATACAGGTCCAAGAAAAGCTAGAATACTTGGCAACATGGTATGGATAGGGCTTGTAGGTCCGATACTGAGCCAGACTCATAGGATAGAAGGCCACCCGCCCCTCATCAAAGTCATTAGAAGTCACCTTATAATGCTGGCTGAGCATGTTTAGCTTGCTCATAAAGGCCAAGGCTTGGTGCATCTCTGCGCTGTCTACATTGATACCAGATTTATCGGTAAGATGGCCGCCGTAAGCTACCAGAGCTTGCTGCCAAGTGTAATCTGTAATACCGTACTGATCCACCACACCATCGCCATTGGTATCCTTGGTTACTTTCTTGCAAATCTCATAGAAATCCGTCAGGGTCCAACCTGACTCAGGAATGCTAATCCCTTCTTTTTCAAGCAGGTCTTTATTGACACACATCATGATAGGATTGCTCTCAACTGGAAGTGCATAGCTGACTCCCTGATATTGCCCAGCTTCATAAGCCACCGGATAAAAAGCCTTTCGCTCATCATCCGTTAAGAGGGTATCCAAGGATTTGAGCGCACCAGTCGAAGCCAACATGCTAAAGTCGTTTTCCGGTACCATAAAGAGATCCGGCTGCTCACCTTTCAAGACTTGCTCTGCCAGCCAGTCAGCGTAATCATCCTTGGGAATACCGCTTTCATAGACGACCTTGACATGAGGATGCGTCTTTTCAAATTTTTTAATCAAACTGTCCAAGACCTTGTTTTCGCGGCTGTTAGGCACATCCCAGCTAGAGCCAGCATAGACACCGATACGCAGGACCTTTTCCTGAGCTGAAGCCCAAAAGACAAAAGCCAGAGCAACAGATATGATCAGGACAACCAGCAGGGCTAAATGTCTCAGTCTCCACTTCATTTGTCGCTTTCCTTACTAAAATCTCTCTGAGTGACTCCGGTCTGCACAGCCCAGATAGCCAGCTGGGTTCGGTCGCGCAAGTTGAGCTTGGCTAGGATGCCTGACAGGTAATTTCTGACTGTCCCTTCTGACAGAAAGAGTTTGGCAGCAATTTCTTTATTCGAAATCCCAAAGCCAATCTGCTGGATAATCTTCCACTCCGTCCGGCTCATGTCCTCTATATTTTCCTCCGTCACCGTGATAGCAAAGTTGGACTGGGCCATCTGAGAAAAGATTTTGAAGACCTTGGTGGCAATATTGGGATTGATCATAGCTCCGCCTCGATAGACTGTCTGAATAGCTTCATGAAGCTCTTCTGTCGAAACCCCTTTGAGAATATAACCAGACGCACCGTATTTGAGAGCGGAGAAGATAAATTCATCGTCATCAAAGGTCGTCAGAATGATAATCTTAACATCCGGATACTGCTCTTTGACAGCCTTGGTACAGAGAACACCGTCCATGACTGGCATGCGAATATCCATTAAAATCACATCTGGGCGTACCCGATGAAGCTTTTCCAGCACTTCCTTACCGTCTCCGACTGTCCCGACCACCTCAATATCTGCGTGTGCTGACAGGATGATTTGCAGAGACTCGCGAATCAAGGCCTGATCGTCTGCTATTAAAACCTTAATCATGTCTTCCTCCTATTTTTGGGATTTCGATATGCGTGTAGAAACCGTCCCGATTTTCAAAGCGGACGCTTCCGCCAATAATCATTAGGCGCTCCTGCATCTGCTTGAGGCCATAGCCATAGTGGAGTTCATCAAAGCCAACACCATCATCCTGAATGGTCATTACATAAGCTTCTTCTTCCTCCAACAGCTCAATCCAGATAGTCTTGGCATGACCGTGGCGGACAGAGTTGGTAATAGACTCCTGAATCACCCGGAAGACAATGTCTTCCTTGGCAATATCCAAGTCAATATTATCCCATTCGTAGCGGAGATGAATCTCCAAATTGGAGATGGCTTCATACTCACGGATAATCTTAATCAGAGCTTCCTTCAAAGTATTATTTTCCAGAGCTCCCGGTCGCATCTTATTGAGCGAGCCACGGACATCACGGATACCATCTCGAACGACGACAGAGACATTATTGAGCTGCTCCTTAGCCCGATTGGTATCAATATCAACCAAGACCTTGACCGCATCAATACCCGCTGAAATTCCCGTTAGGGCATGGCCCAATGTATCGTGAATCTCTCTGGCAATCCGCTTCCGCTCTCGGTCTTCTGCTATTTTTTCGGACAAGGCCAGATAAGAATTCAACTCGCGATTGGCCTGAGAAGCCATGCGCAGCTCTTCCTCAATCCGATGACGCTCCGTAATAGCCGATAAGATATAGAAGAGCAAGGAAATCATAAAGACGACGATATTGAGGGAATAGAGGAAGTTCTTACCAAAAAGCAGCAACAGCCGAACGGACTCTGGGTAAAAACGAATATAAGTATCCAGCGAAGGTAGCTTGATAAAGAGCGACATGAGGTCATAGTTGGACAAGAGCAGCATGCCAAAGCTCAAAATAATGAAAGAAAACCAGTACTTCTTGTCCTTGGAAGAATTGAACTCCTTAGAGCCATAGAAAATATCCGCAAACACCAAAAGAATCAAGCCATTGTAGGACGAATGCAGGACGGAAAAGATGACCAGCATGAGCAGGATTTCAATAATGGTTGCCTTGTCATAGACGGACAGCTGATTGGGGTGGCGCTCCCGGTAGTACATGACCAAAAGCAAACTACCATAGAGGCTAATTGATACCCAGAAAATCAAGCTGGGAGAGCCCGGAATGGCATCCAAACGCTCCAAAAGCGAGTGACTGAAGCCCTTAGCCGCTATATAGTTGGTCGCAAAGAGATAGATGGACGCATTATAGACAATGGCAACCAGATTGATGACCATCAGGGCTATTTTGCTGTAAAATATACTTTTTTGAGGTCTCATTATTGCCACCCTGTAACTGTGTATTGGCTGATATTATCTCTGTTGACTAAGTGAACGGGAATCAGGTATTGGCTGTCGTAGGATTTCCCCTCTTGCATCAGCTCAATTACCTGCGCCACCTTGCGTCCCATCTGAATGGGCGATTGGGCCACGGTTCCCTGTATATCGCTAGTCGTAGCCAGAAAGTTTTTGATATCTGGTGAACCATCCACGCCATAGATTGAGATTTTCTTATCAAGACCTTGATTTTTAATAGCAGCCAAAGCCCCGATGGCTGCTCGATCATTGAGCGCCATAACTACATTAAAGTCTAAACCTTCATCCAGAGCCCCTTTGACCTGTGGCATGGTTTCCTCAGTCTGGCCTAGTGTTTCTTTCTGGGAAATAATCTTGTAGCTAGGCTGTTTTTCAATCGTATCAATAAATCCCTGAATCCGGTCCATGGCAGAGACGGCATTGCGGTGCTCTAGAAGGAGAATGTTGGCAGAAGGCCGACGCTTCATCATGTCCTGGGCAATCAGGACGCCTGCTTGGTAGTTATCAGACACAATGGTCGTATCCACTTTTACATCCTGACTGATAGGCGCATCCACTACGATGATTTTAATACCAGCTTTCTTGGCCTTTTGAAGAGAGGAAATAATACTTGGACTATTGCTTTTCACCGGATTGATGACAATGACATCAACCTTTTCTCGGATAAAAAAGTCAATCTGCTGGCTCTGCTTGCCCTCATCCAGCTCAGGATCCCGAACGTAGAGTCGGCTGCCCTGCTGGTTGGTTTTCTTCTCCAACTCCGCATTTAAGGTCTTGTAAAAGTCATTGTTCATGGTCATGTAGGTCACCCCAATCTTGACCTGCTTCTCATCTGGCAGAACGCCCTTGAAATAAATAAAAAGCAAACCCAAGATAAGCAGAATGAAAAGCGGCCAGAGAGCCTTCTTCTGATAATGCTGTATCCGTTTTTTGATCTTAGCTGATACCATTTTTCACCCCCTATGCCGTAAGCGCCTTTATGAAACATATAGGATTATTATATTACAAAGCCACCAAAAAGCAAAATCTTTCCAGAAACGGCTATAATAAAAGAGGTGAGACAGAATCTAAAAAATCCATGATTTTTGATTCTTGGTCCCACCTCGATGATTATAACTAAACCTCAAAAAGCTTAATAGAAAGAGACTTTCAATCACACAGAGCTTGCATCCTGCAAAACTGAATGATGATTTTTGGGCGCAAGGTCATTTCCCAGTCTTTGCTTCCTGCTTAAAAGGGAAGTTCCTCTTCTTCCAACACCAAATCTGCCAAATCAGCTCCGCTGTTATTTTCACGCAGAGCGCGCTGAGCCCGACTTTCCAGCAGCTGGAAGCTATGACAGAGCACCTCTGTCACATAATGAGTCGCCCCCTCCTTCTCGTAGCGACGAGTCCGCAACTCACCATCCAGAGAAATCAAGCTGCCCTTACTTGCATAGCTAGCTAAAGTCTCAGCTAGACGCCCCCAGACAACCACATTTACAAAATCCGCCTCACGCTCACCGCTCTGAGATTTATAACGACGATTAACTGCGACCGTTGCACGAGCCACAGATTTTTCATTCGCAGTCTTGTGCAGTTCAGGCGTAGCCGTCAGCCGGCCGATTACAATTACTTTATTATACATTTTATATCCTCCTAACTTATCATTCGTAATAGGAGGCAAAAAGTGAAAAAAATGTGGTATAGTATAGACAAAAAGGAAAGTTGCAGCTTCTGTCCCTTTCCTACTAGACTTGTACAACGGAGGCTCCGATGACCATTAAACATTCCCCTGTGAAAAATATTCTTTTTATCCTGATTTCTCTGTGGTTCGGAGGTTTTTCTGCCTTAGCTGCCGTAGACTACCTGACTAGCTCCAACCCCTACAAAGACACTAGTTTCTTTGTCCTTAGTCTGCTGGTTGCTGCTTTCTTCTTACTGCTCCTTATCTTTGCTATTCGCAGACTAACCATTCATGCGACTATCCTATCCTTTGACCACGACTATGTGACCTACCACTATAGCGGACTCTTATCAGCAGCCACCTACTGCATTCCTATGCAGCAGATTAGTCATGCTCGCTACAGCCGAGACAGTGAAGAATCCGAGATTGGTCTTTGGATGGAGGACAGTTTCCATGACTTTGCTGCCTTTAACCATCCCCGCCACAAGATTTATGCCTATCCCGACAGCCAACTCATCGGTATTGTTTTCAAGAGAAAACGCCTCAAAGTATTGGAAGACCAAGGCCTAAATAGCCTCATCTACCAATACAAATACAGCAGTCCAAGTCAGAGTCCCACAGCCACTCCTCAGTCAACAACCGACTCGCAAAGTAATAGCGACAGCGTCTTCTTTTGAGACAGTGTGGTGATTGTTAAGACATATCACTTTAGATTACGGAGGATATCTAATGAACTATATAGCTTTTGTTTATTCCATTCTTTTATTATTTTCAACCTATTTTGCTTATAAAAAGAAGATTGGCAGCTCCAAAATCTCATTAATCGTCAGTTTATTTTTATTTTTCCTAACTCTTCTGAATTTATTTTTCTTCAATTTTTTACTGAAAGCTTTAATATCTATACTTTTAATTTTAATCTCAGTAAGTTTTTTCTATGACAGAAAAATGAGTAAGAAGCAGATTCATTATATTCATCATTGTGTTAGATTGGTTTTTCATCTGTTAATCATTTATTTTCTCTACCATTAGCATGAGATAGATTTTTAACGCTAAATTTATTGCCACAAAAAATAGAGCGAAACGACTACACAAATCAATTCGCTCTATTTTATATTTCGGATGTTATTAGGATACCTCGCCCATTTCTGAGCTTTTTTGTTATTTTAAATCTTCATTTTTATCCCTGCCAATGTTTAGCTGGATCAAAGGCGGTGCCAACTAGTTCGCTATCGGATAATTCAATGATGCCACGTTTTTGAGGCGCATTAGGCAGCTGAAGTTCCCGTGGGCTGCACATCATACCAAAACTCTTTTCTCCTCGAAGTTCTCCTGAGAAAATCAAATTCCCTTTGGGCATCATGGCACCTGGCAGCGCCACAATCGTTTTGAGGCCGACTTTGGCATTAGGAGCACCGGCCACGATTTGAACAGTCTTATCAGCAGCTACCTGTACTTGGCAGATATTCAGGTGGTCACTATCTGGATGAGCTACCATATCAACGATTTGACCAACCACAAATTTTGGCTGGCTGTCATTGACCAAGTTCGCTGGGAAGCCTTCCTTGCTCAGCTCCTGATTGAGAATAGCCACTTGCTCATCTGTCAAAAAGACCTGTCCGCGCTCTGCAATTTCAAAAAGGTCTGACTGCTCAAAAATATTCCAAGCTACTGTCTGGCCATTATCTTCACGGTAAACACGCGCTACCCGTCCTTTGCGTTCAGCTGCCAGTTTAGCTCCTTGATTGTCCGCAGCAATAATCATCAGCACATCGCCGACATATTCTTTATTATAGGTAAAAATCATTTTACGCTCCCTTTTTCTCTTATACTCGCTAAAAATTCATTGATTTGACCCTTGGTCTTGCGTTCACGATTGACCAGACGGCCAATCTCCTGTCCCTTTTCCAGCACTACTAAGCTAGGAATCCCGTAAATGTCCCACTCTTCGGCCAGATCCAGATAGGCATCACGGTCCACTTGGATAAAGCGATAGTCAAGATTTTCAGCTTCTATCTCTGGCAGAAAAGGTCTGATAAATCGGCAATCTCCGCACCAGTCAGCCGTGAAAAAGAAGACAGTCTTCTCCCCATCATTGACATAAGAAGCCAATCCCTCTAAATTTGTAGGGATAATCATGCTTCTTCCTCGTAGCTTAGCTGACCATTTTCATAGACAAAAGCAAAATGACGGTCGTCCTCTAGGACCAGACCACCAACCAAGCGGTCATCTGTGGACTCGTAGAGCTTGACATAAAGGCAGGAAATAGTACCCTGACTGGAAAAGAAATCTCGCACAAGCTCGACGATTTCCTCCCGATTACGCAATCTTTTTTGCTCCTGTACGACTTTGGCTGCCCCAAAAGCCAGAGCTCCAGCCCCCAAAAGGGCGGTTGTGGTTAAAATGATTTTTTTAGCTTTCATGTAGAATATTTTAACACAAAAGAGCAGAGGCGACAAACAATATTCCAGATTTTCCTGGGAGAAGCTGGATTCTTGGGCGGGCAGTCCTCTTGATTCAGGCAAGCTATAAGATTTTCCTACTCATTTACCATAAAAAGTGATAAAATAGGGGACAGAAAGAAGGTAAGTTTATGACAACATTATTTTCAAAAATCAAGGAAGTAACAGAGCTTTCTGCTATTTCGGGTCACGAGGCACCTGTTCGCAGTTACCTGCGGGAAAAACTCACTCCCCATGTCGATGAGGTTGTCACCGACGGCCTGGGCGGTATCTTTGGGGTACGCCATGCAGAAGCTGAAAATGCTCCCTGTGTATTGGTAGCGGCCCACATGGACGAGGTTGGCTTTATGGTCAGCGAGATCAAGCCGGACGGAACCTTCCGTGTAGTTGAAATCGGTGGCTGGAACCCGCTGGTCGTTAGCAGCCAACGCTTCAAACTCTTTACCCGTGAAGGTCGGGAAATTCCTCTTATCTCAGGATCAGTCCCTCCTCATCTGACGCGCGGATCTGGCGGACCAGTTATGCCACAGATTGCAGATATTGTCTTTGATGGTGGCTTTGCGGATAAGGCAGAAGCTGAAAGCTACGGCATCCGTCCAGGAGACACGATTGTGCCAGACAGCTCTGCTATTCTCACAGCTAACGGGAAAAATATCATCTCCAAAGCCTGGGACAATCGCTACGGCGTCCTTATGGTCAGCGAATTGGCTCAAGCCTTGTCTGGTCAACCACTAGACAGCCAACTCTATGTCGGTGCCAATGTTCAAGAAGAGGTTGGCCTTCGTGGTGCCCATGCTTCTACGACAAAATTTGCCCCTGAGGTCTTCCTGGCTGTAGATTGCTCACCAGCGGGTGATATTTATGGCGGTCAAGGGGCCATCGGTGACGGAACGCTGATTCGCTTCTTTGACCCTGGTCATCTCATGCTGCCAGCTATGAAAGACTTCCTCTTGACAACTGCTGAGGAAGCTGGCATCAAGTATCAATACTACTGCGGCAAGGGCGGAACGGATGCTGGTGCTGCCCATCTCCAAAGCGGCGGCGTACCATCTACTACCATTGGTGTCTGCGCCCGCTACATCCACTCCCACCAAACTCTCTATGCCATGGACGATTTTCTGCAAGCCCAAGCTTTCTTGCAAGCGCTGGTCAAAAAGCTGGATCGCTCAACGGTGGACACGATTACCAGCTATTAATCTCAAAAGGCAGCCCGTTCTTCATTCGGGCTGCTATCTCTTTTGTCTAACACTTCCCCTTTCAACTTTCCAATTTGAAGAAAATTTTGTTATAATGCTTAGCAGAGGTGAAAATATACATGAAAAAAATTGCTTTTGATTCTGAGAAATACTTAAACCTGCAGCGCGACCATATCTTGGAGCGCATTAATCAATTTGAGGGCAAACTTTACATGGAATTCGGCGGTAAAATGCTGGAAGACTTCCATGCTGCCCGCGTCCTGCCAGGCTATGAGCCAGACAATAAAATCAGACTGCTCAAAGAGCTCAAGGACCAAGTAGAGATTGTCATTGCTATCAATGCCAACAACATTGAGCACTCTAAGGCGCGTGGTGATTTGGGCATTTCCTATGATCAGGAAGTGCTGCGACTAATCGATACCTTTAACGAGCTGGATATTTATGTAGGCTCAGTGGTCATCACCCAGTATTCCGGCCAGCCAGCAGCTGACCTCTTCCGCAGCCAGCTGGAAAAGAATGGCATCGCTTCCTACATCCACTACCCGATCAAGGGCTATCCGACCGACATGGACCATATCATCTCACCTGAAGGTATGGGGAAAAACGACTACATAAAAACTAGCCGTAATCTAGTCGTAGTAACTGCACCTGGTCCTGGTTCTGGTAAATTGGCTACTTGCCTATCCAACATGTACCACGACCAAATCAATGGCATCAAATCAGGCTACGCCAAGTTTGAAACCTTCCCAGTTTGGAATCTGCCCCTGCACCATCCAGTCAATTTAGCTTATGAGGCAGCGACGGCAGACCTGGACGATGTCAACATGATTGATCCTTTCCACCTGCAAACCTACGGAAAAACCACCGTCAACTACAATCGTGATATTGAAATTTTCCCAGTCCTAAAGCGTATGCTGGAGCGCATCCTTGGAAAATCACCTTATGCTTCTCCAACGGACATGGGAGTTAATATGGTTGGCTTTGCCATTGTAGATAATGATGCAGCTATCGAGGCATCTCAACAGGAAATCATCCGTCGCTACTACCAAACTATTCTGGACTTTAAGGCAGAGCGCGTTTCTGAATCTGCTGTCAAAAAGATCGAACTCTTGATGAACGACTTGGGCATCACACCGCTGGACCGCAAGGTAACAGTTGTAGCACGCGATAAGGCTGAAAGCACTGGTGAGCCAGCTCTGGCATTGGAATTGCCAAACGGTGAAATCGTAACCGGTAAGACCTCTGAGCTCTTTGGTCCTACGGCCGCTGTATTGATTAATGCCATTAAGAAACTAGCCAATATTGCCAAAGAGACTAAGCTGATTGAGCCTGAGTATGTCAAGCCAATCCAAGGCCTGAAAATCAATCATCTGGGCAGCCGTAATCCTCGACTCCACTCAAACGAAATCTTGATGGCTCTAGCAATCACAGCCATGGAAAATCAAGATGCTGCGCATGCCATGCAGCAACTCGGCAATCTCAAGGGCAGCGAGGCCCACTCCACCGTCACTCTGACTGATGAAGACAAAAACGTCCTGCGTAAGTTGGGCATCCATGTAACCATGGACCCTGTTTACCAGTATGATAGACTCTATAGAAAATAAAAACAAGCTCTGTTAAAAGCTTGTTTAGAAAGCTGGCGTCGCCAGCTTTTTTTGTTAATAACGCTTAGACAGGAGAAAGCGCAAGAGATAGTAAAGTCCCAAAACCAGGATAATGGTCAAGGTCAGAAACTGATTGAGATTTAAGATGATTGGGAAAATCATGGACAGGACACTCAAGCATGCTGCCAGCAGCAAAAGTATATTAAAAAGCAAAGTACGAGTCTTTTCGTCAATCATGCGATTGCGCTCGTCAGTCACTTGAATGTAGAGCTTCTCAAAATTTTCCTCCCGTCTTAGGGCCAGATTATACCGAATGGTCAGCAAAGAAAGCCCCAGCAGGATGCCGACCATGACTCCTTCCTGCTGATCATCCAGAGAATGAAAGTGGCTCCAGGCCAGTCCTACCAAGATGATAAAGGTTAAGATACGCCCCACGATAACTTTCCTTTGAAGTTTTTTCCGAAATTCTTGTTTAGTTAATGTTTCCATGTCAGCCTCCTATTTTTCATACGCTTGAAAAATTTTCAAAATCACCACAATCAATATAACTCCCACAAAAGGCAGGATTTCCTTAGGGATAAAATTGGCTTGAAAATGGAGATAAGATAAGCCAACCACCACCAAAATAGCCAATATCCATTTACACAAATAAGTCCATTTCATGATTTATCCTCCTCAAAGAGAAACACTTCTTCAATCCTTAAATTGAAAAAGGATGCAATTTTATGAGCCAAAAGCAGCGAGGCATTGTAGCGGCCTTTTTCTAAAGAAATAATCGTTTGTCTCGTGACCTCTAGCTTCTCAGCCAGCTCCTCCTGGCTGAGCTTTTTTCTTTTTCGTAATTCTTGAATTCGATTTTCCAAGGCTGCCTCCTTTCCACAATGTAAAACAAACTTTACTTTTCAAATATAGTATAGTCTCCTTTACATCTTTTGTCAAGAAGAAAGCGGCAAAAAAGAACTGAAACTTTAAATATTTCAGTCCTTTCATCATCTTTATTGATTTCCTTTGTTATTTGCTTTTTAAAGCCACAGTCAACTCGACACAGGCTCCTCCTTGGTCTGGATTGAGCAGAGTCAGACGACCACCGTGCAAGAGAGCTACCTGCTTAGAAAAGGCCAAGCCGATACCATGATGGGGATTAGCTGAATTGCGGCTTTGGTCACTCTGGTAAAAGAGCTGTTCCGCTCCCAGCAGCATCTCCTCTGAAAATGAAGGGCCGTTGTTCCAGATAGCAAAAACCAACTGGTCCTGCTGCACTGATACCATCAGCTTCACTTCCTTTTGGTCCTGATTAGCATGTTCAAGCGCATTCAGTAAAATATTGAGCAAAGCTCGCTTGAGATAGTCCAAATGAATTGACAAAATCAGACTAAGATCACAATCTTCTTGGAGATAAAAACGATAGCTTTCCTGTTTGCTGAACAGTGCCCAATCGTCCTGGAGATAAGCCAAAAAGTCCTCCAAGGAAAGCTGACCGAACTGATTAGAATCAATCTGAAAAGTCTTAGCGTAATCAATCAAAGAGCCACAATACTCTTCCATCTTGTGACTGGCCTGCAAAATCTCAGCAGCATAGTCTGCCTGTGGCTGGCCTAACTGCGCCAATTCCAAGAGCTCAGCATTCCCCTTAATCACAGTTAGGGGCGTCTTCAAATCGTGCGATGTCGCTGATAGCTGTAAAATCAACTCCTGATTATGCTGCTGCTCTCTTTCTAGAAGACGAGCATTATCTTGGTGGCTGCTCCGTAAATCGCTATAGACTTCTAGCATTTCCTCAATCCGAAAAAGCTGACTTTGATTTTCTTCTAAAAGCTTCTCGCTCGTTAGCATTTTTATTTCCCTGTCGATTTTTCGGAGCAATTTCAAAATATGATAAAAAGTAATCAGCAGCAAGCTCCCTGCCCAAAAGAACAAGGTGAAAAGAACGTGATTACTTCCTTGCGTAAATTCATAGCCTATAAGCACAAAAATCAAAACATGAAAAAAGACGATTTTTAAACTGGTTGTCCAGACTAGGCTTTTGAAATTTCGGGTTCTAATTGCCATCTATAGCCTACTCCTCTCACTGTTGCGATTGCTTGCAGCCCTTCTTGTTTGCATTTTTGACGAATCTGATATACGTATTCTGAGATGGAGCGAAGCTGTGTTTCTGAGCTTTCTGGGTAAAGCAAGGTATGCAGGCGTTCAGCTGAAAAGGTCTGTTTGGGATTGCTAGCTAGTAAATGCAGCAACTTAAACTCACGCTCTGAAAATTTCAAGACTTTACCAAAACAGGCAACTTCATAGCGCTCTGGATAAAATTGACAAGAAGCAATCTCAGAATAGCGCTCCTCCCGTCTTTCCTCCCGCCGAAGATGAGCTCTGACACGCGCCAGCAATTCTTTGGTCCCAAAAGGCTTAACAACATAGTCATCTGCTCCGCGAAAGAGCCCTTCCACTTTGTCTGCCTCCAATTCCTTAGCCGTCAGAAAGATGATTGGACACGAAAGATGAGGACGAATGTAGGAACACAGCTCAAAACCATTAACAGGCTCCATCATCACATCCAGCAGAATCAAGTCATATCCGACAAAATGCGTCAGCTCTAGCTCTTCTATTCGATCAAGCGTCGTCACATCATAAGCATCGAGCTCTAGGACATTTTTCACCAGCTTCAAAATGCTCCGGTCGTCATCAACCACCAAAATACGATACTGTCTCATGATTTCCATTATAGCATACCTCTAGCGAACATCTCGTTTCAAGGTTAAGAATATAGTAGAGCTCCAAACCAAAGCTAACCATATCATCTGTACTCCCAGACCTAATAGATCTATTGAATGCTGAAGCCCTTCATACTCAAAAAGATTTAGCGTAGCCAGATCGGGCAAGTATTTTGCTTCTTTGATGAACGTTGCCAATAAACGGCTGAGACCAATCAAGAGAGGAAAGAGCACCGACACCGGCACAACCCAAGATTGAAATAGCAAAGCGAGGCCGGCAGTTAAAAAAGCCAGAAAAAGATTGCTGAGAAGACCAAAAAAGCTGTAATAAAGGAATTTCCCCAGTAAGGACCAGCTAAAGTCTAGGTCAAAACGAGCCAGCATAACAAGGAAACAGCTGCCTATCATGACACTGTAGAGGACCAAGAGCAGCAAGGCCAGAAAAAGGAATTTCCCAGCCAACCAAGCCTTTCTATTTGATACGGTTAGAAAATTCGTTCGCATTCCTGATTTGACAAACTCCTGGGCAAAATAGAGGGAAGTAAAGATGACGATGACAGGCTGCGCCAGATAGAGGGCATGCAAAACCTCGCTCAGAGCCTTCGTCTGGCCAACTGCTGTCTGACTGTAGTCAAGATTCATTAGAAAAAATGGAACAGCTCCCAGAGCCACCAAGGCTGCACCAAGAGCGAGATAGTAAGAACGGAACTTAATCCATTCGCTTCTAAGTAGAGCTTTTATCATCAGTATCGCCCTCCTAAATCCGTCTTCAAAAAGCGCAGAGAGGTCATACCGCCGATGACTAGTAACCATGCACCAAGTATCAACAGCCCTTGCAAGGGATTGTTGGCATATTGGGAAGTTGGCGTTGCAGCAAACAACTCTCCTGCTGGCTGTGGCAGATAAGCTCCCCAACTCGTGTGAGCAGCTAGGTAGTTTCCTAAATTATAGATTTGGGGTACGAGAAAAAGCAGAGGAACTAGCATGGTCCGAGCCAATAAACCTAACAAAAATGAAAGGATTCCTAATAAGGTTAGAGATAAGGTTTTCCACAAAATCAAACTCCAAGCTGCCTGATTGAGCAGAATTGGATCAAGCCCTTCCTTTCCTAAAGCAAGATGCATGACCATATAGCTACAGTAGATTGATAAAAAGCTACTGGCAAGAGAAAACCAAGCAAAGGTCATGAGTTTCCCCACAAGCAACTTCAGGCGGTTATTACAGGTCAAGAGACTAGTTCTCAAGCTATGAGACTGAAATTCCATAGCTCCCAAAATTCCAGCTAAGATGACCAAAACCATGCCTGCCATAGAGGCACCATTGAGACCTAGATATTCCAGCGGGTCAATGGCTTCTGCCAGGCCGGGAACCGTCTCAGGCGTGGCATCCAAGCCGACAGATAAATACTGTCGACCCTCCATCCAGGATACGGCAGGCACCAATAGCAGCATGAAGGCCATACTCACTTTGAAAGCCTTGGTTGAGCGAATTTTCAACCATTCTGAATGCAATAAGGACATCGTTTCTTTCATCTTAAACCTCCTCTGTCAAATCAAAGAAGAGATCTTCTAGACTGTCTGCATCTTGCAGCACCTCTTCCAATCGTCCCTGCTCAATAATTCGCCCATGATGAATTAAGACTACATCATCTGTCACCATTTGCACCTCTGACAGGATATGGGAAGATAGAAGTACTGTTTTCCCTAAATCAGCCTGCCGACGGATGAACTTTCTAAACCACTTAATCCCACTTGGATCTAGTCCATTAGTCGGCTCATCTAATATAAGAAACTGAGGATCACCCAGCAAAGCTGCGGCCAAACCTAACCGTTGACCTTCCCCCAGAGACAGGCTTGACAAGAGGTCTTTCCTCTTATGAGCGATTCCAGTCATCTCCAAAACCTCATCGATCCGAGACTTGGAAATGGCATTACTCGCCGCAATAATTCTCAGGTGGTCATAAACCTTTCGATTTGGCAGACCGCCAATGCCGTCAAAGGCTGCACCTACCGTTCTGAGCGGATAGGTCATTGACTGATAGGTTTGCCCATCAAAAGTCGCCGTCCCTGCTGTCGCCCGATCTAACCCCAAGAGAATCCTCAAGGTCGAGCTTTTCCCTGCACCATTTGGGCCCAGAAAGGCTGTAATCCGACCGCTTCTAGCAGTAAAAGAAATATCTTCTAAAATCTGCTTGCTGCCATGCTTTTTGCAGACTCCTTCTATTTTCACTGTATGTTCCATACTGAACTCCTTTTGATTTTTCTTTAGTATACAAGAGAAAGTTCAGAGAAAGTTCAGACAATAAAAAAACTTGCCTTGCGACAAGTTTCTTTTCTATAATTCCAGTTTGCTCAATATGAATTTCTTTTCTTGACTTACTCACTTAGCTCACCACCCTTTCCATTATAGTATTGTTTAAACTCTTTATAAGAGTGAATCTCATGTTCTTGACCATCTACAGAATAGTCAGCTTTGATTTTAACTCCATACAAAGTTTCCTCTCCCTTAGGCGCAAACCAATGAAGGAGTGTATCGAAGATCTCGGCATTCCCCATTCGATCATAGCGCATGGATAACTTTTCATCTCCCTTAATTATCCCCTTCTCTATATTAGGGAATATACTGAATAGGTTGATGTTAGAATCAGGTTTTACATTACTAGAGTTAGTAATACTTCTATAATCAGTTGCATAGTAATAACCTATGTCAGAAATACGATCACTTAAATTTGTCATGGAAAGTGAAATAACATCTAATTCTTTTGTGCTAGGAATTTTATCTGAATCAGTCGGACTATAATATTCTTCCTTTCCTAGATTATAGTAAAGTTTTTCCACTTCGGAGATAGGTTTTCCAGCTTCTAGCACCTCAATATAAATAGTATCTTTATAGGCTGGTCCTCCAAATGTAGGAAGCCCAATACGTATAACATCATTTTTTTTATTCTTTTTTCGAACTTTTTCTAACACATTGACCGTAGAGCCTTTCTGAGTATCTAAATCATAGTACGAAAAACTAATAAATTCTGTATTTGTGCTCTTAGAATCTTTCACTCCTCTTTCCTTGTAGCTTCTGCCAAAAAGATACCGTCCTCCAACTAAAACTGTATCAGCACCAGAAAGAATGTATTTCTTTTCATCCCCTAGCACTTTAATTTTATTTATATCCAATTCATTTACTGATTTAATAATTTTGGGTTCAGATTCTTTTTCTGAAGAGCTCTGATGAAAATAAACGACTCCAAGAACTATAAAAGAAATTGTTACAATCATCCCAATCCAATATCTATATCTCATCGTCTCACCCCCTTATATCAAAACGTTGTATTAGATCCTACTAAATTTGAAAAGTACTTAGAATCCGTCGTTTGCCAATCTTCATAAAAGAAACTTTCTATCTTAGATAAACTCAGCAATCCGTCATATACAACCTGAAAACTAATTTCTTTCTTATTTTCATCACTAATAATATGATTATAATTAACTTGAAATAATTCCTTTACATTAAAAAGTCTTACAACGAGTTCTTAGTTTATTTTTCAACCGCATCCCAGAGCTGGCGGATGCTTTTTTTCTGCACGGGATCGACAAAGTGTGGAGCGATTTCCACCAGAGATTGCAAGACAAAAGCCCTCTCAGCTACATAAGGATGAGGAACAATCAAGTCCGGACTGTATAGCTCTTCCTGTCCTATGTAAAGAATATCCAGATCAATCACACGAGGTCCCCATTTGATCTCCCGCACGCGCCCTAGATCCGCTTCGATAGCCAAGAGCGTCTGCATTAATTCCTCAGGATTGAGCCAAGTCTCAATTTCAACAACTTGATTGAGAAACGAATCCTGCTCAACCCCACCCCAAGGCTCCGTCTCGATACGACTTGATGCCTGCAAAACTCTTATATTTTGTTCTGCCATTTTTTCCAAAGCCGCATCCAAATTGGCAGCTGGGCTGCCTTGGTTGCTGCCCAGAGCGATAAAGGCCTTCCGCTTTCGATGCACTAGCTTGACTGAGCAGGTCTCTAAAGGCAGTGGCACCGGTGCCCAAGGCTTCTTGACCTCCAAGCTGACCTTCTGCACCAAAGGATGAGTCAGAAAAATCCGATCAATCAGCTTATAAGCCAGCGTCTCAATCAAGTCCTCCTTGCTTTCCTGACACCAGCGGGTCAAATCCTGAGCCAATTCTCCATAGTGGATAGAAGCTGTCAGGTCGCCTGTTTTGGCAGCCTGAGTCATATCATAGTCCAAAATCAGATCCAGCACAAAACGCTGGCCTAACTCCTTCTCTGCTCCAAACAGACCGTGATAGGCATACACTTCTAAATCCTTTATGCGTAGCTGATCCATTCTCTTATCCTTTCTGATTCAAGTTTCTGCATTTCATTCTTGATAAAACTATCTAGCCTTTCCCGACACGCTCCACTACTGATAAGATCAATGTCCCATCAGTTTGTAAGCTTCATTTTTTAGGTCCTTGTCCGTCGCTAAAATGCCACGCGCTGCTGTAGTAACCGTTGCAGTGCCAGGCTTTCTGACTCCGCGCATATTCATACACATATGCTCAGCTTCCACCCAGACCAAGGCCCCCTGAGCACCCAGATAGTCCATCAAGGCTTCAGCAATCTCTACGGTCAATCGCTCTTGAATCTGCGGTTTCTTGGCATAGACCTCTACCGTTCGGGCCAGCTTGGACAGGCCTGCTACCCGACCATTAGGCACATAGGCGATGTGAACCTTCCCGTAAAATGGTAGGAAGTGGTGCTCACACATGGAATGAAAGAAAATATCCTTCTCCACTACCATATTATTGTCAATGATTTCAAAAGACTTAGCCAGATGCTCTTCAGCAGTCTCGCCCAGCCCAGCAAAAATTTCCTGGTACATTTTAGCAATACGCTGTGGCGTCTCCTGCAAGCCTTCGCGGCTTCCGTCTTCTCCAACCGCCTCAATAATCTGGGCTACAGCTGCTTCAATTTTCTTCGTGTCCATATATGCTCCTATGTTCATTTTTATTTTTTGATAATTGACTTGACTGAGAAGGACGCTCAGCCAAGTCTAACTTGCTATTCTCAAGGATTGCTTTTCTGACCTGAGCTAGAAAATACAGAGAGCCCGTGATCAGCAAAAGCTCATCTGACTCATGCTCTACAGCAAAATAATCTGCCAAATAATCCGGCCATTCTTTGTAAGACATACCTTGCTGCTCAGCCAAGGCTTGCATGCTCTCTTTAGAAAAACTCCGCGGATCAGCAAAGGCTGTCAAGCTTATAGCAGCTTTGGGAATCTTTTGCAACAGCTCCACCATATCATCCAAGGCCTTGGTTTGGATACAAGCAAATAAAATGTGCTTTCTATACGTCGGATAATGCTGGTCCAATGTCGCTGCTAGCGACCGAAGGGCATGGGGATTATGGGCTCCATCCAGAAGGATGAGCGGCTGATCCGATATCCTTTCCAAACGCCCTGGCCATACAGCAGCAAGCAAGGCCGATTCAACCTCTGCTTTTGTCAATAAAGGCAGCGACTGCAGCTGACAGTATAGGTCACACAAGTGCAGAGCTAGTCCAGCATTGTCTACCTGATGCAGTCCCATCAGAGCTGTTTGATACGAGTCTTTGGCCCGATAGGCATTTGAAAAGGAAAAGCGCTCCCCCTTCTCTGACACTTGATGTTCTACTTGATAGTCTTGAGACCAAGAAAAGAGCGGAGCATCTTTTTCAGCAGCCTTCTGCTCGACTACTGCCAGAGCCTCCGGCTCCAACCTACCGGTCACAAGGGGAACTCCAGGTTTGATAATGCCTGCTTTTTGCTGGGCAATAGCCTCTAGACTGTCACCCAGCAAGGCCACATGATCCAGACCGACTGTCGTGATAGCGGTCAGCAAAGGCTGACAGACATTAGTACTGTCCAAAAGCCCACCCATGCCGACCTCGATAATAGCCACATCCACCTGCTGCTGGACAAAATAATCATAAGCCAGAGCAGTTATAATCTCAAACTCAGTCACCCCTTGCAAGCTAGAGTCTGTCGCATGCTGGGCCAAAAGCTCTTGGTAAATAGAAAGTAATCTCTGAAGGTCTTGGTCGGAGATCGCATTGCCATTAATGGCAATCTGCTCATTGTAGCTGACTAGGTAGGGAGAGGTGAAAGTGCCAACCCGCAAGCCTCGCACCTCCAAGAGTTGGCGCAGATGGGCAATGGTTGAGCCCTTGCCATTAGTCCCTGCAATATGAATGACTGGCAGCCGCAAATGTGGATTTCCCCGCAGCTCCAGCAAACGCTCCATCCGCTCCAAGCCAAAATTGGGACTGGCTGTTCGATAGGCTTCCAGCCAACTTAAATCAGGTAATTCTTGTTTTTTCATATTACTTATACTGACCTAGATTGAGATCTTCTGTCTGCTGTGCTAGACGAATAGCATCGCCAACGGCAGCAGCCATCCGGTGCTTAGCCACTTCGTGCACTCTGACAACTTCAACGCCTCTACTGGCCGCAAGGCTAGTCAGATGGGCTGAAGCTGTATCACGGTTTTCGAAGCCTTCCTGAGTCTCAGGATTGACCTCAAAGCCGCTTTCTTCTAAGATACTAACGAGAAACCGCTTACGAGAAACCCCAAGAAAAATAGGGAAACCAGCCTGATGGAGACTATCCAGCTCCTGCAAAATGAGAAGATTCTCCCGCTTGGTCAAACCGAAACCAATCCCTGGATCCAGCATGATATTATCACGCGAAAGACCGGCATGTTCCGCCAACTCCAAAGATTTCTCAAAACACTTCCACATCAGTTCTGCAATCGGCAGCTCTGCAAAAAAAGATAACTCTTCCTTTGTGAAGGCTGATCCAAAGCCAAATTCTGGGAAAATTTTTGAGCTGGCATGTTGAGGCCGAGCCATCACTGGATTAAACATGACAATAACTGGCGCGCCATATTCCGCTGCTGTCTCTGCCATCTTTTCATCACCCAAAAGACCAGTAATATCGTTGATGATATCTGCACCCGCAGCCAAAGCAGCTGCAGCCACTTCCGACTTCCAAGTGTCCACAGAAATCACAACATCACTTTCCCGACGAATAGCTTCAATGACTGGCACCACCCGTTCTATCTCTTCTTGAATAGCCACAAAATGACTGCCCGGCCGAGGCCGAGTAGACTCACCACCAATATCCAGCATGTGAGCTCCCTCAGCAATCAGCTTTCTAGCCTGAGCCAATGCCGTCTCAACCGTATTGTAGCGCCCACCATCTGAAAAGGAATCCGGCGTCGCATTGATAATGCCACAGAGGCCCGTTCGGCCATCTGGAGCAATTGCTTTTAGATTCACCATTGATTTTCATCTCATTTCTATCGACTGCCCTGCTCTTCAACAAAAAAGGCACACTCATCTAGTGTACCGCAAAGCTCTCAGCAGATGCAGCATCCAGTCCTATGAACTGCACTCGACTTCACAAGAAGACCTTGTCTAGTCCCTTGTTTCATTTACCATTTTACCATAATTCTTCTATTTGACAAAACACTTTCTAAAAACAAAAGGGTAAAAGACTGAGAATAATCATATTTCGGAGAATATGGGCCAGCATAGACAGCTCCAAACGCTGAAAATAAGGCCTGAGGAGATGGGCAAAGACTAGTCCCAAAACTAGATAGGAGAGAAAACACAGAGTTTCCTGAAGATTTTTCGCAAGGGAAAAGCAGAGCAAACCTAGTGCAATCCCCCAGCTCTTCCGATAGCGAAGAGAGGAGTCACTGTCAATAAATTTCGGTGCTGCAGGGGATAAAACAGCGATGTCAATCCCCAGAAGCAAAAGAGAAGATGACAGAAAACTCTCCGTCAGCATCTGCTCCACCGCCTGTCCTGACTGCGCCTCCTTGCCACACAGCAGAAGAACCCCCGCAGCATTGACCAAAATCATCAAAAAATACAAGAAAAGCAAGTGTCGATAGTTGCTTGACTGACGCAAGGAACCTTTGATTTCCTGAAGTTCTCTGGAAAAATAAAAGGCGCAACAAAAAAGCAACCCCAGCAAGCCCACCATAAAAAGCAGATTAGCCTGACTAAAGACCAAGCGGTGAGGCATTGGATGAAACATGAGAAGCAGTCCCGTCTGAGTCAACATAGCCAGCAATAACAATTGAATGATTTTCTCTAATTTCAGCATATTCTCTCCATTCTTCTCTTATCATTATAGAAGAAGTAAGAGCAAGCTGGTAGAAATCCCCTCAAATGTCCTAATTTGTGCCTCAAATGACAAAAAAAGCAGATATTCTCTGCTTTCTTACTTGTTCACCAAACCTGTCAGTATCATAATGAGTACTGCAACTCCATTTCTCAGCATGTGTGCTAAAATAGACATTTCCAAACGCTTAAATATGTAAGCAACAGCAGCTAAAACAGCACCCATACCTGCATATATAACAAAACTGCCGATATTGGTCGGACCATGAAAAAGACCGAAAAGAATGACTCCTACAACCAATCCCCAAACATAATGCTTGGTAAAAATCTTCTGAGGAATCAAGCCACGAAAGACTACTTCCTCCAAGATAGGGGCTTGAATCACAGCACCTACCACTAATAAAATCTTGGGTACATGCTGAAATAAAGCATTCAAGGCATCCTGATTAGCAGTGGAAATAGCCTGACCTTCCAGCAGCATGATAATTGCTCCTAACATGTTGACGCCAATCATGACAACATTAGAAACGGCTAACCAGCCAAACGAAGACCATTTGAAAAAGTTAAAGTCAAGGCTCAACAGTTCTTCTTGCTTAGCCATTCTCAGAACAAAAAAGACAATCAAAAGATATACCACCAGCACAAAGATAGTCTGTCCAGCTGAAAAACTCTTCTCAGAAGACGTCATCTGTCGGATAAATATAAATGGTATCTGGCTGAGAAATAAGACAAACAGAGTCAGTAGGATGTACTCTAATTTTTTTAGAACTGCTTTCATATCTTCCTCCTTTTCCTTCCTAGTATAGCTCAATTTTCTCTTTTTGTATAGACAATTCTTAACTGCAAGCATTTTGTATATCACGTGTTGGGAACTAATACTGATAGTGACTATGAGATAGAATCGCTCAGTTTTTCCAAGGCCAACAACCAAGAAAATTCTTTCTTAAAGCATACAAAAAGCCCAGTCAAACTGAGCTTTTGGATTTATTGATTTTTGAAACGTTCGACATCACGCGCGATGACCAATTCTTCGTCAGTCGGGATAACCAAGACTTTGACCTTGGCATCAGGACTGGAAATCACGCCTTCTGCACCACGAACATTCTTTTCTGGGTCTACGTTACAGCCAAACCAAGAAATACCATTAATAACCAGTTCACGAATGGTCACAGAATTTTCACCAATTCCTGCGGTGAAGATGATAGCATCAGCTCCATTCAAAACAGCAAGATACTGACCAATATATTTCTGAATCCGATCTACAAAAATGTCGTTAGCCAATTGAGCCTTGGCATCACCTGCCCGCATCGCCTCATGGATATCACGCATATCACTTGACTTCTCAGAAACTCCAAGCAAGCCTGACTCACGGTTCAAGACACGACTAATATCTTCCGGAGTATTAAAGTCATCTGTGTATTGCATCAGGTAAGGAATGATGGCTGGGTCGATATCCCCTGTACGCGTTCCCATCATGACACCGCCAAGTGGTGTGAATCCCATAGAGGTATCTACAGAAACTCCCTTGTCAACTGCTGTGATAGAAGCTCCGTTACCGATATGGCAAGTGATAAGTTTGAGTTCTTCAATCGGACGTCCCAAAACTTTAGCAGCTTCCTTGGCTACATACTCATGGCTGGTCCCGTGAGCTCCGTACTTGCGGACCTTGTTTTCAGTGTAATATTTAGTCGGAATCGGATAGCGATATGCTTTTTCCGGCATAGTTGTATGGAAAGAGGTGTCAAAGACTACCACGCTGGTGATGTCTGGCAGAATTTCTCTAAAAGCACGGATGCCTGCAGCATTGGCCGGATTATGCAATGGAGCCAGAAGAGACAACTCCTCTACCTTTTGAATCACTTCTTCATCAACGAGGGCTGAATCCTTAAAGTATTCACCGCCAGCCACAACACGATGGCCCACACCGGTAATCTCATCATAAGATTCAATGATATTAAAGCGTTTCAAATCATCCAGCAAAATTTTTACGGCCTGCGTGTGATCTTCAATATCAAGAACCTGCTTCTCTGACCGACCGTCAAATTTCACTGTTGAAATAGAATCCTTGAGACCAATCCGTTCCAGCAAGCCCTTAGCCAAGACTTTTTCTTCTGGCATCAAATAGAGTTGCCATTTTAAGCTTGAGCTTCCTGCATTAATGGAAATTGTTTTCGACATTTCTTCACCTCTTTAAGCGTTTTCAAAATCATTATATCAAAATTTTGTTTGAATTTCACTATCTTTGTACCAGTTTTGAAAACTTTGGCGGAATTTAAACATTTCATCATGATCCTGCAAATCCCGTAGAGGGTAGATAAAAGGCTGAATGTTATTCGCTTCCTGTTTCCTCAAGACAAAAAGGGTTTTACCATGCTTGCTGCTTGAGAAAATAGACTCTGGCAAAGTTATCATCGCGATAAACTGAGCCTTGGCTAGGAGCCATTTTTTCAGCAGAGGAGCTTGAGCGCTGGTCAAGAGGTCATTGGGTGCCAGAAATATGGCATAACCTCCCGGTTTCAGATATTTGAGTGACTGCTCCATTAGAAGATGGTGGGCATAAGTGTGCTCATCCGGACTAGCCACTTCATAGCGAGAGGCAATACTGTCGTCTGGATAATAACCGACCGGTAAATCACTGATAATGATATCACTCTCTTTCAGAACCTGAGGCCGAACTGCATCCCCCTGAGCAAAGTGAGCCTTAGAGTTCATAACCTCTGCAATGCTGGCAGAAAGGTCGATTAATAAATCATCTAGTTCCAGACCCAGATAGTCTATCTTCTTTTGAGTATGGTTGAGAATAGTCTCAGCCAAATTCCCAGTCCCACTGCCGATTTCTAATACATCAGCTTCCTCTCTGTGAGCTAGCTGGTCCAGCAGGAAAGTAATCAGAAAACCAATTGTGTCAGGTGTGAATTGATGATTGACCTGCATGGGCTCCGTCTGGGCTGCCTTCATCAAGATAAACTGATAAGCTCTCCGCCACTCTTCCTTGTTCAAATGCAGAGCGCGGATTTTTTCATCGTTGGTCAGAACTTCTTGTAAGTCCGTATCTCCATCTAGGTAAATGCCGTTCTGCTCAATCAGAGCATCATAAAAATTGGTCGCCAGAGCGTTTTGGATATTCTGGACGTTTTCGAGAATCAGAGTATAAGCTTGTTCTATCTTTTCAAAATTCATGGAATCCTCCGTTCATCCTATCATACCAAAAATAAGGAACCTTTCCAAGATATATAAAATTACAAAGATTTTACAGTTATATTAGTCCGACTTACCAGCTTCGTCCGAAATCGCTTTCTCTTTTTTATCAGTTGCTTTCTTGTCTTCCTTTGCTTTATCCTCATCTTTCTTAGAAATGGTAAAAGTAAAGGAATAGGAATGACCGCTGCTGATCTGACTGCTGATTTCAAGATTCTTCCCTTGCCTGCGGTAGACAGCCTTGCCCTGCTCAAACTCCATCTCACCGCTATCATCCTTGGCTGTAGCTTTTGTCAGAACTGCCATTGCATAGGCTTCCGTTCTTTCCCTGTTGAAAAGCTGCAAACGCTGACTGCTGACTTGACGGTTGAGATAAAACTGCAGGAGCAAGCTAAAGACAGCGGCCATCAGCAGCGCATACAGTAAAATACCAGCATCAACTTTCTTCTTCCACACGATAGATGAACTCCCTCTCTAAACCTTTTTCAAAGCGAAAATGAAGATGGACAAGCTTACCTTCCTGACGCACATCAGCTGCTTCCAAACCATAAATCATGGGCTGGTAGCCGCGACCGCTCTTATCTGTTTTACGGAAATCATCTCCCTTGGATTTCCCCAAGGCCAAGTCCCTGCCATCCTGTCTGATGTAGATTTTGTTGTCTTCAACCTTATCAAATTGACTTCGCGAAAGCTCCGTCTCCAGTTGGTCGACAAACAAAAGCCACTCTTGTTGTTGATTGTTCTCTTGCTGATGTAGTTCTGAAGATAAGAGCTGGGTCATAGCCTGAAAGACCAGTATTCCACCACTGAGAACCAGCAAGGCTACTAAAGTCTCTAAGAGAGTAAAAGCCTTGACTTTAAGGTTTTTGGACACGGATAACTACCTCCCCTTCGTGATAGACCAGCAGCTGCTTATCTGTCTTAAGCTGGCGCACAGTAATTCCATTGGTATGAAGCTCTTCCTGTCCCGTCTGTAGGGCCATCTTGGCTACCCGCAGGACTTCTTCCTGCTGCAGAAGGACACGCTGCTCCTTGCGAGAACGGCTAATCTGCCCTAAAAGAAGACTAGCAATAGCCGCAAAAACTGCCATGGCCACCAGAGCTTCCAGCAGAATGCTAGCTTGAAGCTGTCGTCTTTTTAAACTTGCCATTGCCCATATAAAGCTGGTAAACAACTGTCCTATCCTCCGTCTGAAAAGTAATTTTGCTGAGTGATGAATTCCCACCGGACCGGTCAAACTGAATGACTTGCTGCTCATGATTCTGCAAAGTTTGCGGAAAATCCAGTTCTTGATAGCCATTGGAAATCTGCCGTCCTGAAATCTCCAGAGAAAGCTTCTCATGCCCAGCTAAGCTCAGCCTCTGCGTCTCCTGATAGAGCCTCTCAAACTCTAAAAAGAAGAGTTGCTCTTGAACCTGATTGAAGCCAGCCCTCACCGATCCAGATAATCCTAGTAGTAGAAAACTAACAACAAAAAGAACGAGGAGACTTTCCAGCAGAGTAAAAGCCTTAATTGGCAACCGCTTGAGTTTCTCCACTGTGTTTTCCATAGTAAGCCTTATAAGAATCTGCCTGTTTCTGGCTGATATTTCCTGCGCTGACTAGCTTGCTCAGGCTAGCTTTTTCATTGGTATTCTTCAGTTCATACAGCTCTGCCTGGCTTTCTACTACCTTGACCACCGCTGCAGTTCCTGTATCTGAAACAGCATCTTTTTGCTTGGTCAGATTAGGCACAAAGAGCAGCAAGAGTACGCTGATAACCAGCAAGACAATCAGCATTTCCACAAGGGTGAATGCTTGAATTTTTAAGGTATTAAGTTTTTTCATTACAAATGAACCTCCATATTCTGATAAATGGGCAAGAGCATTGCCGCATAAAGTAAAACAATCACTAAGGCAACAAAAATAAATACTAGGGGCTGAATGAAATTCATGGCCCGGTTGATACGTAGGAAAAATTCCTCCCAAGTCTTTTCAGCATAGACTTCCAGCTCACTGCCTAGCTTGGACTTAACCTCACCATACTCGATCATCAGGGACAATTCTTTCTTAAAGAAAGGGTAGCTTGCTACCTTGTCCGCATAGCCCTGACCACCTTGTAATGCAGCAGCCATATCTTCTCCGATTTCTTTAAAGAGCTGGGAAGGCTGCTCCTGCATAATCGCAAAAATCTGACTCAGTTCCAAGCCCTGACCAATCATATTTCCCCATTCACGAGCATAATAAGCGGTCAAGTAAGCCTGTACCAAACGTCCAATAAATGGTAGAGCTGCTAGTTTACTGAAAAAACGAATCTTGGATGACTTTCGATAGTAAAAGAGAGCCACTGAAACCAAGACAGCTAAAGCAAGGCTGCTCCACAAAAAGATCTGAGGCAGATGATTAATCAGTCGGGTAGCTAGATTCTGGCTGTCCAATTGAGGCAAAAGATAGTTGCGCAATCCCAGCATGATAAGGACCAAAAAGCCCAGCAGCATGAGAGGATAGGTTCCTACCTCTATCAATTTTTTCTTAACCTTGGATAGATTTTCCAGATAGGCCTCAATTTTGCCCAGACTTAGCGTCAAATTCCCATGCAGCTCAGATAAGGACAGCTGGGTGACAACGCTGTCGGAAAATCCCAGTCTGCTGACAATCTCTGAAAAGGACTGGCCAGCTGACAATCCTGCCCGCATTTCTGCCACATAAGCCTCCTCCAGCAAGGCACTTCGCCTCAGAAAGTCTACAATCTCTGCTAAGTGAAAACCGCTGCTGAAGAGATTATGAAAGAGCTCAATAATCTTTTTCTGCTTAGGCGTAGACAATTTTTTCGGTCTGCCTTTGCTCAGCACTGATATGTCCTTCTGCAAAAAGCTGATCAATCTGCTGATTCCAGACTGCGGCTTCGTGCTCTTGATAATTTTGACTGACAAAATCAACGACACCTCCTCCCCCAATTAAACGCTGGTAACAAACACCTTGAAGTACCATTCTTAGCTCATCCTCGCTAACGCCCAATTCCAAAAGCCGCTCATAGACACCGCGAACACTCTTGGCATGAATCGTTGAAAAGACCGTAGCTCCGGTCAAACTTGCCCGAACCACTGCTCTGGCTGTCTCTCGATCACGGATTTCCCCGATAATCAAGAGATCCGGCCGATGTCGCAGAGACAGCTTAATTAGACTGTCATAAGTCATACCAATGGTTTCGTTCAACTGCAGTTGCAGCATAGCCTCTTGCTTAATCTCAACCGGATCTTCAATCGACATAACCTGCCGACCAGAAAATTTGAGTTGAGCTAAATGGTACATCAAGGTTGTCTTGCCGCTACCGACCGGACCCGAGAAAAGATAGAGACCGCGAGCCTGAATTTTCTTTCGCAGCTCCGGCAATTGCTCAAACCAAAAGCGCAGCTCCCTGTCTTCGTCATGAAGGAGTCGGATGACCAGACTTTCAAAACCACGGTAATCCCCAACTGACGACAGCCGAATTGAAACCTTGGCTTCCTCACAGTCATAATCGCAAGCCCCCAGTTGACTGCGGCGCTTTTCTCCAACATTCATACCTGCGACAAACTTAAAGTGGCTGATAACAGCTGACAGAAGCTCAAAATCATAAGTCTTTATAAAGCGACGTTCATCACCGATTCTCATATAAAGCTCATAGCAAGTAGTCTTAGGAATCAGGTAAATATCCTGCGCCCCTTCTTTTCGAGCCTGCCTAATCATCTCTTTTGCAATTTCTTGAACCATACATCCTCCTCACCTTACTATTCGCAAAAAATCCAGAAAAAGAAAAAACAGCGGAAGAAACTTAACTTATAACAAGTTAGGTCTCTTCTGCTGCTCTATTATCAGATTTGCAAAATATATTCTTTCAATTTAAAGCGGCTTAGAGGATTTTAGTTTAACTGAGCAAGCTCGGTGCTTTTCAAGACCGTTCTGCTTAGTATAGCCTGGCCGGTACTTGCTCTTAGGAATCTTGCAGTCATTCTCCAGCAAAAACAGCGAGTGGTACTGCTGAACATTCTCATCGCACTCCTCGCACCAGCGCTGATCCTCCGGATCCCAAAAAATTGTCATTAAATCACTGCGGCTCTTATACAAAGGTGACTGCTCCTCCATTTGCAGCCAACGGCTTTTATAATATTTAAGGGCTTCATAATAATCATCGAACTGCTTCTTTGTAACGATATCCTCTTCCCAGCCATCCAGAAACCACCACGGTTCATAGTCCCCGTACATCTCAATTACACAATACATACTCGTCCTCTCTTTGTACCGTATATTATATATAAATTCTTTGACGAACAAAACTATTTTGCTCAAAATCAGAAAACAAGAACTTTATTGGAACGGAGACAAGCACATCGCTCTTCATAATATGAAGAGTAACCTCATGGATAGTAATCTTAATAACCTTAGGAACAAATGTTGTGTTCTTATAAATGCTTTCTATTTTAACGGCCTGCGAAATAAATCTTATTTTTTTTATTCAAAAAAGGTGAGACAAATGTCATTTTGTCCCAACCTATTGTCTGCATCATCTTAAGCAAAATTTTCATCTTGCTCGTTTCTGCATTATAACGTTTCTAAAGCAATCATCGTTGTCACAGCTGCGTCATAGTAATTATCTGACGGTAAGCCTTGCATGAAGAGATATTTATTTTGCTGCACCAATTTACGGAATTCAATGTTGTTATTAGCCGCATAGAATACTGGAGCAGTAAAGCTGCCAGCCTGATTGCTATTGAGAGCCTTGCCTTTCAGGTTGTAGCCCGCATAAATCTTTTCTTGATTAAGGAAGAAGCTCAACATCTTCTTCAGCATTTTTTGACTTTTTTCATCCTTGCTTTGAGCCAGGTTGTAAGGAAGCCGGCATGCATTATAAGAATAATAACCATCATTTGCAGACTCTACCGTATCAGGCTCAGCAGCCCGAACTTTGTCACCGTCAACCCAGATAAAGTCTGGTATCAAACCAGTCTTGTTATCAGCGCTGATTGCTTCAAGTTTGCTGAGCATGTTATCTCGGATTGTCAGCCACTGCTTATCCTTTGTCAGCTCATAGAAAGCTTGGAACTGCTGCGGCAATGTATCAGAAGTCCGCATGAGATTATAAAATTTCGATTCTGCATTTGCCCAGTTCCCAACCGTCAAAACGCCGTTGCTTTCATTATAGTTATATGCCAAAACATCTTTCAGAATAGCCTGAGCCTGAGCTTGGTATTCTTTAGCCTTGTCTGGCCACTGCTTAGCTGCCTGAATCAAAGCATAGGCAATGTAAAGATCGCCGTCTGTAGCATTGTTTTCGTCTTCATGATTGCTCTTACCATCCTTAATCGTCTGTTTCCAAGACATGAGTTGGGTATCTTTCAGACGATGAGCTAGATAATATTGATAGAGCTTTTCAAAATCAGCAGAACTTGCCTGTCCTTGCTTAGCTGCATCTACAGCAATCACCATGCCATATCCCTGTGCCTCAGACAGCACAACATCTTCAGTCTTACTGTTCGTCGTCCTGATATAAGACAATTTGTCCTTGGTTACGACATATTCTTTAGACCATTGGCTGTATATCTTCTTTTTGATATTAGGAGTACTGCCCATACGGGTGTACAAGAGGATACTAGCCAAGACAGCCAGAATTATCACAAACCAAATAAATCTTAATCTTGTTCTTTTCACACTTTCTCCTAACCTGCAAATCGTTTTGTTTTAACCCACTTGGTTTCTTTCCGCTTCAAAATCTTGTCCAAGATAACAGATCCTACTGCATCTAAAGAGACAACGATAAAGAGCTGAGAGTAAGTCAAATAGGACACAAGGGCCAGCCAAATCTGTTTGGTGGTCGCCTGTCCAAACTGAGAAGCTAGGGCGATATTGATCTGCAAAAGATAAAGCAAAATCATCAGAAGCCAGTTAAAGAGCATCAGCTGGACGATATAGATATTCTGAGCATCAAAAGCGAAAGGAATCCGCACATCCGGTATAAAGAGCTGGGTAATCATCGCCGCTACATTGGCAAAGAAAACCAAGTCAGATAGGACAATCGCCAAATTGAACCAGAAGAAGATACAAGAATAATTAAACACTTCCAGTTTCACGCGCCAGTTACCGCCGCTAAAAAGATGCTTGAAGTTGTCAATAACCACCTCATAATTTCCCTTAGCCCAGCGCTTACGCTGCAAGTAGTAGGACTTGAGGGTTTCTGGTTCTTGCTGGAAAGCTTCTGAGTTATAAGCCAAAGCAATCAGTTTGCCGCTCTGCATAATCTTAAAGGAAATTTCCGTATCCTCTGTCAAGGCACCATTTTTCCAACCACCAATACTCTTAACAAACTCAGTGTTAATCAAGAAGTTTGTACCTGGAATCCGTCCAATCTTGAAGAGATGCCACATACCTACGTGGTAAACACGCTGAGTTACAACGATTTCTTGGTTGATACAACGGGTCAGGAAGTTCTGGTTAGCATTACGGGTCTTATTGCGTCCAAAGGAAGCAACGTGACGTTCTGGATCTTCTAAAACTTTCTTAACCAGGAAGTAAAGAGCGTTCTTTTCTGGCATGGCATCCGCATCATAGACACAGATATATTCACCCTTGGCCATCTTCAGGGCATCATTCAGCACCCCTGCCTTACCTCCCGTACCTGTACGGTCTGTAATTATAACATTGCGTCCAGCATACTCAGGCATAGCCTGTACTTTCAGCATTTCCTGATAAGTATCGTCCGAGCAGTTATCCGCAAAGAGCAGAACTTCCACTCGATCATGAGGATAATCCAAATCCAGAATGGCCTTAGTTGTCTGAGCGATAACCACATCTTCATTGTGGGCTGGGACAACGACTGTAACCATAGGATAATGTTCCAATGGGCTGGTATCCACGTTGAAATCACTGCGTTTCATCCAGAAATGCACGGAAGAGCATAGAATAACCAAAGCCCAAGCCAGAGACATCCAGATGGAGAACAGAGTGACAATCATAATAAGTTGACTAATCATGACGAGTCACCGCCCTAAAATTTTTATTGACCCGATTGTAAATAACCAGATAATAAATGAAGAGGACCAAAAAGCTAATAGCAAAAAAGATACTTAGCACCATAGAGATGATAAAAAATACTTCTGTTAAAGACATGTGTTTACCTCCTAGTATTCTACGATAATGTCGGTTTCAAGCTGACGCTCCAGATTGCTCAAAGCGTCATCAAAATTATGGAATTTGTCAATGTTTTGAGCGTTCAATTTTAAACTGCCGGACTGAAACTGAATTTTTTGGTCAGTTTTCTTATTCTCAAAGTGCATCATCGTTAAATCGTCACGCACTTTCTCTTGGAAATATTCCTTGACTTCCTGATCCAGATCTTCTACCAGAACGAGAAAGTTACCATTGGATACATAGTAAACTGTTTCTACATTCTGGAAGTCCCAGTTAAGCAGTCGTAAAATTCTCTTGAGCATCCGCTTGTACTCCCGAGAGTGAATTTGATAAAAATGATGATTGTGTGCCCAATGGACCAGCAAAGCCTGAAAGGCTGGAGCTTGTTTCTGATTTACTTTCTGAACCATTTCTTCATAGGCCTCAGCAGCATCTTCACTGTCATCCTGCACTAATCCCAAGCGCTGATGGAGATAGAAATTCACTCGGCTGGTCAGCCAAGCACTGACAGGGAAGACATAAAGCAAGAAGAGAACCTGATTGTCCGGTAGATAGGTTACATCAAAGAGTAAGATCAGAGTTGCGATAACCACACCCAGAATCATAGCCCATGTCACCAAGAGATCAGATAGGACAAAGACACTAAAAATACCTAATAAAATCAGCGTGATTCCGATATAAAATATGTTAGCTGCAAAATTCCAACTGTAGAAAAGAATTAGTCCAATTGCCAGTACAAAGACTGCTAATGATTTTTCTAGTCCTTTTTTCCTAAACATTCTTTACTCCTGTCTTAAATTCTTCCGGCCTAGCCGTCTGCTTAAAATAGTGGGCAATAGCTTGAGCAATCCGCTCAGAAGCCTTACCGTCACCATACGGATTGCTGGCTTGGGCCATTTCCTGATAAAGTGACTCATCTGTCAGCAGGGCTTCCATTGCCTCTGCTACTGCTTGAGTTTCTGTACCGACCAGCTTCAAGGTGCCGGCTTCAACTCCTTCTGGTCTCTCTGTTGTATCACGAAGTACCAGTACAGGCTTACCTAAGGAAGGTGCTTCCTCTTGTACTCCGCCTGAGTCTGACATGATGAAATAGCTTTTAGCTGCGATATTATGGAAATCCAACACATCCAAAGGCTCAATCAGATGAATTTTCTCATTGTCACTTAGAATTTCTCTAGCCGCTTCCTGAACCGCTGGGCTCAGGTGAACAGGATAGACAATTTCCACATCATCATGGGCATCTACAATCTGTCGTAGAGTTCGAAAGACCCTTCTCATCGGCTCGCCTTGATTTTCCCGGCGATGCATGGTCACCAAAATCATCTTGCGAGCTGGATCAATACGATCAAGCACCTCATGCTGATAATCAGCCTGGACGGTCAGCTTGAGAGCGTCAATAGCTGTATTTCCTGTCACAAAAACTGTTTCTGCCGGATGGTTTTCCTTGAGCAAGTTAGCCTTACTCTGATCTGTTGGCGCAAAATACAAGTCCGTCAAAGAGTCAGTCATCTGACGATTCATCTCTTCTGGGAAAGGAGAGTATTTATTCCAAGTCCTCAAGCCAGCTTCCACGTGGCCGATACGAACTTGATTATAAAACGCTGCAAGACTAGCCGCAAAAGTTGTTGTCGTATCACCGTGCACCAACATAATATCTGGCTTGTTTTCCTTTAAGATATCATCCAGCTTATGCAGGATCTTGACAGTAATATCTGTCAGGGTTTGATTCTTCCCCATAATATCCAAATCATAATCAGGCTTAATCTTAAAAGTCTCAAGTACCTGATCCAGCATCTGACGATGCTGAGCAGTCACAACTGTTGTCGTTTCAAACAAGTCTGCCTGCTTCTTCAGTTCAATAACCAGTGGAGCCATCTTAATTGCTTCTGGACGAGTTCCAAAAACAACCATTACCTTAATTTTCTTCATTTTTCCTCACCAAAAATCAACATTGTTATATTAACTTTTTACTAAAAAATGTTTGTTTTAAGTAACCTTAGTTATTTTACCATCAAGCGTTTCAATAATCAAAGCATGAACTATTATTTTATACTTTCTTAATAGTAATTTACATATTGGTAACTTATTTAAGATTATTTTAATTTTCTTAACTTAACTGTAACTTAAAATTGCTGAAATTTTTCGGTTTTCTCAAAAAAATAAATAAAAAGGAAAGAACTTATAGGCTTAAAGTCCTTTTTTATGCAGAATTTTGTGGTTTTTACCTATATTTTTTAATCTTTATTCATTGTAATAAAATATTATTCCATTTGTAATCTAATTGTTTTCTATTCTTTATCTTCCAAAAAACCTCCCTTCATGAATGAAACAGCTAGATAAATGCCAGCTACTGATCTTTACAATCTCCGACCACTACCATTAAAACTAACCTCCTCTTTTTAATAATTTCAAACCTACCCCTCATACTATTTTAGGAATTTTAAAATAGTATAACCTAGCGCTATCATACTACAAAAAACCAGCTACCTCCCTGATTAAAAATAAATATGGCATCTCGCATCATAGAAAAACTGAAACAGGAAATCTTGAATATTTCTTCTATAGTCGTTGATCCATAAAGGAGAACTTAAAAACAACTTTCTAAGTATATTATAGGATAATATTTAGTTGCGAGCAAGAAATTATCGGCTGCAACAAAAAATCCCTCCCGAAAATCGGGAGGGAAAGTTCTTTATTTAAGAACAATATTTTCTTCAGTTTCAAATCCATCTGGCAGTTCTGTCACTTCGTTGATAATTTCAACTTCATTGACAGCCTGAGGTTCCAGATTGCGGTAGCGGGCCATACCAGTACCAGCTGGGATAATCTTACCGATGATAACATTTTCCTTGAGTCCGAGCAGATGGTCTTTCTTACCACGGATAGCAGCATCTGTCAGGACACGAGTTGTTTCCTGGAAGGAAGCTGCAGACAGGAAGCTATTTGTCTCAAGGGAAGCTTTGGTGATTCCCATGAGGACTGGACGAGCTGTCGCAGGCACACCGCCAGAGATAACCACATCACGGTTAGCATCTGTGAAGTCTGTAATATCCATGAGAGTTCCCATGAGAAGATCTGTATCTCCTGGATCCATAACTCGCACCTTGCGAATCATCTGACGAACCATTACTTCGATGTGTTTGTCGCCGATTTCTACCCCTTGGCTGCGGTAAACTTTTTGTACTTCAGCAAGCAGGTAAGTTTCAACAGACAAGACATCGCGGACAGCCAGCAAGTGCTTAGGTTGGATAGAACCTTCGGTCAAGGCAGCACCGCGAGAGACTTGTTCTCCCACTTCTACCTTCATGCGGGCTGTAAATGGCACTACGTATTCACCTTCGCCAGTTGCACCTGTAACAAAGACTTTCTTGGTACGAGTAGATGCATCTTCTTCGATGGCAGTAACTTCACCCTTGACTTCAGTAATGACCGCTTCCCCTTTCGGATTGCGGGCTTCAAAGATTTCTTGGACACGAGGAAGACCTTGCGTGATATCGGTATTAGAGGCAACACCACCCGTGTGGAAGGTACGCATGGTCAGCTGTGTACCAGGCTCCCCGATAGACTGGGCAGCGATGGTTCCGACTGCTTCACCAACTTCAACCGCATCACCCGTTGCCAAGTTGATACCGTAACAATGACGGCAGACACCATGGCGGGTGTTACATGTAAAGACAGAGCGGATTGTCACTTCTTCAACACCAGCATTAACAATCTCGCGCGCCTTGTCTTCTGTGATTAATTCATTTGGACCAATAATGACAGCACCAGTTTCTGGATGTTTAACTGTTTTCTTAGTGTAACGACCATTGAGACGCTCTTCCAGAGACTCGATCATTTCCTTGCCTTCTGTGATAGAAGTGATGAGCAAGCCGCGGTCTGTACCACAGTCATCTTCACGGATAATCACATCTTGGGCAACGTCAACCAGACGACGAGTCAGGTAACCTGAGTCGGCAGTCTTAAGGGCCGTATCTGTCATACCCTTACGAGCACCGTGGGTAGAGAAGAACATTTCCAAAACAGACAGACCTTCACGGAAGTTAGACAAGATTGGCAATTCCATGATACGTCCATTTGGCGCAGCCATCAGACCACGCATACCGGCCAACTGGGAGAAATTAGAGATGTTACCGCGGGCTCCAGAGTCCATCATCATAACGATAGGGTTCTTCGGATCCTGGTTGGCAACCAAACGTTTTTCCAATTTCTCACGAGCTGCCCGCCACTCAGCAGTAACTGCATTGTAGCGTTCGTCATCAGTAATCATACCACGACGGAATTGTTTAGTAATTTGTTCAACACGCTTGTGGGATTCTTCAATAATCTCAGACTTGTCTTCGACAACTGGGATATCAGCGATACCCACTGTCAGACCGGCCAAAGTAGAATGATGATAACCCAGATTCTTCAAGCGGTCAAGAAGAGCAGATGTTTCTGTTGTACGGAAGCGTTTAAAGATTTCTGCAATGATATTACCAAGATTTTTCTTCTTAAACGGAACATTGATCTCAAGCTGTTCAATGATTTCCTTTATATTTTGTCCTGGCTCCAAGAAATACTTAGCTGGCACACCTTCTGTCAAGTTAGCATTGGTTGGCTCTTGCAGATAAGGCAATTCCTCTGGCATAATCGCGTTAAAGAGAATTTTACCGACAGTAGTAATCAAAATCTTATGCTTCCGGTCTTCTGTCCAAGGCTTATTAAGACTGTCTGTTGCGATACCAACACGAGTATGCAAGTGAACATAGCCGTTGCGGAGAGCCATGACCGCCTCATCCATATCTTTGAAAATCATGCCTTCGCCTTCGCGGCCAGCCTCTTCCATGGTCAAGTAGTAGTTCCCCAAGACCATATCCTGAGATGGTGTTACAACTGGTTTCCCGTCTTTCGGATTCAAGATGTGCTCAGCAGCCAGCATAAGGATACGAGCTTCAGCCTGCGCTTCCTCCGACAATGGTACGTGGATGGCCATTTGGTCACCGTCAAAGTCGGCATTGTAGGCTTCACAGACCAGCGGGTGCAGACGAAGAGCTTTACCATCAATCAGAACCGGCTCAAAGGCCTGAATTCCCAAACGGTGAAGGGTCGGTGCGCGGTTAAGAAGCACTGGGTGTTCCTTAATCACTTCTTCCAGAATATCCCAGATACGCTCATCTCCACGCTCTACCAAGCGTTTAGCAGCTTTCACGTTCTGCACAATATCGCGAGCAACGATTTCCCGCATCACAAACGGCTTGAAGAGTTCAATCGCCATTTCACGCGGAACACCACATTGATACATTTTCAATGTAGGACCAACGGCGATAACGGAACGTCCTGAGAAGTCAACCCGTTTACCCAGCAAGTTTTGACGGAAACGACCTTGTTTTCCTTTGAGCATGTGGCTCAGAGACTTAAGCGGACGGCTGCCTGGTCCTGTAATCGGACGGCCACGACGACCATTGTCAATCAACGCATCAACCGCTTCTTGAAGCATCCGCTTCTCATTTTGAACGATGATACCAGGTGCATTGAGTTCTAGCAAACGAGCCAAACGATTGTTCCGGTTGATAACCCGGCGGTAGAGATCATTGAGGTCAGAAGCCGCAAAACGACCACCGTCCAGCTGAACCATCGGACGCAAATCTGGTGGAATAACCGGCAGGATATTGAGAACCATCCATTCTGGCTTATTGCCAGACTTGTAGAAGGCATCCAAGACATCCAAGCGACGGACAGCCTTGATCCGTTTTTGACCTGAAGCAGTTTTCAATTCTTCTTTGAGGACAGCAATCTCAGCTTCCAAGTCCACTTGCTTCAAGAGGTCTTGAATAGCTTCTGCTCCCATTTTAGCTACAAATGAGCCTGCACCGTACTCGCGTAAGCGTTCACGGTACTCACGTTCCGTCATGATTGACTTGTGCTCTAGCGGTGTATCCTTAGGATCAATCACCACATAAGCCGCAAAATAAATGACTTCTTCCAAGGCACGTGGACTCATATCCAAAGTGAGCCCCATGCGGCTTGGAATTCCTTTAAAGTACCAAATATGTGAAACAGGTGCCTTCAATTCAATGTGGCCCATACGCTCACGACGAACCTTAGCACGAGTTACTTCAACACCACAGCGGTCACAGACGATTCCTTTGTAACGAATCCGTTTGTACTTACCACAAGCACATTCCCAGTCCTTGGTTGGACCGAAGATCACTTCGTCAAAAAGGCCTTCGCGTTCTGGTTTCAGGGTTCGGTAATTGATTGTTTCAGGTTTCTTCACTTCTCCATAAGACCATGAACGGACCTTATTTGGAGAAGCTAGGGTGATTTGCATACTTTTAAAACGATTTACATCAACCACTATTTCATACCTTTCTTCATTTTCTAATCAGTGTGTATTCTTATTCTTTTCCTTCAGCCTCAAAAGCTGCTTTCGCTTCTTGAGCTGCTTTTTCACGCGCTTTTTCAAGATCGTCAACGTGGATCACATCATCATCTTCACCTTCGTCTAGGTCACGCAGTTCTACTTCATTGTCGTCTTCATCAAGAACGCGCATGTCCAGACCAAGAGATTGCAATTCTTTGACAAGAACGCGGAAGGATTCTGGCACACCTGGTTTTGGAATTGGTTTTCCTTTGGTAATAGCTTCATAAGCCTTCAAACGTCCGTTGACATCATCTGACTTATAGGTCAGGATTTCTTGCAGAACGTTAGAAGCACCGTAAGCTTCTAAGGCCCAAACTTCCATCTCACCAAAACGTTGTCCACCAAACTGAGCTTTACCTCCGAGCGGCTGTTGGGTAACCATTGAGTAAGGTCCTACTGAGCGGGCATGGAGTTTATCATCTACCATGTGGTGGAGCTTAATCATGTACATGACACCGACAGATACACGGTTGTCAAACGGCTCACCGGTACGTCCATCGTAAAGAATAGTCTTGGCATCGCTGTCCATACCAGCTTCGCGGACAGTATCCCAGAGGTCTTCTGAGCTTGCTCCATCAAAGACTGGTGTTGCAATATGGATGCCCAAGTTACGAGCTGCCATACCAAGGTGAAGCTCCATAACCTGACCAATGTTCATACGAGATGGTACCCCGAGTGGGTTCAACATGATATCAACTGGTGTTCCGTCTGGCAGGTAAGGCATGTCTTCCACAGGAACGATACGGGATACAACCCCTTTGTTTCCGTGACGACCAGCCATCTTATCTCCGACCTTGATCTTACGTTTTTGAGCGATGTAGACACGAACCAGCATATTAACACCAGATTGTAGCTCATCACCATTTGCACGGGTAAAGATCTTCACATCACGAACGACACCATCAGCCCCGTGAGGTACACGGAGAGACGTATCACGAACTTCGCGAGATTTGTCTCCGAAGATAGCGTGCAAGAGGCGCTCTTCAGCAGAGAGATCCTTTTCGCCCTTCGGAGTTACTTTTCCGACTAGGATGTCTCCTTCTTTAACTTCCGCTCCGATACGGATAATACCCATTTCGTCCAAATTGCGTAGGGCATCTTCCCCTACGTTTGGAATTTCGCGGGTAATTTCTTCAGGCCCAAGCTTAGTGTCGCGAGTTTCTGATTCGTATTCTTCTAAGTGAACAGAGGTGTAGACATCGTCTTTCACCAGACGCTCACTCATGATAACCGCATCCTCGAAGTTGTAACCTTCCCATGTCATGTAGGCAACGATTGGGTTTTGTCCCAGGGCCATTTCTCCATTTTCCATAGAAGGTCCGTCAGCGATAAAGTCGCCTTTTTCAACGACATCGCCAACTTTCACCAAGGTACGTTGGTTATAAGCAGTACCTGAGTTCGAACGGCGGAATTTTTGAATTTGGTAAACATCAAGAGAACCATCTTCGCGGCGGACCTCAACCTTGTCTGCATCCGCATAGGTAACCTTACCATCATGCTGGGCAATAACCGCTGCACCAGAGTCGTGGGCAGCTTGGTATTCCATACCAGTACCAACGTAAGGTGCTTTTGGATCGATCAAAGGCACAGCCTGACGTTGCATGTTGGCACCCATGAGGGCACGGTTGGAGTCGTCATTTTCCAAGAAAGGAATACATGCTGTCGCCACGGCAACTACCTGCTTAGGCGATACATCCATGTAGTCTACTTGGTCTGATGGGAATTCTTGGTTATTACCTTGGTGGCGTCCCATAACGATAGGCTCAGCAAAGCCACCTTCTTCATTAAGCTTAGAGTTGGCCTGCGCTACGATAAATTCATCTTCCTCATCAGCTGTCAGCCAAACGATTTCGTTAGTTACCACGCCAGCTTCACGGTCTACCTTACGGTAAGGCGTTTGAATAAATCCGTATTTGTTAAGGTGCCCATAAGAAGACAAGTTATTGATCAAACCGATGTTTGGTCCTTCAGGCGTTTCAATCGGACACATACGACCATAGTGAGTATAGTGCACGTCCCGCACTTCATAGCCAGCACGGTCACGTGTCAAACCACCAGGTCCTAAGGCAGAAAGACGGCGCTTGTGAGAAAGCTCAGACAGCGGATTGTGTTGGTCCATGAACTGAGACAACTGAGAAGAACCAAAGAATTCTTTAATAGCTGCAGTTACTGGGCGGATGTTAATGATTTGCTGTGGAGTCAGTACTTCATTGTCTTGAACAGACATCCGTTCACGGACATTACGCTCCATACGAGAAAGTCCAAGACGGACTTGGTTGGCCAAAAGCTCACCAACTGCACGAATACGACGGTTCCCCAAGTGGTCAATATCATCCACGCGGCCAATGCCTTCAGCCAAGTTGAGGAAGTAGCTCATCTCAGCCAAGATGTCAGCTGGTGTTACAATCCGTACCTTGTCAGAAGGATTTGCGTTACCAATGATGGTCACAACGCGGTCTGGATCAGTCGGTGCCACAACCTTGAACTTCTGCAAATCGACAGGAGCTGTCAAGACAGCTGAGTCATTTGGAATATAAGTAATTTTGTTCAAGCCATTGTCCAGCTGCTCTGCAATGCTGTCAATGACACTGCGAGTCATAACTGTACCAGCTTCGACAAGGATTTCTCCTGTTTCAGCATCGACAAGTGGCTCAGCAATGGTTTGGTTCAGCAAGCGAGTCTTGACGCTGAGTTTCTTGTTAATCTTATAACGACCAACTGCTGCCAAGTCATAACGATGCGGATCAAAGAAGCGCGCATCAAGGAGAGAGCGAGAGCTTTCAGCCGTCTTAGGCTCACCTGGACGAAGACGCTCATAGATTTCTTTCAGAGCTTCATCCGTACGAGAGTCCATTGGGTTCTTGTGGATATCTTTTTCAATGGTATTGCGCACCAAGTCGCTATCGCCAAAGATGTCCAAGATCTCATCATCACCTGAGAAACCAAGCGCACGCACCAAAGTGGTAAATGGAATCTTCCGTGTCCGGTCAATACGAGTGTAGGCTATGTCTTTTGAGTCTGTTTCCAACTCTAACCAAGCTCCGCGGTTAGGAATAACCGTTGAACCGTAGCCAACTTTTCCGTTTTTGTCAACTTTATCGTTAAAGTAAACCCCTGGAGAACGCACCAACTGGGATACGATAATCCGCTCACCACCATTGATGATGAAGGTTCCCATTTCAGTCATGATTGGGAAATCACCAAAGAAGACTTCCTGAGTCTTGATTTCACCAGTTTCCTTGTTAATCAGACGGAAAGTCACAAAGATTGGTGCTGAATAGCTAGCATCATGGATACGTGCTTCTTCCAGCGTGTATTTAGGCTCACGGATTTCATAGCCGACAAATTCCAATTCCATAGTGTCGGTAAAGTTTGAAATAGGAAGTACATCTTCAAAGACTTCCTTCAGACCATGATCCAAGAAATCTTGGAACGAATCCGTTTGGATTTCAATCAAATTTGGTAAATCAAGAACTTCCTTAATTCTTGAAAAACTACGACGGGTACGGTGTTTACCGTATCGAACTTCATGTCCTGCCAAGTTTTTACTCCTTTATGATAAGATACTAAGCCCTTGATAAAGCGAGAAAAGACATATCTTTTTCTCAACGCTTTGAGGGCGAGTTCTGTGAAATGTTTTCAGAGGAAAATCCTCTGTCATTTACAATGCTGCAAAACAGCCACAATCAGTCCCTTTTGTTTAATTTTCAGAAAAATTAAATTATGGTTACATAATCCATTTTTCCTAAAAATAGGCACAAAAAGAGCAGCTAAATCTGACTTATTCAAGTTTGATTTAACTGCTGTAAGCTTCTATTTGGACAATATTTCAAATAAAGCACACGACAAATTATTGTTATCATTATACCTTATTTAGCTAGAAATTGCAAGGATTTCATCCGCTTTCTGAAAAGTTAAAACTATTCTTGATGCGCTAGTTCCCTTGCCGATTATTGTTAGAATTGGAACTGGAATTAGAATTAGAGGTAGAACCGCCCAGAATAGCTGACCAAGCTTTTTGATAATCCGAATCTGATGCCCCGATACCAAAGCGGTAGGTCGTGGTCGGAGCACCATTTTTAGCCCAATAGCTAGGCACTGTCGGGCCGCTGAGATTAACAGAGCGGCCGTTTACCGTTACTGTACCTGGCTTTTCCCCTGTGGACTTGAGTACATCAGACTTAATCACACTCGGATCAAGAGTGAACTTATCACCAACACCCCAGGCATTTGGATCTGCCTGATAGATAGCATCTGCCATATAGGCCATGTAGGAGGCGTTATTATTATAACCAGTCAACGCCGCCATAGAGCTATTATCATCATGACCGATCCAGCCTCCCAAAGTCATCTTAGGAGTAGAAAGCATCAGCCACATATCGCCGTTGGTGTTGGTTGTTCCAGTCTTACCAATCCAATCGGCTCCAGCCAAGGTTCCATTGACCTGACTGATTCTGGATTTATAGGTCGTAGTAGCCCCAGAATTGATAACTCCCCGCATGAGCTCCTGCATAATCGTAGCCGCTGCTGGACTGTAAATCTGAACAGGATTGGCCTTATGCTGGTAAATCACCTTGCCATCTCGGTCTGTGATTTTTTCAACCATATATTTTTTCTGGTAGGTTCCATTATTAGCCAAGGTTTGGAAACCATTGGTATGCTGAGCTACAGATACTTCAATTCCCCCGCCCATAGGCAGACTCTCAATGCTGTAGTCATCGATGTAATAGCCCATTTTTTCCATATAGCCACGGACATTGACACCTTTTTCGCGTAATCCGCGGTAAGTCCAATAAGCTGGGATATTCCAAGAAGTATTGAGAGCTTCTTGCAAATCCATCATGGCCGTACCACGACTGTCCACGTGCATGATTGGATCGCCGCTTGAAAAGTTAGTTGGATAATTGGAAAGAACGCTGGCACTACCCATCAGACCTTGGTCAATAGCAATCCCATAAGCAAGAATCGGCTTAATAGTCGAACCCGGTGATCGTTCCGTATCAAAGGCGTGATTGTTCTGATTGGAAGCATAGTCTCTGCCTCCTACAAAGCCAATCACAGCACCGGTTTTATTATCCAAGAGGACATTTCCCACTTCAACTGCACCAGTTCCGTCATCCAAGATGCCGCCATAGTTGGCTACTGCATTTTGCATAGCCGTATGAATGTTCTTGTTAATTGTGGTGGTGACAGTATAGCCGCCATCGCTCAGTTCCTTAGCGGCCAATTCCTTGTAGGCTTTGACAGTGTCATTGTTTTTCAGCTCTTGCTGAGAAACATTATCCCGCTGAATCAAGTACTCGTACATGGTCTGCTGGGCTTCTTCGACCGCTGTGTAATAAAGGTAGCCATGCGAAGATTTTTCCGAGCTTTCAGAAGGCTTGAAATCCTTGGTCAAGTCGTAGTCCTTGTATTCTTTATACTCTTTCTCGCTTAGCTTGCCCGTCCGATACATATTATAGAGCACATCCTTGGCACGTTCCAAGCCCAGAGCCATATCTCCTGCACTCTTGAGACTACCATCCGCTGCATAAGGCGAATAAACAATCGGACTCTGTGGCAAGCCGGCAATAAAAGCAGACTGGGGCACAGTCAAATCCTTAGCAGAAACACCAAAAATTCCTTGAGCAGCTTCTTCCACACCAGCAATATTCTGCCCCTTATTGTTGCGCCCGAAAGGCGAAACGTTCAAGTAGGTCGTCAAAATATCATCCTTGGACATGTAGCGCTCCAAAGCCAGCGCATCGACAATCTCCGCCGCTTTCCGCTTGAAGGTCGGCGCATCGCCCACCACCTGCTGCTTGATTAGCTGCTGGGTAATGGTTGAACCCCCGCTAGAAGATCCAACTCCGACAACAGATCCGAGCGTAGCCCGAAGCACAGCCTTGGGCACCACTCCGTTATGCGTTTCAAAGTTCTCATCCTCTGTAGCGATAACGGCTTTTTTTACATTTTCAGAGATGGCGTCACTCTTAACTGGGATGCGGAGCAAATCATTATCCACTTCTGCAATCAAGCTACCATCAGCATAGGTAAGCTTAGAAATACCAGAGATATTATTCACCTGCTTGACCAACTCTTCCTGCTTGGGCACTTCCACCTTACTGAAAAGACTAGCTGCATAGCCTATCCCAATCCCAGCACCGATGACGGCACCAAAGAAGATAAACACAAAAGCCATATTCATCAGAAGTTTAAAAGTCCGTAAGAAAACAGCAAAAACATCACTGATAGACCAGCCGTTGTTACCACTGCCGATTTTCTTGCTCCATTCTGGAAGATGTATTTTTTTGATAAACTGCTGGGCTTTTCCCCAGAACTCTTTTAATTTTTCTATTAATTGTTCCAAGTTCGATTCTCCTTGTTATCTTCCCATTATACCAAATATCTATGATTTATTTCAAGGAATCATTGCTATTTAAAAGCTTTATGATACAATAGAGTAACATAAATTTAAAATATAGATAAGCCAATTTCTTGGCTTTTAGAATAGGAGAGACATGATGCACATTTTTGATGAGCTAAAAGAACGTGGCTTGGTATTCCAAACCACTGATGAAGCAGCTTTACGCAAGGCCTTAGAAGAAGGACAAGTCTCTTATTATACCGGATACGACCCAACCGCGGACAGCCTGCACCTAGGCCACTTGGTAGCCATTCTGACTAGCCGCCGCCTGCAACTAGCCGGACACAAACCCTACGCTCTGGTTGGAGGAGCAACTGGATTGATTGGCGATCCATCTTTTAAGGATGCTGAGCGCAGTCTCCAAACCAAGGAAACCGTGGAAGGCTGGGTAAAATCTATCCAAAATCAGCTTTCTCGTTTTCTGGACTTTGAAAAAGGTGATAATAAGGCCGAAATGGTCAATAACTATGACTGGTTCAGCAGCATCAGCTTTATCGACTTTCTGCGCGATGTCGGCAAATACTTCACTGTCAACTACATGATGAGTAAAGATTCTGTCAAGAGCCGGATTGAGACAGGGATTTCCTATACAGAATTCGCCTACCAGATCATGCAAGGATATGACTTCTATATCCTAAATCAAAACCACGGCGTAACCCTGCAAATCGGTGGTTCTGACCAGTGGGGTAATATGACAGCAGGTACAGAACTCCTGCGCCGCAAGGCTGACAAGACTGGCCATGTGATGACCGTTCCGCTCATTACCGATGCTACTGGCAAAAAATTTGGTAAGTCAGAAGGTAATGCTGTCTGGCTCAATCCTGACAAGACTTCTCCTTACGAAATGTATCAATTCTGGATGAATGTCATGGACGCAGATGCTATCCGCTTCCTGAAAATCTTCACCTTCCTGTCCTTGGATGAGATTGAAGAAATTCGTCAGCAGTTTGAAGCAGCACCACACGAACGCTTGGCTCAGAAAGTCCTAGCTCGCGAAGTGGTCAGTCTGGTTCACGGTCAAGAAGCTTATCAGGAAGCCCTCAATATCACTGAGCAGCTCTTTGCTGGAAATATCAAAAATTTGTCCGTCAAGGAACTCAAACAAGGTTTGCGCGGTGTGCCTAACTATCAGGTCCAGGCAGAAGACAACCTTAATATTGTAGAACTACTTGTGACAGCCGGTGTGGTAAACTCAAAACGTCAAGCTCGCGAGGATGTCCAAAACGGTGCTATCTACCTCAATGGTGAGCGCATCCAAGATTTAGACTATGTCCTTAGCGACTCAGATAAACTGGAAGACGAGCTAACAGTTATCCGCCGCGGTAAGAAGAAATACTTTGTCCTGACCTACTAAAGATAAAAATCCGATTATCTGAATCGGATTTTTCTATGTCTTTACTATAAGAAATAGAAAGAGAGTTCTAATGAAACCAAGACTCGCCCGCTTTGCCCAAGCTCCGGCTCTAGCCTGTCCACTCTGCCAGCAAAGCTTGGCTATGGAAGAAAACAGCCTCAAGTGCGCCAATCGCCATTCCTACGACATCGCCAAATTCGGTTATGTCAATCTAGCTCCTCAGGCCAAACAAGCTAAAGACTATGACAAAACAAGCTTTCAAAATAGGCAAGTCATCTTGGAAGCCGGCTTTTATCAACATATCCTAGACGAGTTGCTGGATCTGCTACAGACCCTGCCTGAAGAACAGACCATTCTAGACGTCGCTTGCGGAGAGGGATATTATGCTCGAAAAATCCAGGAAACATTCCCCAACAAAGAAATTTACGCTTTTGATCTATCCAAAGATTCTATCCAGTTAGCTGCCAAAAGCGATCAGAGCCTTGCTGTAAAATGGTTCGTAGGTGATTTGGCACACTTGCCCGTTCAGGAACAAAGCATGGATGTCTTGCTGGACATCTTCTCACCAGCTAATTACCATGAATTTCAGCGAGTATTGAAAAAAGAGGGGCTTATCATTAAAGTCATCCCAACAGAAAATCATCTGAAAGAAATTAGACAAAAAGCTGCTCAGTATCTGGACAAGAAAGATTATTCTAATCAAGATATCATCCAGCATTTCCAAAAACACTTTACTATCCTATCTAGAAATACCGTAGAATCCACACATGCACTGCATTCTGAGGAGAAAACTGCCTTGCTGCAGATGACTCCATTACTCTTTCATGTTGAAAAAAATCTAATCAATTGGGAGCAGCTTACACATGCCACCATTTCAGCTGAGATTCTTATAGGAAAACTAAAACAAGCAAAAATCTGAGCAACTTTCAGTAAAAAAATGAAGTTATAGCAGCCATTTTAAAAACGCAGACAAGCCTGTCTGCGTTCTTTGTTTATCAACTGATTAATAGACTGTCTTCTCTGTCTCTGGATCAAAGAAGTGTGCTTTATTGAGGTCAAAGCCTAGGTCAATACCCGCACCAGTTTCTAGGTAATCCCGTGAATCCACACGCGCTACAAACTCACTAGAACCCACTTGGCAGTAGAGGTGAGACTCTGCTCCCAGCAATTCTGAAACAGAAATCTTAGCATGCACAACTGAATTCGGGAAAGTTTCCAAGAAAGCAGCTTCCGCATTGATATCTTCCGGACGAATACCGAAGATCAGCTCCTTGCCCTCGTAACCTTTCTCCCGCAGAACCTTGAGAGCTCCTTCTGGCACAGTCAAGCGCAGCCCTTCTGTGACAATCTCATTCCCTTCAAGCTTAACTGGGATGAAGTTCATAGCTGGGCTGCCAATGAAGCCGGCAACGAACTTATTAACTGGGTTGTTATAGACTTCCTGCGGCGTACCAATCTGCTCCACTCGTCCAATCGTTCCAGTTCCAGCAGGATTCTTGGTCGCTGACATGATAACGATCCGATCCGCCAAGGTCATAGCTTCAGTCTGGTCGTGGGTAACATAGATAGTTGTTGCTCCGATACGGCGGTGAATCTTGGCAATCTCCGCCCGCATAGAAACACGCAGCTTAGCATCCAAGTTAGACAGAGGCTCATCCATAAGGAAAACCTTTGCATCCCGAACGATAGCGCGTCCCATAGCTACCCGCTGACGTTGACCACCAGACAAATCAGCTGGCTTGCGCTGCAAGAATTCCTTCAAGCCTAAGATTTCTGCTGCTTCGTTGACCCGTTTGTCAATATCTTCTTTACTGTACTTGCGCAGCTTGAGACCAAAGGCCATGTTGTCATAAACAGTCATGTGCGGATAAAGGGCATAGTTCTGGAAGACCATGGCGATGTCACGATCTTTTGGTGCCACATCATTGACCACTGTACCGTCAATAGAGGCAGTTCCTTCTGTGATGTCCTCAAGACCCGCAATCATACGCAGCGTAGTTGATTTTCCGCAACCAGAAGGACCGACAAAGACGATAAATTCCTTGTCCTTGATATCTAGATTGAAGTCTTCCACTGAATAGTGGTCGCTGTTGGGATATTTTTTATAGATATTTTTCAGATTTAATTCGACCATAATAAGCCCCTTCTTTTGAATAAAAATATTTTCTTTCAAGCTCTCGTTTGCAAAGCGCTTTCACATT